>MHOE01000008.1:0-6412 GCA_001819985.1 Candidatus Spechtbacteria bacterium RIFCSPHIGHO2_02_FULL_43_15b
TTTTAACACCGGATGAGGCGTTAGAATTGTATAGAAAACAAAAAAAGCGCAGAGGCGCTTCTAAAAGTCGGCGTTCGGATTGAGCCCGTGTGGCGGGCCGATGCAACGCTAAGTATTATATGATATTTAGATATTTTTGTCAAGTCAAAACCTTCCTGTAAACTCGGGGGTTCTATACTAACTTTCAATACTCGTTATCAAAATCAATCAAAAAAGGCGGTAAATTGCCGCCTTCAAACTTGTTATTTAAGCTTTTTATCACAATTGGAACATTTGTTTTCCTTTTGGGCGCATATTGCGCATCGTTTGAAGCAAGAGTTTGTTTCTTGTTTTTTGCATCTAGGGCATATATGCGCCACCGCCGTAAAGGATTTTACCTCGCATTCACGACAAAGACCCGCCCAGTCGTTATATGTACTCATTCTTAACCTCTCTTTCCACTCCTTGATTCTATTAAAGATGATATATCTTATATCGCAAACTTTGCAATATGCTCTAACATTCCACCTGCTGGCAGGAAAATCTCCGCGTAAAACAACAATAAAATAGCTGCCTGTTTCGAAATATACCAGTAACTCAAGCTCTTTTCTTGACTAGGTATTTATGTACAGCTTGAGAGCGCTCTCAAGCTCGCTCGGAACATCTGTTCCTATGCGGTAGATTTTTCCGCTCTTCGTGATTATTTCAACGGCGTTAAAGCCGGAAACATTGTAAACCCACATATACGGCCAAAGCCATAATCTTATTCCCCATCCGTAATACCAATGATTCTTTACGGTTTTAGCTGAAACTATCTCTTTAAGCAAAAACTTTTTACGAAAAATTCCGTATCCGAATTTTATTCGCAAATAACTTTCGTCAATTGTTACAGTGAGCGTTGAAAAAGAAGCGAGAATAAACAAAACCAATGCCATTACGGCTATAATGTCGAAATTAAAACCGATCCGTATTGCGATAACCCCGTAAAGCCCGACATAAAATAAGGCGATGATAAACAAAGCAAATAACATCGCATATCCGATTTGGGTATGCCTGTATGAATTCATAAATTTATAACTATATTATAATACGACAAAAATCGCCGTCAGCGCGGCAAAAAATATACCTGCCGCTATAAAGATAGGGCTTTTGTCTTATGTCCTACCGCATAACCCGCGCCGAAACCAACACCAATAATTAAAGTCGAGATTGCCGCGACAAGTATAAAATCTGTCTTCTGTGTTTTTCCAGAAAGAGAGTCGAGAATTGTATCAACATTTTGCGTTGAGACCACCAAATACCCTTCGCGTACTTGAGGTCCGGAAAAATTGTTGTGGTACGCAATAGGTGTCGTGTCTTTGGAGATGATATTCTCTACAATATACATATCATCGTCTGTGTACCCGCCCTCAAAGCAATCCCCGATACGGGAAACCACCATTGCTATCTTATCGGTATTCGGAATCATATATCCTCTAAAAACATTCGGCTGGTCTTTGTAGCATCCGAGAAAATCAATCGTCCCTTTCTTTTCGTTGCCCTGCGAGACCAAAGCCCGAAAATCCGAACTGACATTGTATTCGTCAAATCTATGTTCCCCGACATAGTCAACGGTAATAGAGATGCCATTCTTAGGTAAACTGATGATTGGCAAGCTTATTAACGGCTGAAATGTGTTTTGAACGAATCGTTCATACTCCAAGGAATTAAATCCTTCATTTGTGTAATAGGTTTCTTCGATCTTATCGCAAGGCAATATTAATATTTGCTCTTTCGTTGTGAGATTTATTTTTGCGATTTCGGCAGGGCAACCCCTTCCCCCCTGATTATTGATGAGATAATAAATTGCATTTTCGCTGGGACTATAAGATAACCTTTCAAGGTAGGTGGGGCCGCCGACCGTGGCAAAAACATCTTCCGCGGATATTGCCATATAGGAAAACACGACCGGAACAAAAATCAGTATGCTAAAAATATCGTTTTTCTTATACATATAAATTCATGATATTCTGATTTTGCTTTAAGTCAAATTTGGCAGAGGAGAGGCTTCGGGTGTCTGCGCGGGTAGGGTTCGCGGAGTGGCTTGTTGCGTCTCCTAAAATCTTTATCTTACTGCCTTTTCATACACATCTGTGTCTAATTGGCTTTTCGGCTTAAATTCTAATTTTCCACTTACGATTTTCCACTCTGCCCACGGAGAGCCGTTCACGAGCATCTTGTTTCCATCTAATTGGTAAGGAAGATACTGACCGCATACAAACTGCTCCGGCGTTCCGCCAGACCAGTTGGCACAAAATTCATTCTCCTTAAACTCCAAAAAGCCCACGAAGCCATTTTCGTTTTTCTGCCATAGCCCCAAAAGTTGACTTGCCGACATTCTTTCTTCCGGCTTCGGTACCGATCCAGAAGAATCAAGCTCGGAAGAATTTTGTTCGGGCGTAGAACTTTTTGAAGACAGGAAATAACTCGCTACTCCGCCGACCACAACAATCGCAACGATAGTCAAAACAATGGCGATGGGCGCAAAACCCCCATTATTTTTCATGCCTTGTAAGCGATATCTGTTCTTTGGGTGTCTTTTTGTCATTATCGAGAAAAGTCAGTATAAGTATATCGTTGTTTACCTCCCAATGTGCCGCCTCGCCGCCATCCCCAACGACTAATATATTGCCGTCCAAAAAACTAACTGGCATATATTGCGCGCATGGTTGAGGCGCTCCTGCGGCATCAAGCTGGCCTTGACACAGAAATCCGTCCTTAAACTCAAGGAATACATTTCTATTGTCGCAGGGCGACAAAACGCAAATCCGCGCATTTCTTAAAAATGTCGGCGAACTTTATGCGGAATTCAAATTTGCGACTTTAGGTTGTGTCATAAATGTAACTAAAATATTGCACTAGCTCAAAAATCTTCCTTTTAAAAACTGCGTAAAAGCTTTTACCTCTTCTTGTTCCGCTAACAGTTGTTTTTGACAGTTCTCTAGTTCTGATTCTGGTACTTCTTTAGGATTTTCTTTTGCGGTTGTTACTCTAAAGTGACCAGCGGGACCGATGCGCTTAATGGTAAGTTTGATATCTTCACTAACTTGCCTGTTCTGATAAAAGGTTTCCAGGATTTGTTGAATTAATCTCTCCAGTTCTTCATTCTTTGCTCGAATCTCTAAAAATTCTAGAGTTTCTGGAACATCTTGTTCATGAATGTAATCCCAATACGCTCGTTCAGCAGCATCATTGTCTTCCAACTCTTCCGCAGTAATGCCATACTCTGCGGCGATATGTTCTTTGATTTCTGACTCACCAATAAATCTTTGCCTCGGCTCATCAAGCCCTACTTCGATATATGGACGAAGCTTTATGCTTTTATCAAAACGCTCCTCCACATGACCTTCACATGATCCATAAGTAGGAAATTCACTTACAATAAAAGCGACTACGGTTTCTTTTATGCCTGCATCAATTGGTTTATCTAATCGGTCCGCCACCCGATCCAACTTCTCCATGGTTTTATCCCAAAGGGCTTGTTTTTCTTTGGCTTCATTACTTTCGGGTTTTGGTTGAAATGTTTCCATAGTTCGAATCCCTTTGAGGTTCCTACATTTTATCACTTTTCGGTTTTGAAATGTAGCTTAAAGCAAGGATATTTTAATGCTTGCTTACCAAAACTACTGGCGGAAGGGGTGGGATTCGAACCCACGAGAGGTGTAACCCTCTAGCGGTTTTCAAGACCGCCCGTTTCAACCGCTCACGCACCCTTCCTATATGCTAAATTTATCACCAAAACATCCTTTAGGCAACTTGCGAAAATTAAAAAATCGAGCAGTAATATGCCCGATCAATTACCCTTTTCAACAAGTCCAGCTTCAAGCTCCAGTATGTATGCTTTTCCGGCTGTTCTCTCGCAAAGATTTGGCAAACCCTTCGCTATTCTGACTATGTCTCTCCGCCTTTCCGGACAAAAAACTAACGCTTTTTCCAATGCCGCTATAATCTCTGCGGAAGAAATTCCGTTGCACGCCATACTTACGCAAACAAGGTACTGGATCGCGTTACCCTTTGCATTTTCAATATCGGGCTTGTCGTTTATTTCCATTTTTTCCTCCGTTCTTAAATAAATTTCAATAAGTCAACAAAATACGCGTCTCCGATTACGAAGCAACAACGCTTGCTATAACAAAATAAATAAGCAAACTGATTACATCCTGAACAATTGTTGCCACCGGACCAGACCCCAATGCCGGATCGGAATGTCTTTTGTAAATAAGGCTTGGGATGTACACGGCCAGTATGGGAGCTAGTGTCAGGTTCAAAACCATTGTCAGCCCTATTGTTACGCCGATTTCAAATGAACCGAGCCAATAAGTCGCGAATCCTCCCAAAAGTATTCCGGAAGCCGCCCCGAGCAAAAATCCTATGATGCCTTCCTTAATAATGTACCTAGAAAAATTTATCTTCTTGCCTTTAGACAATGCTCTAACATAAATAGTTTCCGTTTGAGTCCCAACGGCATCGCTCAAATAAACAATCACGGGGATAAAAAATGCGAGCCGAACATCGGCAGAAAGAATTGCTTCGTATTTGGAAACAACAACCGTTGCTAGTAATCCGCCGAGGACTCCGAAAAACAGCCACGGTATGCGATGCTCAAGCAAATGATCTATCCTTTCCTTAACAACATTTTCTTCGGTGTATTTTTTTTTGTTTCCGTTCATACTGAAAATCTTGCGCGCGTATGTTTATAATTTCATTATACTAAACAAAGTCGGCATCATCAAATCGCAATTTCTAATTTTTAATGAAAACGCCCGCTGGTTTACCATACGGGCGTTTAATATTAGTGGATAATTAAATTTTCCTCGCTACTCCACGCACTCGTCTTGACTTCCATTCTCGGAGGGAGACCCCACTCCTCGACGAGTTTCTCCACAAGTTCACTCGACAACCCATTGAGCTCGCACTGCTTTTCCTCGAGCTTCACCCAGTTGCCGAACTTACAAGCATAGTAACCGTCCTCGCGTTTCTCCACGCGAAACGCGAGGAAACTCGACTGACCTTCCGCGTGATAATCATACGCGCCCATCTGTCCATGTTTGTCGGCGGCGCATTTACGACACGCAATGCAAGCCTGGTAAAGTTTCGAGAAAGGGCGAAAACCGTAGTAAGAATTCCCGTAGCCGTGAGAGTATACCTCACTACCCTCGACTAAGAGGAATTCGATATCCAGACCCGAAGTCACATTTGAACAGCTAGTGCACCAAGTCAGCCCACGCGCTTCAAGCTCTTGCTTCACAAGCTCGACTCGCTTCGCGCTGTACTCACTTACCACCCGCCGGAGCAACTCACGCTCCGCGACTAGATCGCGAGACATCTCAATAATTTTCTTCGCTCTTTCTTTAGCTTGCTCTAGAATCGATAAAACTTCCGTTGCTTGCGCATCTGCCATAAAAACCCTCCTTTCCTTGTATAATTTGCTAAAATTCCGTAAATAAAGTATCGCGAACAGCAACGAGAGTCAATCGTTAACTTTTACGCTCTTTATGTATTTTAGCGGCAGTTCTTTCGGAAACATTATTTCGGGATTCAATTTCAAAACTTTTCTGAATTTTTCCAGGTTGCCTTTTAATCTTTCCGTTAAGCCCTCGATAGTCAGCTCTTCAACTCGCGAATCTTGCCCACCCCAAAATAATTCCGGATCGGACAGTGTTTTCAAAAATACAATTAGATACTAAACAAATTTGGATGCCGGAATTTCGGAATCATGAAAATATCTCTCGGCGTCTTCATCATCAACGAAGTGCAACCAATCACCGGCAGTGGCAACCTTAGCTCCGTCTATCTTTAACGCCTCCAAATCAATCTCTAAAGTTACATTTCCATAATTTGCTGGCCTGTGACTAGCAAAAACATAATCGTCGCGTCCCGCCTCTCTATCTAAAAACCCCGTACTTGTAGTTTCGAAGTCGTCAAGCTGTTCTTCGGAAATTAAACCTCGCCGCAGGAGTTCTCTTTCGCTTAGAATCGCCCCTACTTTCTGTATCGCCTCCCATTTTTCTTTCGATGTCTCGTGATACAATTTTAATCTTCGCAATATTTCCTTTTCGTTAATTTCATTCTCGGATTGATTTTCCCGCCTTTTTCCTTGTCCAAATCCTTCTCCCGAAGCTCCTTCAGAGAAACTAACTTTTGAAAAATTATTCATAATACAATCTTACAAAATTATTTGAAAATTGTCTCGTCCTATAACCAATCCCTATTGGGAAGACGGGAATCCCACATAGGGCAGAACTCTGCATAAAAAAGGGGGGCATGAGTTAATCACGCCGCCCCCCGCAGAACAATCCTTATTCGAGTTTGTAGATTCGCTGGCGAGGAATTTTTGCGACCACCGTATCGCCCTCCTGGATATTTCCCGAGGCGTAAATACTTCCCACGATTC
>MHOE01000008.1:6473-7935 GCA_001819985.1 Candidatus Spechtbacteria bacterium RIFCSPHIGHO2_02_FULL_43_15b
CTTTTGGATCACTTCGCCCGGCCCCTTGCATGGCATATTTTCCGCCCACACCGCAAGTACCGCTTTCCT
Organism: Candidatus Spechtbacteria bacterium RIFCSPHIGHO2_02_FULL_43_15b; assembly: GCA_001819985.1. Taxonomy (GTDB): domain Bacteria; phylum Patescibacteriota; class Minisyncoccia; order Spechtbacterales; family HO2-43-30; genus HO2-43-30. The sequence goes on from MHOE01000008.1 coordinate 6,543, forward strand.
GATTTGCTCGTCTCTTCGAAAAAACAGCATCGTTCCGCTGGGAAGCTCGGATAGTTTCTGGATGCCGCTTAGCACTAGATTCTCGCCGAGACAACCATACGGGATTGGCTTCGGAAGATTCATCGCTTTCGCGACCTCCGCAAGCTCTTCGACCGAAACGGCGGAAAATTCGCGGTGATTGGCGATCTCGATGCCTTTGGAAAATCCGAAAGAGAAAAGCGCCTTCTCACGAGCATCCGCAAACCGCACGCCAGCATGACTATCGCCTCTCACGCCGTGTCCGCGAATCATCTGGATTCTAGGGCATGGCATCGAGAGAATTGAGCCGAAGTTAGACGCTACAAGCACCGCTTCAACTCGTCCTTTCATTTCAAAACCCGGAGTTGTCATTTCTAATCCTCCTTATTTTTCGGTTATTAATGACAATCGCGACGCTAATCGTCGTCGTCTTCTTTTTGGATTGCAACAAACTCATAATCGCACTTTGGACACTTTGTTCTAAGGAAAGGCGACCTTACGCCAAGCAAAAAAAACAAACCCCCAAACGCCCACAAACTATGCGTAACCCAAATGGCGAATGCGACCAGCGAGATTATGCATAAATTCAATAAAACATATGAAACCCACAAATATGCAATACTGCGACTTTTCCTTTTCAATTCATTCCTCCTTTATGCCTGCGTATTTTAATTTCGATGAACGCAAACTTGGCGGACCACTTGGGTTACATACCAGCAACCGCAAGTAAGTATAATGCTTTGAAAACTATTTGAACAGGGCTGATTTGAGGCGTGTGGATAGGAGGAACGAAAAAGTTGACACATTCACGGCAATTGCGATAAAAGTAGGATGGAAGCGGTAATCGCCATCCTAGCCAATGAGGGCTTACTCAAAACGAGTGAATTTATAAATGACCTAGGAATCCATAATAACATGGTCGGGAGCGATCTTCTAAGTAAACGCCTTAGCGTACAGCGTACGGACTGGGTCGCTATTGATCCTTGCTCGATTCGTTTCAATATCAAAATTTCCGAACGGGGACGCCTCATGCTAAAAGCGCGAGGGATTATCGCCCTAGACGGAGCTAAAAAGCGAGCCCAGGAACTTATTACATTAAAGAAAGAACGGCTTCAGGCGTTAGCCCAGAAAACACTCGCGAACAGAGTCGTGTAGCAAACGCAACTTCGAAGGACTGCCTAAATGAGCGGCCCTTTTTATATTTCAGCGCTCTAAGTCGTGGAGATAAAAAGTTGTCAATGCGGTATCTGTTTGAAAATATGTAAAAAGAGAAAGGGGCTATCCACGGTGTGTTGTGGATAGCCCCAATTTTTTTCGACCGCCTGCGGCGGAATTCAAGGATCAATTAACAAGGAGTCAAAAGATCCAAGGATTC
>MHOE01000009.1 GCA_001819985.1 Candidatus Spechtbacteria bacterium RIFCSPHIGHO2_02_FULL_43_15b
TTTCCTTACCCATACTATTTTTGTTGTTCAATAAAAGTCGTTTAGGATTATTACTAATGACTTTATATGGTCTTATATTTTTTATTGAATTACATCATCCGATTAAAGGGATTTTAATTGGCAGTTATTATCCTGGCATGATTACAGCGATGCTTTACCCAATTTTTGGGATTTTTTATTGGAAGCAGATAATTATAGATTGGAAAATGACAAGAAAGTAATTAGGGAGCTTTTGTCCGCGCACGGACGGATGGGGCAAGGACAATTCTTCTGAACGAAGAGAGGAAGAATAAAAATCGCGCGCGCAAAAATAGCGGAGGCGCGGCGGGTGGGGGCGCCGCGCTGGAGCAAGCGAGGCCGAAGGCCGAGCTAATCAAATGAAGTTCGACATTTTTCGTAAACGACCAGCCAAGAAACTAGATACGAACTCAAATTTTGGCGAGCTGGAAAACCCCGCCCCGCAAAAGCGGGGCGGGGCAGAACAATCGCTCTCAAAAAACGAACTTCCGACTTTTTCGGAAAATCGGAAGTTCGTATCGTATTCTATGGCTCCCGAATTAAAACCCTCGCAAACTTTTGAGATTATTTTACCGAATTTAATCCATAAATCCAAAAACAAAACCTAAAATGATGAATTGTCTGCAATCTGCGACGGCGGGCAGAAAAACCCGACGGCTCGCGGGCAAAAATTTCCTCCCCTGAAACCCCCCTCCATTTTTTGTCCGTTCGCTAATTTTGGTGGCGGATTTCTCCCATATCCTTTTCGAGACAAGATATCTGATAGTAAAAGGTTAATTTCCTGATATAATATCTATATGAATGCGACGAATTCTGAAAAATCAATCTTTCAAGATATTTTAAAGATTTACTCAGTTGTTTTGCTTATCGCAGTTTATATCAGCAGTTTTGCTTTCCTAAGTTTAACCTTATTTATATTTGCTAAATTTGTTAAATTTAATATAGAGTTTTTCCACATTATTGCTTTTTTCTGTTTGTCTTTTATTCTTTTTACAAAAATAAAAAATAAGAAAGTCAAAAAATTCGGCTATTACTTAGGAAAAATTTTGACAATTTTTGTTAGTATTTTTATCTTATTTCTCTTTTTAAATTCATATTTAAAAATTTCCAATAATATAGACCAATTTTTTACAGTCTTCTTAAGCACCTTTGAAATTTTTGTGAATCGATTTGCCATCGGAATGTTATTTTCAATTGGATCAATTTTACTATGTGTTTATTTTGCCTCTCTTTTGTTAAGGTTCGTTTTAAATATAGCGCAAAGGGTAGGGAAGTTTATAAAAATAATTTCTGGTCTTATAATTACATTTATTATCATTCTTCTATTTTTGTATTTTTTAAATAAATCTTCCCTGTTAGCATTAAATGATTTATTTTATTCTAATTTCAGTTGGTTTTTTGGATTTTCGTTAATTTCACTTCACTTAAATTACATATTTAAAGAGGTCAAAACAATGACAAATTCTAATATTGCTCATGCCTCAAGTGCGGTCGACGCAATGAGTAATTGAGATAATATTAGAATTATTAAAAAAATTAAATGCTAAAGCATAAAAAATATGGTCCAAATCTTATTAATAGGAATAGGGATATTGATTCTGATAAAAGGAAACTTAAAAGTTTCATATACCAAAGAAATCGTTAGGCCGCAATCAATTTATTGGGGATTAATTGTAATTGCATACGGTATTGCCGTTTCTTTTTTGCCAAATCAATTGATATATAGTTTGATATTTTATGTTTCTTTAATATTAATATCAGCTATTTTCTTAGTTAAAGGAAAAACGATTGCGTCTAGCGAGGCCATTATAAAATCTACAAATGCAAAAAGAAACTTGATTATACTTTTGGTCTTTGGCGTAATAGTAGTTGCTGTTTTCTATTTCGTTTAAAATAAAATTTTGTCACCAAAATTAGCGAACGGACAAAAAATGGAGGGGGGTTTCATCGGAGGGCATGGTCCAAACCCACACCTGTTATCTAATATATTACCCTCACTAGCGACAGGATGGCGGATGAGATTATCATTCGCCTTTTGTTTTCGGCGTATATCATACCTCCCTTTCCCTCAAGATAGTTCTAATATTTTTCGCAATACGGAGCGCGACAAACAAATTTTTCAGCCACTTAGCCAAACAGCAGGCGCAAGGTCTCTTTAACGGATGGATTATCCGTATTTTGAAAATTGACATTTTCTTTGCCCTGCCGTTCGATAAGTTTCGCAATAAATTCATCGGCCCAAGAAGGGGTTAGGACATCTACATCCTCAAAGTCAAGAGTAATTTTTTCCTTCGTTGATTCGGGCAATACATACGCTTTGGCGCCAAGCCAAGCTTCCCTGCCTGCCGGGCGGGATATGAGCATATTGCCGAATTTTTTAAGATAAATAGTCATAGTATGCACAAAAATTCACATTTCTTAATTCAATGAAATCAAAGCAACGCAACCCAAAATATTTTCATCATTTTCGATAAATTCAAACTCGCCGACATCATTGGTTTTTGCCGCGCCATTACCGGATAGAAAATGGAGTTTCCATTTTTGTTTTTCCACAATCCCCCTTACAAACTTCAGTCCATTGCCTCGTTGTTCAGGCGATCTTCCTGATATTTTCTCGGTAAACGCAATTTTGATTGCCTCTTTATCATTGGCAACATCCGGTCGCACACGCGAGATCGTTTTTTTAACGCCTTGTCCCCTATCGGCTATTATCACCGCGCTGGTATCGGCATCCATATATATTCCCGGGGTGTTTCGCCAATTCCCCAGGTTATGATCAAATGAATTATTCCCTATTTCGCCGATTATTGCAATCAATAAAGGGGAGTTTTGAAAATTATTTTGTTCAAACTGCACGCGAAGCGTTTCAAGGCGCGCTTGAAATATATCTCGAGTGGGGCAATATTCTTCATTAGTTAAGAGGTTTTCACCATCAGGGCTTTCGAGCCATTGTCTTGCTTTGTCTAAAAAATTGTTAGACATATATGAATATATTAGCATATTTTTCAAATCTGCATATCTTTGTATTGAGGTTTAGCATGATCTTAAAGATGCCAAGTGTTACGCTTTTAGGTTGAACTCGTGAGTCAAGTAATTGACAATATATTCAAAATATGATATTTTAATTTCGGAATAAGCCAAAAAGGAAGAGGTAAGTAGCATGGAGGTAGAAGGGAGAATCTTTCGGATGAACCCGTATGAAACAATTGTGGAGGTAACTGGCGATACCAGCTTAAGCGTATTGCCCGGAGTGGAATGTCTTAATCCGGATGACGAAGAAAATTGCAGGGTGTACCGCAGAGTGTTCAAAAAGAAAAGGATATATCTTCCAGGTGAATACAAAAGAGCTGTATCGGAACAGCTTTTGGGTTTGGACAATATTCTCGTATTTGGTATGAGCGGCTATAGTTTGCTTACGCCCGAACAGTGCCGTGCCTGGGGCGTAAAAGTCGGTGCTTATGAGTCGGCGTGCGGCGCGATTCTCCGCGGAGTAGTTCATCATCTGCGGGAACAATTTATTGGAGTTGATGTGCGAATCGCGCATGGCGCATCGAATATGGGCATAGACAAAGCCGCGATTAATGTCGGCCGTCATCTGATTCGTCCGCAACTCGGCCACAGTTGTCCTGAATTTATGTTCTATGTGGCCGATGACGACATACCTGTTTATGTGGCTCGAACGCAGGCAGAATATTCTAGGGCGTTTATCCAGTCCCTGGATATACTAATCGTGGCAAACGGTCGTGTTCAAGCGTTCGAGCATGATATTGATGCCGCATTCAGATTTCATAAGCATATTATTCCCATTAATGTCTTGAAGAGTATCTCCGCCACGGGCGGTCCTCCAGCTTTCAACGCAAACGGCGAGATTGAAGATGCCGTTGCGGCAATGGAACATTTGGTTCATATGACAAATTTATCCGGAAGTCGCGGGCGTGATACATTTGACGAGCTTTGCAGACATGTTAACGAAACAACTGTCGCAATAGCACGGCAGATACTTTCTCCGGAGTGCGCGTTCGGAAGGTTGTAAGCGCGCCGCGGATTTGAGGGTAAAAACAATAAAATCGGTCAATTTTGGCCGATTTTATTTTTATGTTGCGTCTTGCTTAATTTGCCGACAAATATTTAACATCTCATTGTAAAGTCCCTGCATACGATTCGCCATAGGTTGAGAAAGTTCCGAAATTATATTTCGCGCAATGGGCAGGCAGTACATCTCTGTTTCTTCCGCGTAACGGAGTTTTCGTTCTGGTATCCATGAATTGAAATCGCGGATATTGTCGAGTCGATCCGCGAGCTTTATGAGTTTCGGCTCTTTAGCCGCGTGCTGGATTCTTTCAAAGTAACATCGGTCCCTATCGTCTTTTTGTTCGGTAGGAACCTTTTGTTTGGTAACAAAATGCACGAGTTCCGCGGCGCGCTTTGTAAAGTGTCTTTGAATGCTCTCAAATGCCACATCTTGAGAACCAAATAGATATGTGTCTTCGACTACATCGTGGAGGAGCGCGGCTATGATCATTTCGTAATCATAAATACCTAATTCGCGGATAAAAATTAATGCCACGCGCTTGGGATGTTCGAAATATCTTTCCCCGCCATCCCGTTTCTGGGTTGCGTGGCCGCGTTTCGCGAAGTTATACGCATCCATTACAAGGTTAAGATTATTCGGAGTCATCTTTAATTCCAGAAGTTTTTGAAATTCCTCGCGTCCAATTTCCATAGATCCTCCTCGTAAAGAACAATCCCAATAATATTTAATAGCATATTTTTTCAATGTTCGATAGATTGATTAGGAAAATAATTTCAAGCAACCCATATGCGGTAAGCCGCGTCCAAAAGAATTAAAAAACCCGATCTTTGATCGGGTTTTTTGTTAATTTTTATCATCATAATACGCTTATGCGCGAATATTGAAGTGTTTGGCAAAGCACTCTTTTATCCATCGGATTATTTACCCTCTTTTATCTCACTGAAGGTTACTCTATCTGGGGGTTGTATGGATGCGTAAAACATTTCTATTTGCATCTGTCGTGGAAATTTTTCCTCGATAAGTTTTTTTGTCTTGAGTAAATCGCTAATCTGACGATCGCGAGGATTCATGTGGCGCGTTACGAATTTCGGCACAAATTCGCTATACCATAGGCAATCTTCGTGCATTATTATAACCGTTCTTTTGAGGTGGTGCGCTTTTACCAAAAATTCCATTGAGCGTGTAAATCCCGACGCGAATTTCGGGAACGAATCCGCGAATGTCAGAAGCTGGCTTGCTCCGGGAATGACAATCGGATCGTAGGAGCCGGGTTTCAATTCTAACTCCTCAAGGATAAACAGCTGGAATGCTTCCTGGAATCTTGGATCGCTACAATGCGCAACCAAAGTATCGACCCCTCCGATATTAAGGGGGTAACTTTCCCGGGTTTTCGGCAAAGCGATTCCATGCATACTGCTAAAAGATTTTTGCGTCATTGCCGCCCTCCCTTCGAAAAATCGAATTTTATCGAAAATGGGGAAAAATCCCCCCATTTTTAAGTCAAGATTTAATTGCTGATTCTAGATTTATTTTCTTGGATGGCCGCTTATCGAGGCCTTGCGGATTCTTCTACCGAGACGGGTTCATTGGCGTCGGATTCTCCCTTTGTTAGCCCCTTAAGAAGTCCGGCAAGATCAACACCCGTTGTTTGCTTCAGCCATGTTAAGGTTTGCATGACATTTCGCGGAGCAAAGCCAGCTATATTCGATGCGGCTTCGCCATCTCCGCCAAAATCAAATATTTCAATTTTATCTACCGCGGCAAGCGCGCTTGCGCCAGCGGCAACCATATCCGGCAGTTTGTCTATGAGGCGCTGGGCAATTTCGAGGTTCATGGCCGCATCGCTGTACAGTTTCATAGCGGCCGCCCGTTTTTCCCAGCCATCAGCTTCAGCAACAAGCTTTGCCTTTATGGCCTCCGCTTCAGCGAGACCTACGGCTGTGATACCTTCAGCTTCAGCATTTTTTACACTTCGAATCTGCGCGGCCTCGCCTATACCTTCTTGTTCTTTTTCGTAATTCTCCGCTTCTGCGCGAGCCCTACGCGAATCGCGATCCGCCTCGGCCTCAAGAACAAGTTTTCTCTTGTTGGCTTCAGCGGGCTTTACAATTTCGGAAATCAGCTCTTCTTCGCGCTGAACTGCGCGTTTTTTAGCAAGTTCGGCTAAAGCTTCGGCAACTTCTTGTTCTGCTTTAGCTTTTGCTTTGGGATTCGCCTGTGCCGCGATGGCATCTTCTCGTTCGGTCTCGGCGTGATATTGGGCTTTCCTTACATCTCGGGATTTTTCAGCTTCCGCAACCTCGGCTTGCGTTTGCGCGACTCTCATGTCGCTGTCGCGTTTGGCTTCGGCTCTCCTCATAGCAGATTCTCGTTCCGCATCGGCTTCGCCTATTAGGGCATCACGCTTTACTTCAGCGGTTCGTTTTTTTCCCAGCGCGTCGAAATATCCTTCTCTATCCCCTATCGTTCGTAGAGTTAGGACATCCAAAAGAAGTCCCATCTGGGAAAGTACGCTTTGAACTTGTTCCTCTACTTTATTTTGGAATGCTACTCTATCCCTGTAGATATCTTCAGGGGTAAGAGTTCCGCATACGCCTCGGAGAGTGCCGTCGAGTACTTCCTTTGCCTGCGTGTCTATATCGCTTTCTCGATTAAGGAACCGCTCCGCGGCATTTATAATGCGGGCATCATCGCCGGCTACTTTTATGAGAGCAGTGCCCTCGATGTCAATTTCAACCCCTTCTTTTGACATCGCGCCCGTGGTTTTAACCGGGATTGAACGCGAATGCAGAGACATCCTGCTTGCCCCTTCGATAACTGGCCTCACTAAAGTGCCGCCCGTTCTGATAACTTTAAAATTAACCGTACCCGTTGAACCGTCGGGGTTTTTTACGAAGGTTTTTCGGTTAGTGATTATCAGGGCTTCTTCGGGTCCGCATTTTCGATATCGGCTTATTACACCAGCCGCGCCGACAATAACCGCCAAGATGATTGTTATCGCGGATATTCCTATCCCAAAATCCATATCTATCCTCCTCTTATTTTATGATTTTGCCTATTATACTTTGCGGACAGATACTTCACTGCCGATAACTTGCTCGATCTTTACCGTAGTTCCTGCCGAGATTGATTCCCCGGTAGCGGATCTTGCGGTCGAGGTTATCAGAGAGCCGTTAATTTCATACTGAACTCTGCCGAGTCCGTTTGGGGGAATATCAAGTACTACGCTGGCAGTTCTGTGAGTAACTTCTTGCATATTAAATCCCGCACTACCCGACTTTTTATAGAGTATCCTCATTAGAAGAATCATAGGAATAGCGGCGACAATCCCTCCTAAAAGCCCCAAAAGAACCGAAAACATCGGGCTAAACTTCAAATAGCCGCTAAGGATCCAAGCTAGCCCTCCAAATCCTGACATAAAAGCAAGTACGGACTGGACATTTACCAGCGATCCCGCGTTTGGAACATCTCCGCTATTTCCCAAATTAAACGCGTCGTGCCCTCCGATATTTACATCAATATCATGGCTAAAAAAGTCAAACACTTCTCCTAAGATAAAACTCAAGATCAAGATGACTACGCCCAATATCGCGATTATTGCGAAAATTATAGTGTCGATTCTCCATGTTATTCCGTCCAAT
>MHOE01000010.1 GCA_001819985.1 Candidatus Spechtbacteria bacterium RIFCSPHIGHO2_02_FULL_43_15b
GTTAGAATTGTATAGAAAACAAAAAAAGCGCAGAGGCGCTTCTAAAAGTCGGCGTTCGGATTGAGCCCGTGTGGCGGGCACTTTAAGCTGAATTATATAATTACATTTCTAGGTCAATATGTCAATACCAAATTACGCGCGTGCCATCGTTTGCGATTTATTGTAAGCTGGCATATTTGCGATTAGAATGGGTATGTGATGTCACATTCAACGGTTATAAAACTTTTTTCTGTCGCGGGGATATTGGGGTTTTCTCTGATTTTTTTGCGGCTTGGCATCGGGGAGGAATTTTTGCGGAATTTTTACGAAAAGCCGCTTGCGGACGATGATCTTTCAGCTACGGAGGAAGACGCAAGATCCCTAAATTCGGCAAAACTAGCTGACCCGCCGAAAATAGTAAAAGCGGTTTACTTGTCAAGTGAATCGGCGGCAAATGAAGAAAAAATTGTTTACGCGATAAATCTCGCGAATGAGACAGCGATAAACGCGGTGGTCATAGATATAAAGGATTTTTCCGGGTACATATTTTACGACACAAAGGTCTATGACGCGGAAAAATATTTCGCGGAAAAGGCGGTAATCAAAGATATAAGTTCGCTCATAGCAAGATTTCACAGGGAAAATATTTATGTAATCGCGAGAGCAGTAGTTTTTCAAGATCCGCGGTTAGCTGTCGTCCGTCCTGATATTGCCGTGCATAGCGCGGCAAAACTTGCCGCGTTTCCAAATGAAAAATATTCAGCGAAAACTTTATGGCGCGACAACAGCGGCCTCGCGTGGGTGGATCCGGCTTCGAAAGATGTTTGGGATTACAACATTTCAATAATGAAAGATGCTTTTTCCCGCGGATTTGACGAGATAAATCTCGATTATATACGGTTTCCCTCGGACGGCGCGTTAAGTGATATGCAATTTACCGTGTCGTCCGCAAAAACGCAAAAGCATAAAACAATCTTGGAATTTTTTTCGTATCTTAATGTTAGTTTGCCCGATGAAAAAATATCCGCGGATTTATTCGGCTATACGACAACAAACAAGGACGACTTGGGAATCGGGCAGTTAATCGAAGACGGTTTTGGAAATTTCGACTATATAAGTCCAATGGTTTACCCATCGCATTATTCCATAGGATTTCTTGGGTATCAAAGTCCCGCGAGCTATCCCTACGCTGTCGTAAATTTTTCAATGGGAAAAGCCGCGGAACGGCTTGATGCATATAAGACAGCAAATAACCTTGAAAGAGAAACAAAATTTCGCCCGTGGCTTCAGGATTTTACGATTCGGGGAGTGTATTACGGCGAAGATAAAGTTCGCGCGCAAATACAAGCGACGGAAAATGCTTTGGGAGAAAACTATGCCGGTTATATGCTATGGAATTCAAGAAACATCTATACAAAGGAAGCCATATACTAAAATTTTGATTAAATTGAGAATTTTTATTAAAGATACCCCCATGTTTGCAGTTTATCGCTGTCCTCAAACCATCTTGTTCCTATATCCACTCTATAAAACATATCCTGCGCGGTGATGTTTTTTAGGCGCGAGTAAACTTTTCTTTGGGCCTCAATGACCGTTCTTGCCGAAGCAGTTACGACAAAAAGCACTCCGGATGTTCCGGCAACTCTCCAGACACCGTTTTGAATTTTTACATCTTCTATATGCATACCCTGCGTGTTTTTTGGGTTTTTTAACAATATTGGTAGATCATGATATCTATTTACGGTTTCCGAGGCCTCTTTTTTAGGCACGAAATACGAAGGTATGAATATCCTGACTCCTACCTGAAATCCCCTTTTCGTCCTCATATCCAGAGCGTCTCCTTTAGCCATTCTATAAAGAAGTTCCCCCATTGGCATAAGTATCCCTTCCTGCTGAATTTGTATCGTCGGGTATCCAAAACGCGATGTAAATTCCAACGGATATATTCCGGAACCGTTTACAATGCAGTTTATATCTATGTATCCGACATACTTGGATTCTCTGATAGCGGGAAGCATTTTTTCCAGAGTATCTTGGAATATCTTGTTGGGTTTACTCCAATACATCATAGTTCCAGCTTCGCCGACGAGAGGCCCGAGGTTTCCCGGAAAAAGTCTTTTGTGTTCAAAGTTTACATTTATGGGATAGATAAAATCATTTCCGTTAAAAAATGCCCCGACGCCTATTTCTACTCCTTGAACAAATTTTTGGATCACGAAAACAGGCGCTTTTTTTTGCCAGACATCCTTGTTTTTTTCAAGCATTTGAACCAGATCTTCTCCGCTATCTTCCTGCCCCACAATCAAAAGACCTTTTCCGGTAGAGGGGGTATTTCCGCTTGGCTTGAAAACATATCGATCCGGATTTGATTTAATGAATTGTATGGCCTCATCGTAATTTGAAAAATGCCTGTGGGGAAGTATGGGAATTCCGTATTTCTTCATCTCAATTTGCCCGAAGCCCCTGTCCATTTCAAGTTTATCGGTGTAATCGCTTCCTCCAACGACAAGTTTTCCGGCTCTTCGCAATTTATCGGCAATGTGCCCAAATTCCACATCGTCAAACACTATAACATCAGCCCAATCCTGCCAAGCTCGCCAGTCGTTAACTTTTTCTATGATTCCGTCGTAAACATCGATATCTCCCCTTTCCTTTATGTATGCTTTAATTTGATGCCCCTCTTTTTTTACGGTCCATGCCAAATCGCCGCTTAAGCTCTCAAGCGAAACAAAAAGAAATTTTAGTTTTTTCTGGGGCGATTTTAACTCAACGGTCTGATGTGCGGGTTCCTCAACATTTTTTTCGTTTAGCATCCTAAATTTTTGATTAGTTTCCATTTTTCGAAAATAATTTTTACTAAGCTATTTATATCACAAAACGAATAAATTTTTTCACATGTGGATAACTTCCTACCATTATTTTTATAATATGACGAATGAATTTTAGTCATACTGTGTCCGCCGCGCGCAAATACGGCATTCCTCATCGCTCATCTGTACTTTATATTTATCTATGCTATAATTCACAAGGTTCGTTTAAATGAATTTTAGCTCAATATTCAATATTGGCGACAAAAGGAGGAATGGATATGCATGGACGATATCAAAATATAGCCATCTCCGATATTTTTAGCGATAGAAACAAATTAGGGCTTTGGGAAGGTGTCGAGCTCGCGGTCCTCAAAGCGGACGCGGAAGTTACGGGAGACGAAGCAAGGATTAGCGCATTTTCCGAAATTGCCGAGATATGGCTGAAAAATTCTATAGATATTGAATGGTGGAAAGCGCGCGACAGAGAAATACATCACGATTATAATGCTTTTCTGGACGAACGGCTTCGGCATTTACCCGTTCATCTGCAAGCTTTTGTTCATCCAAATATAACTTCGTATGACGGCGAGGAACCGGCATTTGCGAGTATGCTTAGTTCCGCGATCGAGTTTGTCTTCGAGGCATTATACGCGAAACTCGATGAAACTTTGGCAAATTTGGCGGTGAAATACCGTTATACGATTATGAACGCGCGAACGCATGGTCAGGAAGCGGAACTTCAGACATTCGGCGCCCGATGCTTGGCTTGGCTGAAAGAGATAAGAGTTGCTCACGACGCGCTTTTGACTGCGAAACCAAACATCTCGTATTCAAAGATTTCAGGCGCTATTGGAAAATACGGAAGCATAAATCCGGATATGGAAAAAGCGGCTTTACAAATACTCGAACTAAAGCCATTCTATGGTGCTACTCAAATAATGCCGCGGATTCTTTACGCGGCGGTGGCAGAGGCACTTTGCGGACTCGTTTTGGTTATTGATAAGATCGCGACCGATATACGGCTCAATGCAAGAAGCGGCAGGCCTCTTATGCGTGAACCTTTCGCCAAAAAACAAAAAGGTTCTTCGGCTATGCCGCATAAGAAAAATCCGATTCAGCTGGAACAGCTCGAAGGTATGGGGAGAATGGCTAAGGGCTATGTTTCTATGATCGTCGATAATATTAAGACATGGGAAGAAAGGGCTATTGAGCAGTCGTGCGTGGAGCGGGTAGCATGGCCGGATCTTTTCCATGTGACTTGCCATTCTATTTTGGTGCTGAAAAATGTACTGTCCGGGCTCGTTGTGTACCCGGATAATATGCTAAGAGAAATTCGGGACTCGCGCGGAGTTTACGCCTCAAGCGAAGCTAAGGAATTTCTGAAAGAACGGCTGGTTCATTACGGTTTCGGATACGAGGACGCTTATCGCATAGTTCAGCTCGCGTGCTTCAATGTTTTTGCGCCTTCGGATCGGTGGACGGTTTTAAGAGAGTCATTGCCTGGATCTTATGAAAAAGCGGACGAAATCCTATACGATGTTTCGTTTTTGAAGGAGGAATCGGTAGGGTCCATAAGGGAATCTATATCATTGGCAGAGCTTTTTTATACAGATGAGCTTGAAATAAGCATGGCACAGGTGGATTCTTACAATGTTTGCTTAAAAGATCTCTTTGGGGACGAGAAGATTTTAGAGGAATGGCAGAAACTTTTTGAGCCGTCGTTTCTGCTTCGGCACGAGAATACTTTATACAAAGAAATACTGGGTATCGAATAACAGGAATACGCCAATTAAAAAACCCCGCAAATTTGCGGGGTTTTACTATTTGTTTATTGAGAAGGTACTGTGAGCTCGCTGATTTCAGCGGGGCTTTGATCGCCGATGTCCATTGTTAGGTCATCGTACACGATCACATCCGCAACCGGTTTGCCTATGTCTAGATAGATTATGCGAACATATCTACCCTCTTCGACAAAAGGCAGTTCGATGTTTTCACCGTCGCCTACGGCCCCTTGGAATACCTTTTGGGGCATCGAATCAATAATAATCCGGTAATTCGTTTCGCCGTTTATGACGAAACTTACAGCTTGAAGAACATTTCCCTCCGCTGTTTTTTGAAGGCCGCCTTCTTGCGGATCTTCACTCGAAATTCCCCTGCCTTGAGCAAGCATCTGTCTATACGCAAGTAGTGCCAATTGTATATTTGGCTTCATAACAACATTTGCTCCCTGTACATTATAGGCGGGAAGAAGCCCAACAGCATGGAAGGGTTGAGATTGCTTATATACTGTCGGGGTTATATAAGTCACAACCCAGGTGAGCTCTCCATAAATCCTATGCATGGAGAGGTGCGCGGGTTGTAATCCGGTTATGTTTTCCTTAGTTTCGGTAAAGGCCTTCAAAACATCCGATTCTTTCGCAATACCGCTTATGTCGTACTTTCTTGCGATATTAGATCTTCCCTCAAAAAGAATTACGGAAGTTGTGGATTTGTCCCCTCCGCTCCTGGAGGTCATTAATATCTGCCAAGACGGATGTCCGCCTTTTGTGTAAACTATGGTTGGGTCGGTGGCGGGTTTGGTCCTGTTTTGGGGCGTTTCAAACGCTATTTTCCAGGGAGCGTTGTCCCATCTTCCCCACCAGTCAAGGAAGTCATATGCAACATGCTGGGAGTAAACCCTATCCACAAATTCAGGGATCTTATCTAGTTCGTGTTCATGAATTTTTCCGGTTTCCGGATCAATAAGTAACATCATCTTAGGAACGCTACCCTTAAATCTTAGGGCGGGCTTGTTAAGCGAAGCCGAGAACCACGGCTTCCAGTTGTCATCTATTTCGATAGTTAGGTCGTCGATTTTCCAATGACGGTATCCATTGGTATAAATATGCCGCTTAAGGTTATTGCCAAAATAGTTGCGAGGCGTATATCTCATCTCGTAACCTAGTCTGACTTGCGCTCGGCTATTTGGATTTTCGGCATCTATCACAATGTATCCCGGCACGACACGGTTTACGGTGTTTGAAATCCGCAAACCGTTGAAACGAAGTCCTGCGATCCAATAAGCGTGACCATTTATGGATTGCAGAACGCAACACTCCGGTCGATACATTGTTCCGAGTATTACATCTTCAGAGGTTGACTCGGAAATTATCTGGCCAGCAATGTAACGGGCGTTTTCCTCCGAGACCAAAATTATATGGTCCGCATCGGTTTCCGGGTAAAGCCCTTTTTCCATGTATTCGACATTGGCGTATCCGGCAAGTGTTTTCGCTCCATTGTCGGAAATCGGCGTAAGTACCATCACAAATAAGGAAACGACAAACCACAATGCCATCACGGCGGGCGGTGCAATAACGCTCAATGTAGGTTTTCCTATAATAACCACTGCGTGGAAGAGAAACAGAATAAATCCGACAATGAAATTCAACAGTGAAATAATCAGCCACCCGTTCCAGGGACCGACGAGTGCTGGACGCGCAAAGTAAAAAATAAAAAAGTTAATGCCAAGCAATAGTCCAAATAGAATTACCGCAGGTACTAAGGAGAAAATTATGTGATTCGTGAATTCATCTCTCGAATCACCTTTAGAAAATTTGACTAAGTGGAGCAGAAAGAAAACGGCCGAGACAGAAAGTGACAAAAGGGATGCGAGTTCTAATGTTCCCATTTCGTGACCTCCTTATAGTTCTATTTTAGGGGGGTTGACTACTTGTAGAAATATCCGGCTTTTGTGGCATTATCCACGCCTATCATATTCATTTTTCCAGAAAGATCCACCGCGTATAGCACCATCGGTGTCTGCTCCAGGATAAACGGCTGATTTGCCCATACATAGAACTCGTTACGATTGATTCGTAACTCTACAATCTGTCCATAAACGGTCATTTCTGATATTTCCGGAGGGTTGATTTTACTCCAGGAATCGGAATTGGTATCAACTTGCATCCGAGAGGTTGACCTAAGCGCGGTTCCGTCTTCTTTCAGCAGAAGAATATTGTCGGAATACTCCGGCATTGTGGAATCCGCGGAATGCCACGGGCCAAGCAGGTTTTGAACCATTTCTAGCTCCGTGGGTTCCAATTGCTGTTCGGTAACAGCCGGAAGTTTCTGTTCTGCGGGAATGCTTCCTGCCGGATAAACGAAAAGTTGATAAAATATGCATGAGCCAGCTACTATTAGAGTAATTAATACAACAACCGCCAAAGATATCCTAGAAATTGCTTTCGACAATTTTTTCCAGTTCCAGTCATTTTTCCCAGTTCCAGTCTTATTACCGATTTTGCCACCTCCGTTATTTTATTTTGAAAGAAATCGCCTATCAACGCATCGGCAAAATACCGCGCGAGGTATAGGTATCATATAATAGCACTAAAAATAATGAGTGTCAAGGATTATGTAAGTTTGCTTTGCATTATGTGATTTGTGTAGAAACATTTTGATACTTTTCAAGGCGATAAACCTTGCACAGAGGGCGTTCAATACTATGCTGTCGAATTTTATCTTTATGAATTCCTCTTGAACGGTATTCGTCTTTAAGTGCAAAGCCATTTAGGTTTAACCTCTATGGTTTTATATTCAAAAATTTAATCCCCTTGCGTTATCTAGGGAATTTAATCGCTATTGCTACTTTACTGCTCCAATACGGGGCATATTGTACTAAGGTGTCAATGAGTCGGGGTTTTCAGAAAAATCCTTCGTATTGATTAAAGATGTCATATTTAGTATTATCTAATAAGATAATTAATATTCGTTCTATTCCCCGGTAGCTCAGCGGCAGAGCCACTCGCTGTTAACGAGGGGGTCGTAGGTTCGAATCCTACCCGGGGAGCCAAGAAAGAATTTGAAAACCGTTTGTAGGTAGTGCTTTCCGCGC
>MHOE01000011.1 GCA_001819985.1 Candidatus Spechtbacteria bacterium RIFCSPHIGHO2_02_FULL_43_15b
TTATTTCCTTAAGATCGTCGCGCAACGGCTGAAAATTTATAATATAGTGCTCCTGCGCTATAAAATTTCGTGAAAAATCGATAAGAGGATACTTGCTAATTTCAGCCCTGTCATTGTGCGAGTTAAAAAGAAACGCTAACGCGGCAATATTTGTAAAAAAAAGCAACGCAATTATTATGCGGTGATGAGGTTTGAAATATTTTCGCGCTAACCTCATAAGAGTTCCAAAAAAATCCATAATTGCATTATCGCCAAATATATCTACAAAAAAATATTACCGCGAAATAGCGGTGCGTATTTCGATTATGGTTATAAATGTATAATACCAACGGATTATAAATTTGCAAAATAAAGTTTTTGGGCAATGCGAAATTTCAGTCGATTTTTTTTAGAGTTTTAAGGAATTCCTTCACTGCGCCTGCGTATTTTTTATCAATTTTAAGAACTATTTCCGCCTGAAATTTTGCCTTATCGAATTCATTGAGTTCGCGGTAAATTGCGGCCAAAGTCCAATGTGCGTCCGGGTCTTTTGGTTTTTTAACGACGACCTCTTCGTACCATTTCGCGGCTTTTTCGTATTGGCCTATTTCATAGTATGCCTGCGCGATTTGCGAGGCCTTGCCGACGGTATCAACTCTGTAGCCGCTTAGAAGCGCGTCATCGAATTTAACCGCGGCCTTGTCGAAGTTTTTAATTATCACATATAAATCTCCAAGGTTATAATGCGAATCGCCGTATCTTGGCTCAAGATCAATCGCTTCCTGCAGGATTTTTTCCGCGGTTTTGTAATCTTTTCTGAAGATAAAATTTTGAGAAAGTGATAAATAAACTTGCTGGTTCGTAGGACTTAATTCAAATGCTTTTTCAAGAGACAGCCGCGCTTTATCCAGATAAATTTGCGCCGTATCCCTATCTTTGAATTTCAAAATGAAATATTTTGTCATCGCGTTATAAAAATTACCGAGCACAAGATTGCTTCGCAAATCATAGGGATTTTCCTTTGCCATTTTTTCGGCTTCCCGTTCGATAATTTTTAATGTTTCCCCTGGAAAATTGACTTCCTGTTCCAGCCAAAGTATGGCGTTATTTGTGAAGGACTGTCGAGTTTGTATCGCGCCAAGCGGAGTCGCTTTAAGAGATGCCGTATACAGTTTAAGGCGGTTTTCAATATTCGGAACCGTCGTATGCATTGATTCCCATACCAAATGCGCGCTCAATAAAGAGCGGTAACCAAAAAAATATAATCCGCTTACTAAAACGGCCAATGTGAAAAGACAAACTATTAAGGATTTAAGATTAAAGGATTTGTTAAAAATAGCGTCGGCTAATATGCTGGAGAGACCTTGTATACGCGGTAATCGCCCTTTTGCGATTAAACGATCAATTCCGGCCCGCGCGGGAATCGCGGTCGCATAATCCCCCCCTAATTTTTTTGTAGTTATACCGCCGACCATAGCCAGCACAAAGAAAAACATCAAATATGTCGTTGGCATATCAAAGACAAAAAGATTTTGAATAAAGTAGGCGGCAAGAAGAGCGGTGAGGATTGCCGGCAAAAGCCATTTCTTGCGAGACATTGGAGCCGAAACATTATATCCTTTTCTCCAAATCAAAAAAGTCGCAGTTCCAAAAATAGAAAAATACGCCAATAATCCCGCAAACCCCGAAGCCACAAGCGTATCAACAATCGCATTATGCGCCTTATCGAACCATATTTCGCCTCCACATTCTTCTGGTATAGGCATACATGGGTTGTAATTCGCCACATACGCTGTTTGAAAATTTTCAAAGCCCCACCCGAGGACCGGTCGCTCCTTGATTGCCTGCCAGGATGTGCTCCATACGACCAGCCGAGCGCCTATGCGGCTTTGATGCAGTTTAGCGGGAAGAAAATTCAAAATTTTTTCATTTTGCGTAAGCGTTCCGTATGCGATAAATGACGATAACGATACGGTGATCAAAACAACAAGAATTGCCACTACCCAAGACGGTTTCAGTGCCAGAGCTTGAACTAAGGATGCCAAACCAAAAACCCTCTCCTTTGGAATATCGGACGGTTTGACGCGCTGGCGAAAAGGCATTCGCGAAAAAAAATTCAGATCAAAAATATTGTTAAAAAAAAGATATGAAATCATAACGAAAATTATGCCGATCCAGAAAGAATAAAACGCTCCGGTTGCATGGGAAAAATACAGCGCAAAAAATATCACCAAACCCTGAATAAATGCGAAAATCCGGCTTAAACCCCTATCTCGCAAGAAAAAATAGAACGCGAAAAATATTGGAAAAATAATGTAAGAACCAAAAAAGCTTGAATTTCCAAGCGTGGAGCCGCGGCGCGACTGGGGCAAATATTCCCCCAAATAGTCATCCAAAAAAAAGACAATCGCGGCAAGGAATCCTACAAAAACTGCTGTCCGCGCGAATTGCCTCCATTTTTTTATAGTCGTGAAGATTGACGACAGCGCGATAAAAAGCGCCGCGGCGTGCGTTAATGTTATAAGACCCGTCATTCTTTCGAATGTACTGAATAAGCTCAATGTTAAATTTACGCCTTTTAGAGAAGAGATAAATGATACAAGAACGAAACCGACTACCGAGTAAAAAAGAACGCTTTCCTTGAAACGATATTTCTTGTTGAGTATCGCGAGGCAAATCCACAGGGCAAATATGATTTCGGAAATGACCCAAAAAAAGATCGCTTTGGGAGCAACAAACGGGTAAACAAACCACGGAGCTATGACAAGGGGCGTAAGAAGCAATAAATGTGTAACGCAGGTAATAGTTTTTATCAGTAAATTTGACATACTTGTCCAAAATAATTATCAGATATCTCATATGCGCGGTCCAACCCCGAACATATTTATTTATTGCGATTCGTAATAAAAATGGCTTTTGAAATTTCGATTCCTACCAGCGATAACGACGATATAAGCGCAACTATTCCCAAATCTTTTATCGTAAGCGGAACTGTTTGAAGAATATCCTGAAAAAATGGCACATATATCGCGATCATCAGCATCAGGAATCCAAAAATTACCGAACCTATTAAGTACTTATTATTTAACACATTAATACTGAATATCGTGTGGCGTAAACTCTTTATTGAAAATATGTAAACGAGAGAATTTAAACCGAGAGCAACGAATGTCATCGTTCTCGCGTACGCAATGTCGTTTGTCGTATTGTACAGCCACAAAAATACGCCGAGCAAAAACAAGTCAGTAACTATACCCACGATAAAAATTATGACCTTCATTTCGTTATCCAGAACCGGAGTGAACCTTCCGCGCGGCGGAAGATTCATCACATCTTTTTCCTTCGGCTCATAAGATAACGCGAATGTCGGAAGACCGTCTTCGACAAGATTTACCCATAAAATTTGGGCCGCTACTATAGGCAGAGGAAAACCCGCGATTATACTGCCGCCGAGAAGTATTATTTCCGTAAAACTGTCCGCTAAAAGATAGGTTGTTACTTTTCGCAAATTATCGAATATAACCCTGCCCTGTTCCACCGCTTGAACAATGGTTCGAAAATTATTATCCATGATAATAATATCAGAAACCTCTTTCGCGACATCCGTTCCCGCGCCCATAGCAACTCCTATATCCGCTTTCTTAAGCGCGGGCGCGTCATTTACCCCATCGCCGGTCATTGCGACAACCTCTCCTTTTGATTGAAACGCATCGATTATGCGGAGTTTATCCTGCGGCATAATGCGCGCATATACGGTTATTTTCGAAATAATCTTCCGAAAATCGCCGTCGCTTAATTTTCTAAGATCTTTCCCCTCGATTAAATTGGAACTCGACACCGCGAGACCCAATTCTCCCGCGATAGACCTAGCCGTGAAAATATTATCTCCGGTTATCATTACCACTTTAATACCCGCATTTCTTGCCATTCTAATCGTATCTTTCGCGCTCTCGCGAAGCGGATCCTTGAGAGCTATAAATCCGACAAATACAAGATCCTTGAGTGTATCTTCGATCTGATTAAATTTTTCGAATTGAATATTATGGCCGTTTAACGCAATTGAATCCGGAAGATTTCTGTAAGCCACGCACAATACCCGAAGACCCTTTTTTGAAAGGTCTTCATATTTTTTTTGAAGTTTAGCCGTATGATTTTCGTAAAGATGCTTTTTAGCATCCGGCGAACCCAGATCCGCAATATACGAACATGCCGAAAGTATTTTTTCAGGCGCACCTTTATAGTAAATCGTCTTTTGTTTCGCGTTTCTAATTTTCGACTTAAGGTTTGGCTCATAAACCATAGTTGCCATATATTGCTGGTCCGATTCAAAGGGTATTTCATCGAGTACCTGGCGTTCGCGACTTACTATACGCGCTCCGAGACCGGCATCGATAGCCGCCTCAAACAGCGCGGTTTCGGTGGGATCTCCATGAAGTTTCCATTTCAAAGTATCTTCGCGCGGATTTTCTATGTATGCCTCGTTTGCAATCACGGAAATTTCAAGCGCGAAGGATTTCAATTCGAAATCGCGTATTGTTTCTTTTTCCGATTCATCATCAGTAAAAACTTCCACGACGCGCATTTTGCCTTCCGTCAGCGTTCCGGTTTTGTCCGAACATATAACGGTTGTGCTTCCCAAGGTTTCGGCAGAAACGAGTTTACGCACAAGTACATTTTTTTTAAGAAGCCGTGTCATTCCGATAGTCAAAATTATCGTAAGGGCTACAACCAAACTTTCCGGTATCGCGGCTACCGCGACAGCTACCGAAGCGGTCACTAATTCGCTCGGCTCAATGCCCCTTAAAATTCCGGCAATAAAAATGGCAAAAACAACCGCCGAAACAACTAATGATATAACCCGGGACAGACGGGATATTTTTTTCTGAAATGGCGTGGGTTCTTCCTTTATAAGCGATAAACTTTGAGCGATTTTTCCAAACTCCGTATTCGCGCCGGTTTGAACGACAATTCCGGCGCCTCTTCCCCGCGATACAACAGTTCCCATGAAGGCCATGCATATTTGCTCCGAAATTTGCGCGCCCGCATAGATTGGCGCGCTCGACTTTTCTACTGGATAAGATTCTCCAGTTAAAGGCGCTTCCTGTATCTCCAAATTGACGCAGGAAACAAGACGAACATCAGCCGGTATCTTATCACCCGCGGCAATAAATAAAAGGTCGCCTGGCACAAGCTTATATGCGTCTATCTCTTTCTTCTGTCCGCTCCGTAAAACATTGGCGATCTGCTTCACCATGCCCTCGAGCTTATCAAGCGTGTTTTCGGCTTTCTGTTCCTGCAAATAACCGAATATAACCGCAAGAGCCACAGCGGCTAAAATTATGTATCCGTCAACAATTTCATCAAGGAAAAACGAAACGGCGGAAGCCAATACAAGCAGATATATGAGCGGACTTTTGAACTGACGCAAAAATAACGCTGTTGCGTTGAAATGTTTTTTAGCTGGAAGCTTGTTCCGGCCGAATTTTATGAGGCGGCGTTTAGCTTCCTCATCCGAAATTCCTTCAGAACTCGTCTGAAGCTTTTTGAAAACTTCTTTAGCTGTAAGCGAATGCCACGAAGTCACTTTGGGATTACGATATCGGCTTATTTATTTTTGCGCGCTTAAAAATGAGTAACGCATTATTCTTATTGTACCAATAATAAAAAATGGGCTCAATGCGGAAGCCCATTTTAATATATTACGATAGTATCTTCTCTCGCCGCGCCGGTTGATATTATTTTTATTTTTCGACCGCAACTTTTTTCTATAAACTCAATATACCGTTTTGCGTTTTCGGGAAGCGAGTCCAGATCTTTACAGCCCCTAACGGTTTTATCCGGTCCCCACCCGTCGATATATGTTATCGCGGCTTTTGGATTGTCGGATCGAAGCATATGTTCGGCATCAAAACAAATACCCTCATCTCCGCTTTTGATGCAATTATACCCGTTACCTATGCCTATCCTTTCGGCATGATCCAGAATATCAAGCAAAGTTATCGCGAGATATGTTATTCCGTTTTCTTTTATGACCCGTTCAAGCGCGGGCGCGTCAAACCATCCGCAATTTCTTGGCCGTCCGGTGACGGTTCCATATTCCTTGCCGTGCTCCCGTATTTTTTTTTCCATTTTAGGAGCCATTCGAGTTGGAAACGGGCCGTTTCCAACTCTTGACATATACGCTTTTGCGACGCCTATTACTTCCCTAATTTTGTTTGGTGGAATTCCGGAACCCTGCGAAGCTGACGCCGCGCCGGTATTTGACGAAGTTACATACGGGTAAGATCCACCGTCGATAGATAGCAGGGCTCCTTGAGCCCCTTCGAGAAGAATACGCTCGTTATTATCGACGGCATTCCACAAAACAGGCAAGGTATCACAGATCAAATTTTCCAAACCGCCAAACCAATTGGCAAGGCACGAAATATGGTTTTTGAATTCTGCGATATCTTCCGAATCCGTGCGTCCCATTGGCTCGCAGAAAAGGCATCCGCTAGCGCAATTTTCAAAATGCTCGCTGTACTGCCCTAAAAGATACGCGCGTTTTTCGGCTTTAAGTTTGATAAATCGTTTTTCAAAAACTTCAAAATTAAGCAAATCCCCGGCGCGCAGATTACGACGCAATATTTTATCGGAATAGCACGGTCCTATGCCGTTTCCGGTTGTGCCGATTTTGCCGTCGCCTTTCGCCTCTTCTAAAAGCCGGTCTTCCGCTATATGCCACGGCATAATGAGGTGCGCCGAGCTATCCACCATAAGACGGTTCACATCTATTTTCTTCTCCGCGCAAATTTTTAATTCGTCAATGATATTCCTGACATCCGGCACTGTGCCTCGGCCTATTACGCAAAGCCGCACGGTTTCAGTAAACATACCGACCGGAACAATTCGCGCCTTAAAGGTGCCTAAACGGTTTACTACCGTATGTCCGGCATTTCCGCCGCCCGCATATCGTACTACTATATCGGCATTTTCTGACAAAAAATCAACAATTTTCCCCTTGCCTTCATCGCCAAATTGAGTCCCGATAACGGCACGAACCGGCATAACTTCCTCGCTTCACAATTTTTTAAGTACCTTCTAAAGTATAAAGCTCAATTCTTGTTATGAAAAGAGCCGAGATTCCATATGGCATAAATTTATGCGCTTACTTTCTTATCGCACAAGTGTATTTTGAGCATAAAAAAAGAGCCATTTAAGCTCCTTTTAATTTATCTTGTTCCGTACCTATGCGCGTATTGCGCGCGATATTCTCCCGATAAGAACCTGTCTCTCGCGTTTTGCGCGTCACTCGCACCAAACCGTTCAAAAACGCGTATCAGTTGGGACTTCAAACCCTTTAGTAATTCTTCGAAAGTTGTAGTTATCGGAAGCAATTCCGATTTTCCTTCGGCAACAAAAGTTCTCGGATCATACTTTCTAAACGCGCTACTGTGCGCTTTGACCAATTCAGGCGAACCCATCGCCCTATACAGTTTTTTGCCGCTCTCCTCTTCTTTTGCCGGAGAATCTTTTGTTTCCGCAACCAAGCGGCCAAGCATTGCGGTTGTTGCGCCTACCATTATAAGTTTGAAAATATCGTAGGCATTCTTGATGCCTCCATCCGCGGTGCAGGGTATCCCGCAACGGCGAGCGACCTCTGCGCAATCGAACACCGCGGAAAGCTGCGGTCTCCACAAACCGACAACTTGCCCGGATGTGCATTCGGATCCCGGACCCTGCCCTATCTTTACGCCGTCCGCCCCGTTTGCGTTATGAAACGCCACAGCGTTTGGAACGCTGTCGTTGCCGGGAACGACATCAATATCCGGATAATTCTTTTTTATGTAACGCGTCATTTCCTTTACATCCGCATTCCAAGCTTGCGCTTGCTCAATTACAATTACATCTACTCCCGCTTCCGCGAGCAATAGAATCCTCTGCTTGTTTTCATCTGTCATATACTGAAGAACTGCCGCCCCGACAGCCAGCCGGCTTTTACTGTCGCGAGTCGCATTGGGATATGTTTTTTCCCTGTAAACTACATCCTTCATTGTTACGAGATGAAGCAAGCGCATTTCTTTATCAACTATCGCGAGCGCAGGAATTTGCCTTGCTTCCATTATCTGCTGTGCCTTCCTAAAACTAAGTTCACCGTTTTGAGTTATACTCGATGGAGACACCGTGATTTTTTCGAGATCCTTTTCCATTACATCAGATATGGGATGACTCTCTCGGCCCCTGTAATAATAGTCGCCGTAGAGCTGTTGGATGAATATCCCTACTAACTTGCCGTCCGAAACTACGGGAATATTGGAATAGCGCTGATTAAGCGCATCCTGTATTGGACTTTTTGGATCGAGAACATCTGGGTGGTCAATAAAGCCCCCTTCGGTTTTCTTGACTTGCCGCACGGCTTCCGCCTGCTCTTCCGCCGAATATGTCGCGGGAATTATGCCAAGACACCCATAACGAGCCGCGACCGTAGCGATATGCGAATCGGTTACATCCGGCATCGGAGCGGTTACGATCGGCAAATGCAGACCAATATTTCTTGAAAATCTGAATTGCTTTCCCGAAAAATCAACGGATGTACTCATCCTTGAAAATGGAACTTCTGACTCGAGGATATCCAAATCCAGAGGGCTGTAGCTCCTCATAGGATCCGATAAAATCTCTATAAGTGGCCTGCCCGACGGATTTATGAAAGGATAATTTGGTTTCTGTGCCATTTTGCCTCCCTTTTAGTTTTCAATGGGCGGATAAATTTATATGACAATACCATAAAGTTCAAAAAAACGCAATATAAATTGCGTTTTTGTTTTATAACGGCCAGTTTGCAAAATTTTTTACGCTTGCCTTTCGTAATATCCGCTTTTCCACGAAGCAACGGCTAAATCGGTAGGGGTAATTTTAAGCCCCACATTTTCATTCGCCGCGTGGATGCCATTTGGACCGTCAAGAAAATCGCGAAGAACCTCTTCGTTTGTCCTTCTCTTTAGCCCCAGTTTTCTCCATAAATTGTTTCTTTCCGAAGCCGGATGTCCGAATGTAACCATTGAACGAGGCCACCACATATCGAATAATCCCTGAATAAGTTCGGGGTTTTGTTTATAGAGTTTAGCCATCCACCTATCGCCGTGAAGAATATGCCTGTTTTCCTCTCGCATTATCTTTTGATTCTCGCGGGACCACGGTTCAAATGACGAGTTTATCGCGTCCTTCAATTGCTCACCCGCGCCTCTGTCCTGCAAAAATTGGAATATACTAAAATTTGCCCAAGTAGTAATCGAATCCCCTTCGCATACTATGGGGTAATAAAAGATACTTACCCGAAAATCTCGCATAGGGCGGGTCTCAAGAATTACTCCTGATTCAAGCCGAAAATTGTAAAAACCCTGATGATCTTCTATCCATTTATCCGCGTTAAATCCCACGAGTTCAAGGCAATCCTTTATGCGCGTTCCATGGACAAATTCATCATGAACTATTTGCGGAACATGCCTTAATTCTTCGGGATCAAAACGCGGAGCCACATAGGTTATCGGCATATAACCGTATGCGCCTACATATTCCGAATCCATCTGCGAAACCATCAGATACGCGAGGTTCTCATAGTATTCGCGGGTCATCTGTTCGATTTTAGTAAGCTTGCCTCCGCCTTCAATTACGCGCATCATGGAATCGTATTCGGCCCATTTGAATGTTTCTGGATTAAAAGTTAGATATCCCCTCATCCATTCATTCGGCATACTTTACCTCCTTTATGTATTCTTTGATTTTTTTATGTATCTTCTAATTTTTTGCCGAGTAAAATCGCTCAACATACACGCGGTTTGCGATTGTAACTCCCAGTCGAAAACCCCGCCTTTCCGGGTAAGGCGCGAAACAAGTTCTTTATTTCTAAGGGTTTTTAAGGCGGCGTATTCAATTCCCGAACCCGACAGAACTGTTTCGTAAAAGAAATTTTGCACGCGCTCCGTCATATCAGCGATACTGGATGCCGATACCCTTACAACTCTCTTAACAGTCGCTTCCTGAATCGAAATTTGAAACTTTGGCTCGAACCATGCGCCGGCTTGCGTATCGCCTATCAGACGAGGCAATGTCATTGTAATTCCTGAATCCGGAATTAGCCCCAGATTTGAAAAACCGGGCATAAGATTGTTGTCAACCGTTAAACAGCGGTCAATATTTCTTGAACGCACTCCGAACCTATAATCGCAAGCGATCGCGATTGATAACCCCGCCCCAAAAGCTAAACCGTTAATCGCCGCGATAATTGGCTTATCAGTACAAAGAATCCCGAGTATAATTTCATGGTACGCTTTAAGCGTACGCCTTGTATAATCAACGGTCTCATTCCTTCCCCATTCGGGATTGATTTCCGATAAATCTTCGCCCGACGAAAACGCGTAATCTCCATCGCCTGTTATGACCAGAGCTCTTTCATCCGGCGAATATCTGAAACGGGTGTTTATGGCGTGGGATACTTCGGCCTTCATATTAGCACTAAACGAATTCAAAACCTCCGGGCGCTTAAATGTTAAAACGCTTAAACCCCTTTTATCGGTTGCGTAATCTATGTGTTCATAGCTTATTGCCGAAATTCCTTTTGTCGCCTT
Source organism: Candidatus Spechtbacteria bacterium RIFCSPHIGHO2_02_FULL_43_15b (assembly GCA_001819985.1). Lineage (GTDB taxonomy): Bacteria > Patescibacteriota > Minisyncoccia > Spechtbacterales > HO2-43-30 > HO2-43-30. The sequence goes on from MHOE01000011.1 coordinate 10,584, forward strand.
TTCCCATACCGTTGTCCCTTCGGATGTCATAGATTCTCCAATTTTCAAGGTACTAAATGGATATACCATATTTTTTGCTTGCGGACAAATTTGCCAAACAAAATTTACCAATATATTATGAAGAAAGAAAAATGGCACTCAAAAATCAACAGAAAATTGAAGATAGAATACCGCCTCAAAATATAGAGGCGGAACAGTCAGTTTTGGGAGCATTAATGCTCGACAAAGACGCGATAACAAAAGTCGCCGATTTTTTGTTGACTTTCGATTTTTATAAGGGCGCTCACCGCGAAATTTACAAGATTATGCTCTATCTTTTTGAGCAAAACGAACCGATAGACATACTAAGCGTCGTAGCACGGCTTAAGGAGATGAATAAACTGGAGGAAGTTGGCGGCCAGCCGTATCTTGCCGAACTCGTAAACAGCGTTCCTACGGCAAGCAATGTCGCTTATTACGCCAAAATCATACAAAGAAAGCGCATATTGCGCGATCTCATAACGGCTTCGTACGATATCGCACAGCTTGGCTACAGAGAGGATGAGGATGTGAATGTTCTTTTAGATGAAGCTGAAAGAAAAATATTTTCCATATCGGAAAAATCTCTAAACCAAAGCTTTTTGCCCGTGAAATCATCCCTTGAGGAAGCATTTGAAAGAATAGACCGCCTGCATAGACAAGAAGGGCAGACGAGGGGCGTGCCTACTGGGTTTCTCGACCTGGATAATAAGCTTTCAGGTCTTCAAAAATCGGATCTTATCATTCTTGCCGCAAGACCAGGGCTCGGAAAGACATCTCTCGCTTTGGATATCGCGAGGAATGTCGCAAATTGCAACATTCCGGTAGGCGTATTCAGCCTTGAAATGTCCCAAGAACAGCTGGTTGATCGCCTCATAGCGTCGCAGGCGGATGTTGATTTATGGAAAATTCGCACGGGAAGCCTTTCAAGCAAGGGCGATGACAACGATTTTATGCGAATCCAGAATGCTTTAGGCGCGCTTTCGGAAGCTCCAATGTTTATAGACGACAGTCCTTCGCCCAATGTTATTCAAATGCGAGCAATGGCAAGACGACTTCAAGCCGAACATGGGCTCGGCTTGCTGATAATTGACTACTTACAGCTTATCCAGCCGCGAACAATGTTTGAGAGTATGGTTCAGCAGGTAACAGAAATTTCAAGATCCCTAAAAGCACTTGCCCGCGAGCTTGATGTTCCAGTGCTTGCCCTGTCACAGCTATCGCGAGCCGTTGAACAAAGATCTCCTCAAATACCAAAATTATCGGATTTAAGAGACAGCGGAAGCATAGAACAGGACTCGGATGTCGTACTTTTTATATACAGACAAGGTTCTGAAAGGTCTGATTCCGCAAATACCGGCGTAGCGGAAATACACATTGCCAAACATAGAAATGGCCCTGTGGGGAAAATCCAACTTTATTTTGATGAAAGGAAAGCGAGTTTCCGCGATCTCGCAAAAGGATACAACTAAGCAAAATCTATTCAATGCTTCCAAGTCATCTTAAAGAGCTGATAACTCAATTCACCGCACTCCCGGGAATAGGCCCGCGACAAGCGGCACGGTTTGCATTTCATCTGCTTAGAAATGAAAATGATATCTCTTCGTTATCAAGCGCGCTCGACTCCGTGGCTAAAAGCATAAGATTATGCCGAAATTGTTACATTCCCGCGTATTCACCTAATGATGAGAAAGACGCGATATGCGTTATCTGTTCAAATCCTAATCGAAATAAAAATATTGTATGCGTGGTAGAGAAGGAAACTGATGCATTAAATTTCGAAAAAAGTCGCTATTTTCAAGGCCACTACTATATCCTCGGCGGATTTATAAATCCGATTGACGAAACGGGACTTTCGAAGGCAAGGGTAAGCATCCTCCTAAACCGCGTGCGAAATAGGCAATACAAAAATTCAGTCGAATTTATCTTGGCTTTAAGTCCGAGGAGAGAGGGAGATTTCACTTGTTCTTACATTGAGAGCAAACTAAAGGAATCGGCAAATCCCGAAGATACAATAAAAATAACCCGCTTAGGGCGCGGATTATCAACTGGTTCGGAGCTGGAGTACGCGGATCAGGAAACTTTACGAAACGCCCTCGAAGGACGAAGATAGACAAATCCTATTTACCCTTCTTTATTTCAGTTATTTCGACTTCGCTGTACATTTGCCTATGTCCTTGTTTTTTGTGGTATCGCTTTTTGGGCTTGTATTTATAAACTATCAGCTTTTTACCCTTTGATTGGGATAAAATCTTCCCCTTTACCGAATACTCCGACACAGTCGGCGTACCAATATGGCTTTCTTTTCCGTCTTCTTCCGAAACAAGCAAAACATCATTAAAAACGATATCCTCGCCTTCGGAGAAGTTTAATTTTTCTACTTTTATTTTATCGCCCGGGTGAACAATGTATTGTTTTCCGCCCGTTTTTATGACTGCAAGCATATAAATAGTTATTAAAATGATTATTAAACGCTTATTTCCATTTTTAGCACTAGATAGCGTTTAAGTCAACTACTTCGCCCCAATTATCGTATTCATCCGAGCAGGTAAGCACCACCACCTGAAATTTATGCGATAATTCTTTCACTATATTTTTTGTTCTCAATTTCCTCTCGGAATCAAAATTAGTAAATGTGTCATCCATTACGACAAGCGGACGGGGCAATACTCTATCGCGCGGGAAAAGAACATAAATCAACGCGAATCTGGCGACGAGGTATATTTGTTCAATCGCGCCTCGCGACAAATTTCCTTCCGGAGTTACATATTCCCCTTTTTCGCGGCTAAAAACTTGTATCTCCATATTTGGACCTATAGACACTTCACTGTATTTATCGGCGGTTATTTCGGAAATAAATTTTCCAATGTATTCCTCTATAACGCTTCGCGTTGATGAGAACGCGTTTTGTTGCGCCTCTACCAAGGAATCATACAAGATATCCAGCACTTTAGCGCGCGCTTCGGCGCCTTTCAATTCACGCGTAAGTGAAAACAGCTTTTCTTCGAGTAAATTAATTTCTTCGCTTGAAACTGTGATATGCGAGGATTTTGCTTCAAGAGACACCGCGTCTTTTTCCAGCGACTTAAGTTGTTTACTTAACATTTCTATGCCGTTTTCAAGTTCCTCAAATTCTTCATGCGTCGGCATCTGAACCGTTTTATTAAGTTCCATTTTGGATTCTTCTATAGCTATCCGTTTCTCAATTTCTTTGAGATGTTTTTCGAGGATATCGCGGCTTTCCCCCCGAAATATTCCTTCTATTTTACCCTCGATTGAAATAGCTTTGCTTTTCAACTGGCCCAGCTTATTTTTTGCATCATCTATCAAATCTATCGTGCGCACTCCTAAATTTGCCAATATACTTTGCAATTTCAAACCCTTGTCGCGATACGCGTTGTTGAGATTGGCAAGTTCTCGCTCCATCTTCTTGGCGTTTATGCGGGAAAACATGGAATTAGACCCTACTACCCATACGATTACGCCGAACAGTAGGATAAAATTCAGATAAAAAATTTTACCAAGTACCAAACCAGCCGAGCCAAAAGCCGCTAAGATAAGGATGAGAATCAGATACTTTAAATTTATTGACTTTTGAAATTGAACTCCTTTAGCTTTTAATTTGCCGATTGCGCTTTCAAGATTTTTTATCTGCCCCAATATGCCATCAGCTTCACCGCGCAAACCTATATATTGCTTCGTATCGAATTTATCGAATTTATCTAAAGGGGTTATCTGCTCCTCTACCCTTGAAAGTTCCTTTTCCAAATTAGCCACCGCATCAAGCGTCTTTCGTATATCGGCGTGTTTTATATTTAATCTTTTTATTTCCTCAACCGACTTTAGAGTCGCCAAAATTTTCTGCTTAGCTCTTTCTTTTATTTCAAGTTTCCTTTTAAGATCGGAGTATTTTGACGCTAAAGCACTCAAGGATTCAATTATTTTATTCTTCTCCTCGAACGACTTTTTCTTCTCATCGAGCAATTCCTTTCGGTCGCTGATAAAAGTTCGCAGACGAAGAATTATTCCCGGATTTTTTGTGGCACCCCTGTCTAGACCCCTTCTAAGTTCATCTCTGGATTTTGAAATTCGCTTCAGAATGGAGACAAGCGAAACAGATATTCCTCCGCCCGATATGATATCCTGCAAAGCTTGCGTTATTGTTTGCTTTCTGTCCAGAAATGACAGCTCGCCCTGTCTTATGCACGAAGTGTTCAAGAAAAGCTCCGCGGTTTGGTAACCTCCGGCTTGAGAAAGTTTTTTCTGTATATCTTTTGCATTGTCAACCGTATCGCCACTCTCAATATTCGTTAAAAGCGATTTCTTTTTTTCAAAATCCTTTTCTAAAATAAAATTTTCACCTTCGCTTTCAAATTTAAGACATATTTTGTAAAGTTTTTCGTTGCCCCATGACTTTAGGTTTCGTATGGACTCATTGGATTTTGACGGGTCGTAAAAAAGCCCGGCGATTATTGCTTCCACAACTGAAGATTTCCCCTTTTCGTTCGCGCCTTTTATAACGGTTATATCCCCGGGGAATTCTATCGCTAGACGGCCAAATCGCTTAAAATTTTCTAATTCGAGAGATTTGATAAACAAACCTGTAATTTTCAAAATAAGATTTGACGGTTTGGCATTGCGCCGCCTCGCAAATCTTATAGCTGAAACTTAAATTACTTCCGTGCCATCGAGTTCGGCTAAACCAAACTGAAGCGCGTCTTCATGTATTTTTTTATCCTCCGCGTCTTTTATTAAGCTTATTTTATCGCGCATAATTTTTACAAACTGGCCCTGCACCAATTTATCCGGGTATTCGGGTAAATCATTTAGCGCCAAGTGAGTTTTATCCCCGATATCTATGTGAAATACGGCATTGGAAAGTTCTTCCTCCATGATATTGGTGTTCAAAAAAATATTATTCACATTGATACCGGCCAATTCAACCTGAAGTATCGTATTTTCGTCTCCCGCGCTCGCAATTTTTTCTTTTATATCACCCGCGGACAAAAAACTCGAAACATCCAATGATATTCGCAAAGATTTTCGCTTGCCAACCGGCACTACGGTTATTTTAGGCGAACTTTGTTCAAAATCTACGATAAGTATGTTCCCCGATCCATACTGATCTTTATCGACAAGTTCCGGAGAACCCGAATAAAATACTGGCACCTTGAACCCCTTTGAATACGCGGAACAATCTTTTAGTGAATGCCAGTGCCCTAAAGCGACATAATCAATCCCTTCCATGTTTTCTATTTCTGAAATTGATATGGGGTGGTAGTTATCCGCGGATTTTCCCGGGATCTGCAAATCGCCGTGAGCAAGCAATATTTTAGTTTTCATTTCGCTTTTAAATTGAGAAACATCCGGAAAAGGAGTTTTGGTTGAAGTCGATGATATATTGGGTTTCGCAAATACTGCTAAACCGCAATCAGCATATTCCTTCGCTTCACCTAGCGGATTTCTAAAAATAAACACATTTTCAAATTCGTCGTCAAACCGCTCTCTGTTGTATATTCCATCAACGGTTAATGCGTCATGATGCCCGGGCACTATGCATATTCTGATACCCCGCTCCTTTAGGAATTTAAACTCCCCTTTTATAAAATTCACTAGATCCAATGATGGGTAGTTCGTATCAAATAAATCACCCGCAACAGCAATAACGCCCACTTTTTCGTCGACTGCCATGCTTAAAACCCTATGGAATGTCTCCTTTACCTGTTCGCGCTGGACGCGCGCCTTATCTCCAAGATACTTAAATTGTTTGCCGAGCTGAATATCGGCGATATGAAATATTTTCATGCGAAAACCTAAATGCTAAAGAATGTTATCGCCCCGAAGATAAAATAAAGAGCTATAAGCGAAATTCCTTCAAAAACTGAAATTTTTTTATCGGTGTGCAGAAATATCGCGAAGCATAAAGCTATTACCACGGTGAAAACAGAACTAATGAAGAATCCGTTTAGCGAACCTATTTGAATCGGAGATATTACCGCGGTTAAACCTATTACTAAACCCGAATTTATTATAACAGACCCGATAAGATTTCCGAGAACCATATTTTCATGTTTTTTCAAAATAGCCCTTACTCCAAAAATGATTTCGGGTAAAGTTATGCTTATAGCCACTATGAATAAGCCCATTGCTACTATGGGGATATTGAAATTTTCCACTATTTTAAGAACGGATCGTATAACGCCCTCCGCGCTTACGATAAGCACAACTATTGCCAAAAAAAGCACAGAGAAATCCCTTAGAAATTGCCTAAATAAAAGCAGTTCCGATTTCGCTTTGCTTTTTGTCTTATGATTATTTTTACTTTTGAAAATCTTGGAAAAGCGTTCGCGCTGATAGAGTACATTTACTATATAAAATCCCATCATTGCTATCAGAAGCATTCCATCCACTCTGGATAATATTCCGTCGAAAATCAAAAATATCGGCATAAAAGCAAGCAGTGCCGCGTATAATGAATCTTTACGAACGGTGGCGCTCTTAGCGAATATTCCCCGCGCGAATATTACCGGGATTCCGATAGCAAGCGTAAGAGTCACCATATTAGCGCCTATTATATTCGCGAATGAAAGCTCGGGTTTTCCGTGAAACGCGGACATGACTCCGACAAATAAATCCGGCAACGATGTCGCAAACGCTATGACAATAAACGAAACTGCGAATTCGCTTAATTTCAAAAATTTAGATATCCGGAATAACCGCGTAACAATAATAGCGCCACTTCGCGTGAGAAGCAGTATAGAAATTATAAAGATTGTAATTGATACGATAGGAGACAAAATTAACAGCAAATACTAATCTAAACCAAGTGACTGCGCTATCAGCGCGCAAAGCCAGAAACACGCAACCCATTATTAAACTGACTATTCGGGGAATTTTTTATTCGCTCGCGCATTTTTAAATATTAAATACCTGTAACCAATAAAATTCCATGCGGCAGAAAGTACGACTGCCGTTGCCTGCCCTATATTAGCCGAAGTTAATGGATGTATATTGTCAATAGGAGATATCGTGGTAACAATAATTTGTATGGATCCCAGCGAAATTGCTAAACCTATGATACTAACAACTAGAAATTTACTGAATTGCCCTACGCTACCCCTATTAGTTTCGGAAAATGTCCATTTCTTATTCCAAAAATAACTGTTTATAACCGCAACAATAAAAGCAATACCCTTGAAAGCTAGGACCTCATTGCCTAACATTAACCCGTTAACCACGATAAGCCCATTATAAATGGTCGTATCAATAAATATATTCATCCCGCCCACTAGGGTAAATTTATAAAACTCGTATATCAGGGAAAATTTCGCGCTGACTTTTTTCCGTATATCATTGACTAAGAACATACCAAGAGACGATCCGGCCGGAAATATAATTAAACTTAGCCAATAGTAAATCGGCGGCGGCTCATCTGGCCTGATTACGGTTAAAGTCGAATATTCGATAACCAAAAACAATATCGCCATAAAAAACCCAATAAAACCCGCTCCGATTACATCAGATCTCATTTTGTTTTGCATATTCTTATTTACTGTTACTAAATCTAAAATGCGCACTTTATACCTTGATAAATGCCGGATTTGAGTTGCAAAATGCATACCGCAATCCCTTTTTTTATTATATCACGAAGTATAAATTAAAAGTAAACTTATGGCTGTCCGTATCCCTTGACATTCCCGTGCAGAGATTTCATCTGTAAATTTTATTTACAAACAAATTTCAATATTGTAAAATACCATAAAATATGGAAATTAGTTTAGCCGCTGAAGATATATTTTATATAGGTTTTTTCCCTGTAACAAACAGTTTGCTTTTAACATGGATAGCGATGTGCATTCTTGTGATTTTCGGAGCGTTTTCTGCATACAAACTTCAAACTGTTCCGGGCCGCCTTCAGAATGTTGCTGAATTTGTAATTGAAAAGATGTACGACTTCACCAAAAACATCATTGGAACCGATCGCAATACTGAAAAGGTTTTTCCGTTCATAGTCACATTTTTTATTTTTATACTTATTTCAAATTGGCTTGGCCTCGTTCCGGGTGTTGGCACTATAGGAATAAATGTAGAAAAAGATCATAGCGAGCACTTTTTTCCTTTCCTTAGAGCACCCGCCGCGGACCTCAACACAACTCTTGCATTCGCTATAATTTCTGTTATCATTACAAATATATTTGGCATTTCAGCGATAGGTTTTTCGAAGCATGTAGGTAAATTTATTTCTTTCAAAAATCCTATAGCTTTTTTTGTTGGAATTCTTGAAACTATTGCGGAAGTCGCGAAAATACTGTCATTTTCTTTTCGATTGTTTGGTAATGTATTTGCCGGTGAGGTGTTGCTGATTGTGATAGCTACACTCGTGCCATATATCGCGCCTGTGCCATTTCTTGCGCTTGAGATTTTTGTCGGGTTTATTCAGGCACTGGTTTTCACTATGCTTACTTTGGTTTTTATAAAAGTCGCAATCGAGGAACATCATTAAAATCTTCCCGCCTCTTGTCGTTTTGCCTTTTTAACGGCAGATGGCTAAGTTTGCGGGAAGTTCAAAAGCATGGAAGCAGATGTATTGAAAAATTTTGCAAGCGCCATAGCGATAGGGCTTGGAAGTATGGGGCCGGCAATAGCTATAGGTTTACTCGCCGCGAAAGCGATGGAAGGAATAGCTCGCAACCCTGAAGCCGCGCCAAAGATTCAGACGGCAATGATTTTGGCTATAGCATTCGCTGAAGCCGTAGCAATTTACGCGCTAGTCGTTGCGCTGATTATTAAATTCATATAATTAGACACACGAAATGGAAGAACTTTTGCATAATCTCGGTATAAAATGGCAACTCCTTCTTGCGCAAATAGTGAATTTTTTGATTTTATTGTTTTTGCTTAAGAAATTCCTGTATAAACCTATGCTTAAGTTTATGCGGGAAAGACGCGAAACAATTGAAAGGGGCCTTAAAAAATCAGAGCTTGCCGAAATACAGTTCCAGGAATTCAGGAAAATGCAGGCGGAACAGCTTACAAAAACAAGGACTGAAGCGCAAAAAATCATGGAGGACGCAAAGAAACGCGCGGAAGAAGCAAAAGCTCAAATACTTGAGGAAGCAAAAATTCAAGCAGAAATTCTTTTTTCAAGAGCCAACAAAGATATCGAATTATTAAAAAATCATCGTTTAATGGAAGCGGAGCACGAACTGGGAAAAATGGCGGTTCAGGGCATGGAATATCTTTTGCGGGAAAAAATATCAGATGACAAAAAACGCGAACTCGCAGATGAAGCAATAAAAAATATGAGGATAAATTTATCGAATTCCGGCGCATTGAAACCCGCGCAAAGACACGGTAAAATATAAGCTTTATGAATCCGCAAGATTACGCACAACTTTTATTTGATGTCATATCCGATAAAAAACCGCAGGCGCAGGTCTTGATTTTCGACAATTTTAAAAAAATTTTAACCCGAAACAAGGAAATTCACCTTTCGAATTCAATCCTAAAGGAACTTGCGAGGATAGAGAATGAGGCCAATACTAAAACCGCGACATATATTTCAAGCGCGTCCGAACTCTCGAAGGAGCAAAAAACGAAGCTTGAAAAAATTTTATCAAAACCTATTCATTTTTTTGTGAATAACGGCTTACTGGGCGGAATAGCTATAAGAAAACACGATACTGTTTATAATGGCACATTGCGAAAGCGTTTGGAAACGCTCCGCACTGTTTTATAAAACTAGCGTAACCATAATTGTAAAAATCCGATAATCGCATAGCTTGCCTTATGCACGGTCTATCCCGGAGTTAATTGGGCAACCGCAAGGATTATCCTAATTTAGTATGCCATCGCCACTTTATGAAAAGTTAAAAAAGGAGCTCGAAGGACTTTCGCAAGTGTCGGAAGAAAGTTTCGGTCGCATTGTTAAAATCGGCGATGGTATAGCAACAGTTTCCGGACTTAGCGAAGTCGTCGCTTCGGAAATGGTTGCTATATACCCGGGCACAAACAACCAAAATCCCGAAGAAATAAACGAATCCAATCCGATATATGCCATCGCGCTCAACCTTGAAGAATATCAAGTTGGCATCGTAATTATGGGAAATTACGACAAAATCCATGAGGGCGATATAGTGAAAACTACGGGAAAAATTTTTGAAGTACCAGTCGGAGAAGGATTGCTTGGAAATGTCGTAAACCCGTTAGGTCAATCCTTGCAGGGTAAAAATATCGAAGCCGCGGCAACTTATCCTATCGAAAAAATCGCGCCTGGCGTGATAGCTCGAAAATCAGTCAATGAGCCGATGCATACCGGAATCAAAGCTATTGACGCGATGATACCTATTGGCAGAGGCCAGAGAGAACTCATAATTGGCGACCGCCAAATAGGAAAAACTGCTCTCATAATTGATACTATACTAAACCAAAAAAATGAGCCGGAAGAAAAAAGGCCTTATTGTATTTATGTGGCAATAGGGCAAAAGGAGTCCAAAATTGCAAAAATCGTCGAACGGCTAAGGCAGGAGGGGGCAATGGATTATACGATAGTCGTTTCCGCATCCGCTTCTGAACCCGCACCGCTTTTGTATATCGCTCCTTTCGCAGGGTGCGCCATGGGTGAGTATTTTATGGATAAAGGCAAAGCCGCTATTGTTTTTTACGATGATCTTACGAAGCACGCGTGGGCGTACAGGCAATTATCGCTTTTGCTTAGGCGACCCCCGGGGCGGGAGGCATATCCGGGCGATGTATTCTATCTTCATTCGCGACTGCTTGAACGAGCGGCGAAAATGAATGATGAAAACGGTGGCGGGTCTCTTACAGCGTTACCGGTTATTGAAACCCAAGCGGGCGATATTTCCGGATATATACCAACTAATGTAATTTCCATAACCGACGGGCAAATATACCTCGAGCCAGACCTTTTCTACAAAGGAATACGACCCGCTCTCAATGTTGGGCTTTCTGTTTCCAGGGTGGGTTCAAAGGCTCAAACAAAAGCTATGAAAAAGGTTGCGGGCCAACTTCGTCTTGATTTGGCGCAATATCGCGAACTTGCGGTATTCGCGCAATTCGGTTCGGACCTTGATGAATCAACGCAAAAAAGATTAAGGCGAGGAGAACGCTTAACCGAACTTCTAAAGCAAGATCAATATAAACCGATGCCGTGGTACAAGGAAGTTGTTGTGATTTATTCAGCAATAAACGGATACCTTGATGAATTTCCCGTATCGAAAATTCGTGAATGGGAAGAAAAATTTTTGCGATATATTGATGATATGCGACCCGATATCTTTGACGCGATGAAAAATTCGGGTGAGTTATCGAAAGAAGACGACCTAAAAAAAGCGATTGCCGAATTTAATGAAAATTTTAAGAATCAATCCAAAAATAATCAGGATAAGTAAATGCCAAATACCCTCGATATAAAAAGAAGACAGCGTTCAGTCAAAAACACAAAGCAGGTTACTTTGGCTATGCAGATGGTCGCGGCTTCAAAAATGAGGAAATCCCAGACAGTCGCTCTCCGATCGCGTCCTTTCGCTCAAAACTCTATGTCTTTATTGTCTAGCATAAAAACTAGGAGTCCGGGACTTAGGAATAAATTTTTGAATAATAAATCGCACACCAAGAAGATTCTAGCTATGGTCGTTACATCCGATAAGGGATTATGCGGGGGTTTGAATTCGTCCGTTATCCGGGAATGCAAGAGTTTTTTTGCGGAATATCAGAAAGGAGGATATACTATTGAGCTTATTTTAGTAGGATCCAAAAGCAGAGCGTTGTTCGAGAAAACCGGCTTAAAAATTCACAATGTATTCAAAGGGGTGGGAGATTATGTCGATATGAGCGATATAAAACCGATATCAAGAGCTATCCAAGGCGCATACATAAATTCTCGCGCGGATAAAGTAATAGCTATTTATACGGAGTTTATCTCCACATTGAAACAAAAGGTTCGGCGCAGGCAGATTTTGCCGGTAACGGAAAGTATTTTCAGCGATCTTGTGGACGACATAAAGCCGTCAGTCGGAAAATTCACTGAAATAACCGATAAAGGTACGGCGAAAAAATCAGCGCCCGGCGATTATATTTTTGAACCTAGCGCCAAACAAATTTTGAAAACACTCGTGCCGTTTCTGATCGATATATATGTGTATCACATAATCTTGGAGTCAAACGCTTCGGAACATTCTGCGCGCATGGTAGCTATGAAAAATGCCTCTGACAGTGCCGATAAGATATTAAAAGAACTAACGCTTTCTTACAATAAGGCAAGGCAGGCAAATATTACAAAGGAGTTAGCAGAGATAACTGCGGGCTCTGAAGCATTAAGATAAATTCATTTATAAATTTCAGCCTAAAAACTATGGGAAAAATTACACAAATAATAGGGCCGGTCGTTGATGTCGAATTTGAATCGGCGAGCGATGGCAAACAATTACCGTCAATAAATGAGGCGTTGGAAATCAAACAAGGCGGAAGGCGGTTGATTTTAGAAGTTGCCCAGCACTTAGGTTCTTCTCGCGTAAGAGCGGTTGCCATGGGTCCTACTGATGGTCTAAAGAGAGGCACGGAAGTGTCCGCCTTGGGAAAGCCGATTGAAATGCCTGTCGGCGAAAAAGTTCTGGGAAGAATGTTTAATGTTGTCGGCGAACCTATTGACGGCAAGGGAGAAGTAAAGGCCGATAAATACTCCCCCATTCATCGCGAACCGCCTTCATTTAATGAGCAATCAACTGAAACTGAAATTTTGGAAACTGGGATTAAGGTTATTGATCTCATAGCTCCAATAACAAAGGGGGGGAAAGTAGGCCTATTCGGAGGCGCGGGCGTTGGAAAAACCGTTTTAATACAAGAACTTATCCGAAATATCGCGCAAGAACACGGAGGATATTCGGTATTCGCGGGCGTCGGAGAAAGAACCCGCGAAGGCAATGACCTTTATGAAGAAATGAAAGAATCCGGGGTTTTACCGAAAACAAGCATGGTATTCGGCCAGATGAATGAAGTCCCCGGAGTCCGTCAGCGCGTTGCGCTTTCGGCGCTTAGTATAGCTGAAGATTTCCGCGATAAAAGCGGAAAGGATGTCCTTTTATTTATAGATAATATATTCAGATTTACTCAAGCTGGTTCCGAGGTATCCGCGCTTCTGGGCAGAATGCCTTCCGCGGTTGGATACCAGCCCACACTAGCTACTGAAATGGGAGAACTCCAGGAAAGAATCACTTCCACAAAAACCGGTTCTGTAACCTCCGTGCAGGCGGTATATGTTCCAGCTGACGACTTAACCGATCCCGCTCCGGCTACCACTTTTTCTCATCTTGACTCAACCATTGTCCTTTCCCGACGACTTACTGAACTCGGTATTTATCCCGCAGTTGATCCGCTTGATTCATCATCTACAGTTCTCGATCCGCAAATTATAGGAAACGAACACTACCAAATAGCAAGAGAGGTTCAGAAGATACTCCAGCGGTACAAAGATTTGCAGGATATAATAGCAATACTCGGAATGGAAGAATTGTCCGAGGAAGACAAAATCACAGTATATAGAGCCAGAAAAATCCAGAAATTTCTATCACAGCCGTTCTTCGTAGCGGAAGCATTCACGGGAAAGCCGGGAAAATATGTGTCCAGGTCCGAAACTGTAAAAAGTTTTGGAGAAATAATACAGGGAAAATACGACGATATTTCGGAGGACGCGTTCTATATGAAAGGCGAAATTTCCGAAATTATCGGCTGATGGTCTGGCGGGTTATCGCGTATTTTGAACAACTCATCCAATATGTTTCACTTATTAATCTTAAATCTCCAACAAACTATTTTTGAAGGCGATGTGAAATCTCTAACCATACCCGCAAAGCAAGGTCAACTTACGATACTTCCAAATCACTTGCCTATTATAACTCCTCTTAAAAATGGATCAATAAGCGCCGTAATCCCTTCTGCTTTATCTCAAAAAGGTGTTGATAGAATTGAACACTCCGAAGAATCAGAGCGTAAATACTTTGAATGTTCCGGAGGAATTCTTGAATTTACCGATAACAGAGCTGTTATCCTCCTTTAATTTTCGCAGATATTAAACGCGATATTAGCAGTAAAAAGTTATCGGGCGAACGACGATACATAAAAAGCGGAATATTTCCGCTTTTTGTTGTTGAATTACTTGTCTAAAAACGCGATATCTTTTCTGTAATACTGCTTTCCTTTACTCGGGTTTTTGCGCCAAAATGATATATGCCGAGCGCCATTATAAGCTATACTTCTGGCATCCTCTATGCTTTTCCCGCTAGCGACTACTGATAAGGTGCGGCCCTCTCCGTTTGTATGAAAATTCGCACTTTCGTCGCGTTTTGTTCTAGCGTGAAATACCAAAGCGCCTTCCTTCGATGCCTCCTCAAGTCCATAAATTTTGTATCCCGCCCGAGAGGAACTAATTACAACGCACACGCACGATTCGTTTTTCCACCTGACCCTCATATCTTTCAAATCGCCCTTAGCCGCGGCGGCAAAAAGTTCAACGGGATCTGAATCTATAAGATTCAAAATGACTTGCGCTTCAGGGTCGCCTAATCTTACATTTATCTCAAGAATAATCGGCTCGCCTTCTTTATCGACCATAAAACCTAAATACAAAAAGCCGCGATACTGAATCCTCTCCGACCCAAGCGCGAAAATAACCCTTTCAGCAATACTTGCCATTTTTACAAAGGTCGGATCCGCGAAATTCAAAACAGGTCCGAAACATCCTTGCCCTCCGGTATTTGGCCCAACATCGCCATCGAATTGCCGTTTGTAATCTCGCACCGCCGCAAAAGGTATCATCCGTTTCCCATCCGTAATAGCGGTGAAAGAATATTCGTTTCCGGCTATGTAATCTTCTACGAGAATCAGCTTGTCTTTGCAAATCGAAAACAGATGATCAACGGCTTTTAACGCTTCCTCCAGATTATTAGGCACTAAAACGCCCTTGCCCGCCATTAATTCGTCCGCCTTTATCACGCAACGATTTCCGTTACCGTTTAGAAAGTAACGCTCCTTTATGTATTCTTTAGCTCCGGTTTGCGATATGAACGCGCGAAATGGCGCGGTTTGAATACCATATTTTCCAAGAAGCAGATGGCAAAAATATTTGCTTCTTTCCATTCCAGCGCCAAGCTCCGAAGGCCCAAGTATGACCAACCCATCATTCGTAAAACGATCCACTATGCCTCTCGCTAAAGGCGCTTCCGGACCCACTATGGTCAAGCCGTCTTTCCCGATTTTTTCATTGGCGAACCTAGACAATCCCTCAAAATCATCGGGCGAAATATCAATATGCCTTGCTATCATCGAGATTCCGCCGTTTTCAGGTCCGCAATAATAAACTCTGTCAACCCGCTCGCTTCTCGTGCACGCAAATACGATGGCGTGCTCGCGTGCTCCCGAACCTATAACCAATACGCGCATTTCCTCACCTCCATATTTTATTTTGCGTCCAAGAATGTGATACTTTGTATCGCGTCTCCCTGCTCAATCTTCAAAACAACATCCATGCCCGTTACAACCCTTCCAAAAACCGTGTGTTTGCCGTTCAAATGCGGCTGGTCTTTTTCCGTAACTAGAAAGAACTGGCTTCCGTTTGTGTTCGGGCCTGAATTTGCCATTGCCAAAGCCCCTACTTTTATAGGTAAGGACTCGAGATCATAATTGTATTCATAACCTTCAGATTCAAGATTTGAAATTTCCAAATCCGAAAGACCGAGCGATCTCGGATTTATTTCGTCTTCAAACACATATCCGGGTCCGCCTGTTCCGACCATTGGATCATCAGTTTTGGATAATGGGTCTCCGCCCTGTATCACGAATCCGGCTATAACCCTGTGAAATTTTATACCGTTATAAAAGTTGTTTTTGGATAACTTTACGAAATTTTCAACTGTTTTGGGGGCAATTTCAGGATATAATTCAAGTTCAATATCGCCTTTCGCTGTCTTTAATATTGCCGAGATTTTGCTATTCTGCTCCGATATTTCTGCGTTATCGGATACATTCTCATCGGATTTTGAAGTATTTTCGTTGTTCTCATCTTCGTTGGGGGCTTCTGCTTCGCGATTAAAATAAAAAAATGCTCCGCCCAAAAATACTACCACTAAAAGTGCTGAAATTGTAACTTTGATCATATTGGTATAAACTCTTAATTCTAAAACCTTCAAAATATATTATAGCTTTATTGCTAAAAAGGCAAGAAAATTTGCCTTTCTCGCGTCCCGTTGATATGTGTAGGGTCCAACCCCGCACATATTGCACGCGAAAAAATAATTTCTTCGTTTCTTCATTTCTTTTATCATGTTATTGTGAACCA
>MHOE01000012.1:0-3736 GCA_001819985.1 Candidatus Spechtbacteria bacterium RIFCSPHIGHO2_02_FULL_43_15b
ATAAGCAAATTAAACCCGAAGGAATGAAATTTATCTTGCTCATCATACTCATACTTTGGCTTGTAAAGATTACGAAAGATGTGCTGTTCTGGAACTACTTATGGCAGTTAAAAGAATACCGCCTGGACAGGATGAGGGCGCATTTTGAATTGCCGAGCGCAAAACGAATATTTGTCAATAAACTCTATCTAACGCGCGTAGCCCTTCTCGCATCATCATCGCTTCTAGCAATACATATTTGGCAAACGGCTTTTACCTATCTGGTTTTACTTTTCTACGCGCTAACCGCCTTGTGGGCATTCTACGGCGCGGCTTCAAAAAAAATCAGAAAGCCGGTATTTACTAAAAAAACCATAATAATATCCGCCTGCTCTCTTTTCGTTTTATTATCTTCTGCCATAATTTTTTATGCGATTCTGCCAAGCCACATATTTATCGCGTCTCTGTTAGCTATGGACATAATTTCTCCCCTAGTCGTTTCGTTCATAGTTCTTATCCTGAAATTTCCAAGCGAAATCTTAAAAAATCGCGTTATTGAAAAAGCCGCTTCCAAAAGAAAACTGCTGAAAAATGTCCTCGTTGTAGGTGTAACAGGAAGCTACGGAAAGACGAGCATGAAAGAATGCCTCGCGCATATACTTTCCCAAAAGTTAAAAGTTTTGAGCACGCCAAAAAATCAGAATTCTGAAATGGGTGTGGCAAATACAATACTAACCGAACTTACCGACGCGTATGATGTATTTATCGCTGAAATGGGCGCTTATAGAATAGGGGAGATAAAAAGAATCTGTTACATGGCAAAACCGCAGATAGGAATTTTGACTGGGATAAACGAACAGCATGTTTCGCTTTTTGGATCTATTGAAAACACAATGAAGGCAAAATATGAGCTGATCGAATCCCTTCCTAGGCATGGGCTCGCGATTTTCAATGGAGAAAATGAATATACAAACGCCCTTTATGAAGGCACAAAAATACCAAAAAGAATATACGCATTGAGAAGTTTCAGCGTGAGTAAAAAACCGGATATAAGTTGCGAGAAAATAACCTGTACTCCAGAAGGGACCAGCTTCTATCTAAAAATTGGGGATACAAGAGAACTATTCAGCACGCCTCTTCTTGGCCGCCATAATGTGCTGAATATTCTTGGCGCTTCTCTTGCCGCGCACAATCTTGGTATGAGCATTGACGAAATTAAAGAAGCCGTGAAAACTCTAAAAGCGCCGCCTCGAACACTTGAACAAAAACCCGGGATAAATAATTCCACACTCATAGACGACAGCTACTCCGGGAATCCAACGGGAGTGTACGCCGCGCTTGAAGTTCTTGAACAGATGCGCGGCAACAAGAAAATACTTGTGATGTATCCGCTGATAGAACTCGGGAAATCCGCTATTCAGGTTCATAGACAGATAGCCCTGAAAATAAACAAGGCGTGCGAACTTTGCATACTCACATCGAATGATTTCGCGCGAGAAATAGCAAAAAACGCTCCGAACACCGATATTATAGTAATGTCTGATCCGCAAAGAATAATCGCGAAATTACAAAAAACCGTCAAAGAAGGGGATGTCGTGCTTATTGAAAACAGAGTACCGGAAGAAATTATAAATTTTCTTGCCGCAGAGATTATTCCGCCGACAACCGTTTGAATTTTCAAAAATTAATCCACGCAATTGCGTGGATTGACTAGCCGGTTAAGAAGTTAAACGCATTCCGCGCTTTATTCCAACCATTCACTGGATCTATGAACGACTGGAGGAATTTTGAAACTTTTCACAAATTTGTCGTAGCACGATTCGCACAACGCGCTTTCGTGCCTTTCACCGTCCTTCTCGCTCCCGTATCCCCACTCAACACTTAAGTCAGCAAATTCGAGCGCGACCAACCTAATGCCTCCGTAATCATCGGATGATGCATATTTACACGAGTTTCCGCACGCATTGCAAATTATGTCATCGACGACTTCCTTAGTCGCAAATTCTGTATGCGTTACCTTTGCCATAACGCACCTCCAAATGCGTAAGATACAATTAACATTAACACTTGAAAATTTATGTGTCAATGCATAAAACCAATCTCAATATCGCTATCGCCGAATGTCCAGAGGGATGATTTTTTTATGGCATTAAAAATTTTGCTTACGCAAGTATTGCTTAGCCGCGCGGCTCCTAAAAGTAACAGCTCGACCAAAGATTTGGAAAAAAAATTCAAAGAATATCTTGGCTTAAAGTACGCCTTTACCTTTAACAGCGGCCGATCTTGTCTATACGCCATCCTGAAAACGCTAGACATTAAGCAAGGCGACGAAGTGTTTGTGCAGGCGTTTACATGCAACGCAGTGCCAAATCCGGTGCTGTGGGCAGGAGGAAGGCCGGTCTATGTTGACATTGACGATTCGCTAAACATTGACCCAGAAGATTTGATAAAAAAAATATCACTCCGGAAATCTCAAGGCAAAAATCTAAGAGCGATAATTATACAAAATACTTTCGGCATTCCCGCGCAAATCGATAAAATTCTGGAAATCGCGAAAAAACATAATCTTATAGTTATAGAGGATTGCGCGCACGCGCTTGGAGCTGAATACAGCGGCAAAAAGCTTGGAACTTTCGGCGATATCGCATTTTTTAGTTTCGGACGAGATAAAGTGATATCATCCGTATGGGGCGGAGTCGTTGCGACAAACAGCGACGAAATGGCGGCAAAAATGCAAAAAATTTATGCAGGCATACCGCACCCGAAAAAATCATGGGTTGTAAAACAGCTTACGCATCCGATTCTTTTTTCAATAATTATTCCCACATACTATATTTTCGGAAAATATTTTTTGGGTTTTTTGCGCGTAGCGCGCGGAATAGGTCTTGCCGTCAGCCAGCAGGAAAGAAGAGGGGAGAAGCCGGATATATTTCCTGCGAAAATGCCCGATGCCCTCGCTAAGATAGCTTTGCATCAGTTTACGAAGCTAGAAAAATACAACGAACACCGAAGAAGAATATCAAAATTGTATTTCCTGCATTTCGCGAAACTGCCTTATGTGGGATTCCCGTCTTCCCACATAGAACTGCCCAAAAGAAGCGAGGGCGCTGTATATCTGCGCTTCAACATTCGCGCCACAAATGCTAAGGAGATACTGAAGAAGGCAAAAAGGAGGCATATATTGCTGGGGGATTGGTATAAAAATGTAATCGACCCGCTTGGCACGGACTTTGAAAAATTAGGATACGCGCCAGAAAGCTGTCCCAGGGCGGAAAAAGCGGCAAAAGAATCAATAAACTTACCCACGCATATTAACATTTCCGAAAAAAGCGCGATCGCGATTGTTAAATTTTTACAAAAATAAATCTCCCAAAGGGGAGATTTAAAATATTTACCGACGAGATGAGACAAATCATCGACGAGTGAGTTCATTGGAGTTATCGCTTGTCCCATAAACTTTTCACAAAAACTTTTTCTCTTGTTTTCCTGTTACGCATAAACATCTCCATTTGCAAACTTTACTAATTATAATCCAAAATGTTCAATTGTCAAGAGATAAAAGATAAACAAATTTGGGATAGTTTTGTAACATCCCAGCCAAGCCACACATTTCTGCACTCTTGGAACTGGGGTCAATTTAACGCCGAAATGGGAGATAGGGTCTGGCGATTGGGCGTGTACAATGTTGATAAAATTCTTGTTGCCGCCGCTTTAGTTGTCAAAGTCCACGCGAGAAGGGGCGACTTTATATTTATTC
>MHOE01000012.1:3785-3944 GCA_001819985.1 Candidatus Spechtbacteria bacterium RIFCSPHIGHO2_02_FULL_43_15b
ATCCGAATAAGTCCGCTTCTTGAAAAAAACCAAGAAAACAAAAAATTATTCAAAGATCTCGGCTTTCGGCCGGCGCCTATACATATGCACGCCGAGATCACCTGGACTCTCAACCTTGCTCTTACGGAAAATGAACTTTTTTCGAAAATGAGAAAAACC
>MHOE01000012.1:3971-7200 GCA_001819985.1 Candidatus Spechtbacteria bacterium RIFCSPHIGHO2_02_FULL_43_15b
AGAGACGGAGTAAAAATCGTAACCGGAACATCAGATGAAGAATTTGAATCTTTCCAAAAACTGTACGCGGAAACATCGAGGAGGCATACCTTTACCCCGTTCTCCCACAGGTATCTTAAGACCCAGATAAGCGCCTTTCAAAAAGACGGCTCTGTTGAAATTTTCAATGCGTGCTACAATAATCAAACTATTGCTTCCGCTATAGTGGTCTTTTACGGAAAAAGCGCGTATTACCACCACGGAGCGAGCACGCCTTCAAAAATCCCCGCCGCTTATTTGCTCCAATGGGAAGCGATAAGAGAAGCCAAACGCCGAGGGCATGAATTTTACAATTTTTGGGGCGTAATTCCGGAAAACGCGCCTAAAAACCATCCCTGGGCTGGAATTACTTTATTTAAGAAAGGTTTCGGAGGATTCCAAACGGATTATATACACGCGCAGGATCTGCCGCTTTCTTGGAAGTATTGGATAAACTGGGGTATAGAAACGATTCGAAAGCGAAGGCGAAATTTGTAAAACTAATGATAAAATATTACGCCGACTACGGCACGAATCCGAAAATACTTGGGAGGGGGGATCGAGTTAAGCGCAAAGATGAAGGTGCTACTCTTTTTCCTTCCTCAAAACTCAAGTTTGGTTCCCGACAAATTTTTATTCCGGAAAAAAATATTTTTGATTTAGTAACGCCAACATATTTCAGCTTACTTGAAAATCTTGTGCCCGGATCAGATCTAATGGATAAATTCCTAAGGGAAAGAACCAAGATAGAAAGAGGGGTATGGGTTTACTATCCAAAAAATAACGATCTAGTAAAATTTGCGCCAGAATACTGGCATAGAACCGCGCTTGTTATGCGAAATTCCACATTACTAAGGGACCAGCAAATGAAATTAAGCTGGCTGGAAATACGGAAAAAATTTGAAAGCACCGTAATAAGCATCGCTGGTTGCAGTGTGGGCAGTAATATAGCATACGCCATAGCCGGAGATATACGACCGAAACATATGAAGATTGCGGACTATAAACAATATAACATAAGTAACGCAAATAGAGCTCGGATACACTATTCAGAATTCGGTGAAAACAAAGCGCGGGTTGTAGCCGAAAACATCCATTCAAACGACCCTTTCATGGGAATATCAGTTTTTGACGAAGGTATAAACAAGAATAATGTACATGATTTCATAATGGGAAACAAAAGAGCGAAAGATCCCCCCTCTGATGTAATAATAGAGGAAGTGGACGATCCCGATGTTAAAATACTTATAAGGGAAATAGCCCGCGAAAACCGAATACCGGTAATAATGGGTACGGATATTGGTTCTGTAGCGCAAATAGACCTTAGCGTATTCCACAAAAACGAAAACCTTCCTCTGACCACCTGCGGAATGTCGGATATGGATTTATATCAAAAACGAGATTTATGGAAAGCTGACTTAGCGAGTCGCGATAAATTCCTAGATTTTGCGTTCGCGCTTGTGGGTAAAAACTACGAAATGAGCCCAGAGTTCGCTAATATAGTGAACAAAAGTGAACCGGACTTATTTGCCGGCACTCCGCAACTTGGCTCAACCGCTATGATAGTTGGCGGGTTAGTCGCGGAAATCACCGCTAGACTTATCCTTGGTTTCGCATTGCCCGAAAGGATGATTTTTAATAAGATAACAGGCGAGGGTTGGGCTGAAGGAAAAATTTTATAAAATAACTGAATAATTCTATGAATAAAGCGAAGAAAAACAGCAACTATGACGCATGGGGCATCGAACGACTCAAACTGCCTAACGCCGATATTGAAAAAATTTATAGGAATATTGTGGGATGGACCATACTTGCCCCAAGCTCCCACAATAGCCAGCCATGGAAATTCAAAATACATATTGGCGCGAAAAGCGATTCTATTTCCATACTAATTGATAAATCGAGGATTCTTCGCGAATCTGACAAATATTCGCGGCAGACATTCATAAGCTTGGGATGCGCTTTAGCGAATCTTACGAACGCGGCTGACTACTACGGGCTCCACTACACTGTAAAGATACCCGTCAATAGCTCTAAAGGTGATGAGAGTGTAATTATAAGTATCAGCAAAAAAGACGCGAAAATCAACAATCGTTTCAGAAAAATTTTGGACTCCATGAAAACCAGGACGATGAATAGAGGAAATTATCTAGACAAAGCCATACCGAAAATCGTATTGCGAAAATTTTATAATATCGCGGAAAACGGCGGGCTTCGCCTTACTGCGATAATGGATCAGCGCACAAAAAATTTAATATCAGAACTTCAATTTCAGGCGGATTTATACGCTATCGCTGACACAAAATTCCGCAAAGAGCTGGCCAGATTCATACTATCCGACAAAAGCGACGAATTTATCGGGATGCCAGCAAAAACTATTAAATTAAGTGAAGAAATGGGAATATACATAAGCAAAAAACTTTCAGAAAAACTATTCGACGCCGACATATCATCCGGCTTTGCCGCTTCAAACCGTGACGCAATGCGAAATTCCCCGGGAATCTTTGTTATTTCTTCACCGAAAGATTCTGTTTTATCATGGATAAAAGCCGGACAAATTTTTGAAAATATTGCGCTTATCGCCGAACAAAATGGACTCGCTATCTCCGTATACGCGGCTATAATAGAATCCATGCGCGATAAAATATTTCAAAAAAATTTCTTCAATATAACTTCCGATACCCAAAAGGTGCCGCTTGTTCTATTTAGGGCAGGCTACAGTAAGCAGTCATACCCCCATTCACCAAGGATACCTTCCGATTTATTGACGCAATACTCAAAGGATTGATTGATTTTAATATTACGATTACTATATCCGTATTCCAAAACGATATTTCGATATACGGTACATTGAAAATAATAGAGAGGAGGGGAAATGACACCACCAAACATAAACTACTGGGATCTACCCGAACCCGAAGGAATATACTGGATAAATTCCGCAAAATTCGAAGTGTTTAAGGTCAAGGATCTGTATTCTGGTTTTACTGATAATGAACTCACGAGAATTCTGAAACTCTCGCGAGGCGCTTATCTTGTGTATGGACACCGTCCCGAGATAGACCAGTATGATCAGAAAGCGGCTATATATCTAGTAAGGGTTTCGTACACCGCGAAGATAGAAGATAATGAATATCTAGAGGAAGAATGGATAAGTCTTAGATTTGTCCCTGGAAGCGGAAACCCTTGCGGAACCGGAGATCTTGAACTT
>MHOE01000012.1:7260-10254 GCA_001819985.1 Candidatus Spechtbacteria bacterium RIFCSPHIGHO2_02_FULL_43_15b
CCGAAATATATGGACTCTGTCATATCGAGCTCTCGACTATGCGGAATAGTCCCGGTGACAAAAAGCGCATTACCAGGCATGGCGATAAATCAATCCAGGCATAGCCATACCGGCGTGTGTTTCGCTCTGATAAACAAGCACTTCTGGCAAGATTGCGTCGCGAAAAACATCCCTTACCGTTTTTTAGCGGGAATAATATATGAAAGGGTTATACAGAAATCCTTGACTCTCTCCGTTGGCGATGAGAATTACGCGCCTGCTTTTACCCACGCCCATATATTTTTAGGGCTAAACTCAAAGGTGAAGGTGAATAGAGAAAAATATCCGCATTATGTTTACAAATATCCGGGATATTTCCTTGATATGAATCAGGTTGTTGAAACCGTAAGACAACTTCTGTTAAATGGCATCTTGACAATTTCTTCGCTCCAATACTACCTGGGTATTTTATCCGTCGAAGAATTATCCGCAAAAAATAAAAGCGTGATATCGGGTATGGGAAAAATGCTATGGGGAAAGGGCAAGCTATATCGCGCGCATATAACCAGAGAAGAGTTACGAAATGTTATTAACGAAAATGTTCAGGACGGACCAAGCTTGTTTATTACAGATGTTGGGGAAAGAATTATAAGCGTAAACCAAATGCTAAACGCCCTAAAATGATAATTCATTAGATCTTCCAATGCACGAACCAAGTTTCGTGCATTTTTACTTGTCTGCTATAATATAATAGAGCATTTGCTCCTAATATGAATATTTCTATTCTCCTTATTAATCCATATATTCTATTATTCTATGGGTAATTTTGAAATCTGGCTGGACATTGTTTCCTTTATAGCAATTGGCTATTTGGGAATTTTAGTTTACACAAAAAATACAAAAAATTGGACGAACCGTCTCTTTGGACTCCTTGCCTTGGTCCTAAATATTTACATAATTATTAACTACATATCTCTGCACCCGCCTATACAAACAGGACTCTCGCAATTATTTTGGATAAGAGCCGTTATGTTCATTTCGTCATTTATAGGTCCTATACTTTTTGTACTTTCTTACAATTTTCCAAATGCAAAAATCTACCTGCCCAAAAAAATTCTAATTTCTCTTATTACGATAGCGAGCGCGTCAATAATTTCTTCAATAACTCCACTTGTTTTCAAATCGCTCGAGTTTAGGGATGGAGAACCAGTACCCCAGCCAGGCATTGGCATTTTCATATTTATCCTCGATTTTCTAGGCCTTGTCATAGCAAGTATAGTGGTGCTATTTCTTAAATACAAAAACGCCAGCGGCACTGAAAAAATAAGACATTTATACCTTTTAATCGGCGTATCCGTGTCATTTATTTTTATGGCGATATTTACATTACTCTTGGTGCTCGTTTTCAAAACTTCAACCGGGGTATTCGCGGGTCCTATAATTCCGCTTGTCCTTGTTGGTCTTATGTTCTACGCCATAACAAAGCATAACCTTTTCAATATAAGAATCCTGGCGACGGAATTATTTACCTTGCTGATATGGATAATTTTTTCAGTAAACACTTTTACATCAAAAGGTTTTAACGAGTACCTATTCAATATATTACTGCTCATACTACTGATACTCTTTGGCTTATTTCTCATTAGAGGAACTGTACGAGAAATCAAAGAACTAGAACGGCTATCTGCCGCAAAATCTGAATTTGTATCCATAGCTTCTCATCAGCTTAGAACGCCGCTTACTGCCATAAAGGGCTTTCTATCACTAATAAAAGAGGGGACAGGCAACCAAGACGAAAGGCGGGATTGGCTGGATAAGGCCTATCAGAGCAACGAAAGGTTAATACGATTAGTCAACGACCTTTTGAATATCTCGAGGATAGAGAGGGGTAAACTGAATTACGATTTCAAACCCACCAATCTCGAAAAACTTATCGAGGATTTAGTTTCGGAGCTAAGTATCCCTGCGAAAAAAAAGAATATCAAGCTAAAATGGGACGCGCCGAGTGAACCAATTCCCCCCATAACAGCGGATGTGGAAAAACTTCGCCAAGTTGTTTTGAATATAGTTGATAACTCCATTAACTACACGCAACAGGGAACAGTCACGATAAGGATTGTTTATCTTTCCCATCTTAACCGAATTCAAATAATTATTAAAGATACGGGCGTAGGGATGACAAAGGAAGATCTCAACAACTTGTTTAATGTATTTTCGCGGGGCAAAAATGTCAGCAAAACTCATGTTGAAGGCCTTGGGCTTGGTCTCTATCTAGCGGGTAAAATAGTCCAAGCCCATCAAGGAAAAATCTGGGCCACTAGCGAGGGATACAACAAGGGAAGCACTTTTTATATAGAACTGCCGGTAGAGTAAGATTACTAACTTGCATAAATTCATAAATATGCTATAATATACCCAAACGGTATTGCCTGAGAAATTAGGCAAAATGGAGGACTGTTTTGCAAGAAGACCCGCTACCACCTCCCATACGAACAACGCGTGTGCGGCAGACTTACTGGCCCGCGTTGCGATCGATAAGTTGCTTTAGTAAGGGTACTGCCAATTATAAACTGGCGTCACGCGCTAGGTGTCCTGGCATTAAGATAGGAATTGCCAGATTTTTGTGCGGTCATCTTGAAATTCGGATCGATAAGCCGCTTCTTTGCTCCTTAGCGAAAATTAGAAAACCCGTAAGAGATGTTTTAATCATGTCCGAAGAGGAAACTGAACCAATTGTTGCTTTGCAAGATGCAAAAGTTCCTTTAGGTTGGGGCTTATTTGGACTATGCATCAATTCTGGTTCAAATGCACAAACTACTATAATTATTTGCTTTACACGCCATTATCTGAAAGCTTTCCAGGGCTACTCTACGGAAACAGATGCAGATGTAAAGCGCGTGCGACTTGCCGCTGAAAAAATGTTCAAGCATAAAATCCTTGAAACACTAGCCCATGAAGCACGGCACGCGACGCAACGAGAACATAAGTATTTTGATGCGATTTTGAAGCCGTTTG
>MHOE01000013.1 GCA_001819985.1 Candidatus Spechtbacteria bacterium RIFCSPHIGHO2_02_FULL_43_15b
CATATTCTCCTTTTTGAAAGGCGCGTAAACGCTTCTTCTCTGGAAAGATCGACTAGTATTACCTTTAGGTACTTATCCCATTCATACCATTCGAGTGCCTGGTCTATTAATTCGGCCTCTATTACCTTTCTTGGCGAGCCATCAATGATAAACCCTCTAAAATCGTTATTTGCTTTCAGCTCTTCCCATTTGTCTATCCATAGCTTAAAGATTATAGCCGTAGAAACAAAAACCCCCCGGTCTATAACTTCACCAATTTTGCGTCCGGTGAAATCATCGGTTTTCTTGCGATTCCTCAATAAATCTCCCGAGCCCACATACTCCAAACCAAATTGTTTCTGTAAAAGTTTAGCTTGGGTGCCTTTTCCCGAACCGGAACGCCCAAGCAATATCAAAATTTGAGGTTTCATAACTATTAAAACAATTAACGCGACTACTTAAACCCTTCGTATTCCCTCATTATAAGCTGTGAATCGATTTGGCGCACCGTCTCAAGAACAACAGACACAACTATAAGTACGGATGTTCCTCCTATGAGAAATGTAAAAGCGGTAATTCCCGTAATGCCCTGAATTACGGAAGGTAAAACCGCTATGCCTCCTAGAAATAACGCCCCTATAAGCAATGTCCTGTTCAAAATATAATAAAGGTGCTCTGCGGTTGCCTTGCCAGGTCTTATCCCGGGCACGAATCCACCTTGTTTCTGAAGATTGTTAGCTACATTTTGCGGGTTGAATGTTACGGCAGTATAAAAATATGTAAATGCCACGACTAGAACAAAATACGCGATGCCATACAGCCAGGTATTTTGGGAAAAAGCGTAAAGAATACTGGTTGCCTTAACGGCTATTGCGGAACTCGATGCCTGCAGAAAATTCGCTACCATAGCCGGAAAAAGCATTATAGACAAAGCGAAAATTATCGGTATCACTCCCGCGGGATTTAAGTTCAGCGGCAGGAAAGTATTGGCTCCTCCAAACATTTTACCGCCTCTTACCCTCTTCGCGTATGATACCGGAATATTTCTCCTCGCCTCGTTAACAGTCACGACTCCCGCTATGATAACTACCGCTAATACAAAGAATGCTATAACTGTCGGTATCATATCTGAAGTGAAAGTTACTATTATTTGCTGTACCGATAAAGGAACGCTTGCCACTATTCCGGCAAAAATCATCAGCGAGGTGCCGTTTCCTATGCCCTTCTCTGAAATAAGTTCGCCAAGCCACATTAGAAACACCGCCCCCGCAGTTACCGTGAGAGTCGTTACAAACATATCAAATTTGCCCAAAGATTCTATCACACCCTGCTGGGTCAATAAAGTTATAAAACTAAAACCCTGCAAAGCCGCTAATGGAACAGTAAGCATTCTACCGTACTGATTAAATTTTTGCCTGCCCTGCTCTCCTTCTTCCTGATAAATTTCTTTCAGCTTTGGAAATATCATTGTCATTAACTGAAGAATTATAGTAGCTGTGATAAACGGGCCAAGCCCAAGCATTACGATTGATACCTGCTCGAGTGCTCCTCCAGAAAAAATATTCAGCAACCCAAACACTTGGTTACTGCCAAAAAATCTTTCAACCTCTCCGCTGTCAACGCCCGGCACGGGTAGATTAGCCGCGATTCTAAACACGCCAAAAATAACCAGAATAAACAATATTTTGTTTTTAAGCTCTTTGATTTTGAAAAGCAACAGAAGCTTTTGAACCATAAATTCTGAATAAGAAAAAGTAAAAATCTAAGAAACTCCCGCTTTAAGCCCCGTTTATTTCGTATTAATCTTAGCTTCAGCGGATTTCGACATTGTTACTCCTTCAAATTTGAGTTTTTTTGAAAGCTCTCCTTTCCCTAGTATTTTAACATTTGGAACTTTCCTCGCAACTCTGCGAATAATTCCCTTTTCCAATAAAGTGTTAACGGATACGGTCTCTCCATCGCTATATTTTCCGTCTATTTCGTCTAAGTTAACGATTTGCCAAGTTTCAAAAGCGCTTGTGCTTTGTTTTTTGTATCTTGACGCGGGAACACCGCGAAGTTTATGGATTTTGCGTATAAAATCCCTTATAGCTGGACGGATTCTGGCGCCAGCTCTTGCCTTTTGACCCTTAATTCCGCGACCAGAATAAGTACCGCGTTTTCCTCCGCGGCCTATACGCTTTTTCTTCTTGAATTTAATTTGGGTTAACTGATGCAGTTGCATGGAATAAAAAATTATTTTGCCTCTTTTGCTAGGTTTTCACTTTCTTCAATTTCGACATTCTCCGCTACTTCTTCGTTTTTCCCGATTTCTTCTTTTATATTTAGGGCTGACACGCCTCTTTTTTCCTTAAATCCAATAGCTTTCAACGCCTCGACTGTCGCCCTGGCGTTATTAAGTTTATTTACGCTTCTTGATAGGATTTTACCGACTATATTTCTATATCCCGCTAGATCGCATACCACTCTCGCCGCGCCGCCCGCTATTATACCCCTGCCTTCTTCGGCTGGGCGCAGGAAAACCTTCGCACTCGACGATTTCCCGTAAGATTCGTGCGGGATGCTTCCTTTTTTTGTAATCGGAACGCTAACCATATTCTTCCTCGCCGTTCTTACGGCTTTTTCAACTGCTTTCTGCACATCGGATCCTTTTTCGCTCGCAACGCCCACCTTTCCAGACCTGTCGCCAACTACAACTACCGCCCGAAAACTGAATCTTCTTCCCCCTGAAGTAACTCTAGCAACTCTTGCCACATCTAAAAGCTTGTGTTCCACATCGGATATTAGAGATTCCCTCTGTTTGAATTGTTGTCCTTGTTTTATCATGGTTCTAAAATTTTAATCCGCCTTCCCTCGCGCCTTCGGCTAGAGCTTTTACTCTTCCGTGGTATTTATACCCGCCTCTATCAAAAACAACTTTTTCGATTTTTTTTCCCATTGCTTTTTCGGCAACCAATTTCCCGATGCCGCGCGCAACTTCTGATTTACCATGCGCGTCTTTCGATTTTCTCTTGGATTCCTTTTTTATATCTTCCATTGTAACCGAAATTAAAGTGGCGCCTTTTGAATCGTCTATAACTTGGGCGTAAGTATATTTATTTGATCGAAATACGCAAAGACGCGGAACTTCTGATGTTCCTATTATCTTCGATCTCACCCGCTTATGTCTTTGTTCTCGTTTTTTTTGTGTTTGTTTCATATTTGAAAATCAATCAAATTCATACTTTAAGCCGCCGCTTTCTTACCCGACTTTCTCCTTATATGCTCGCCTTCGTAGTGTATTCCCTTGCCTTTGTATGGTTCCGGTTTTCTAAATGACCTTATTTTAGCCGCGGCTTGACCAACCATCTGCTTGTCTATTCCGCTTACTGTTATCACATTGCCTTCTACGATTACTGTCACTCCATCCGGTATATTGAATTCCACTGGATGAGAAAAGCCAAGACTAAGAGTCAAAATTTTTCCCGCAACCTGCGCGCGGTATCCGACTCCTTCCATTTCCAATTTTTTTTGATATCCCTCCGTTACTCCCTCAAACATATTAAATACCAGAGCGCGACTTAATCCCCAAATGGCGGAGCTTTTCTTTGGTATTTTCTTCCAATCCTCATCTTTTTCCAGAGATACGGGCCGTAAATTAATCATATCTTCATTTTTCGTGATAGTTATCAAGGGATCTACGGTAAGTGAAAGTTCGCCTTTCGGACCCTTAACCGAAACCAGACCATCTTTCAAGGTGACCTCAACATTGCTTGGTATTTTTATTGGAAGCTTGCCTATTCGACTCATAATGAATACCCTAATAACTTTCTAAAACATATTTTTAAGATAAATCAATTACTGCCGTAGAACTCATTTCTTACCAAACTTTACATAACACTTCACCGCCCACTTTTTCCTTTTTCGCATTTTCTCCGGTCATTATTCCTTGAGGCGTAGAAACCACTAATATTCCGTATCCGTATCTCACCTTAGGAATTTCCTTGTAACTTGCGTAGATTCTTTTTCCGGGCTTACTCACCATAGTCAGATTATTTATAACTGACTCCCCATCTTTACTATATTTTAATGAAATTATCAATCTCTGCTTACCGCCCCTGTCCTTGACCTGAACATCTTCTATGAAACCTTCCGATTTGAATATTTGAGCTATACCCATATTAACCTTTGAATACGCAACCTTAACACTCGGGTGCTTCACACTCTTGGCGTTCCGTATTGCTGTTAGCATATTTGCTATATTATCCATAATTTTACGAATAAATTACCGATCTCGATAGGTAAAATTTATCTACTACCAGCTCGATTTCTTTACCCCCGATATCTCTCCCTTATTTGCCAATTCTCTGAAACACATCCTGCATAGACCAAATTTTCTCATATAACCGCGCCTTCTCCCACACTTAAAACATCTACGAATAATTCGCGTTGAAAATTTCGGTTTTTTAAGTGATCTTGCGATTTGACTTTCCTTAGCCATTGAAATTCTTCTTCATCCCTGACTGTTTAACTGCGGGTACGCGCAGGCAATCAGTCAGGGATGAAGATACATAATTTAATTACTTTCCCTGAAAAGGAACTCCCAACTGCTTCAATAATTCCAATCCCTCCTCGCGGATTCTCGCATTAGTAACTATCGTTATCTCCATGCCCCAAATTTTCCTGACTTTGTCATGCGGTATATCGGGAAATATCATCTGCTCCTTAATGCCTATTGTCATATTGCCGTGTTCGTCCACGCATTTACTGTCAATGCCCCTAAAATCCCTTGAACGCGGGAAAGCTATTTTTATAAGGCGGTCTAAAAAATCATACATCCTACCGCCTCTTAACACAACCCTAAGACCGCTTATCATTCCCTGTCTTAATTTGAACCCGGATATTGATTTTTTCGCCCTAATAATCTGTGGCTTCTGTCCGGTTATCAATGTCATCTCTTCTATAATATCCTCTATCGAGGAAAGCTCGCCCGAAGCGCCTTCGGATCCCTTAAAGGTGTTGACAATCCTTCCTACGCCCGTGTTAACCACGATTTTCTCAAGTTTGGGAACGGCAAAAACATTCGCATAGCCAAATTTTTCCTTGAGTGCGGGAATAACTTTATCTATGTAATTTTCTTTTGCATTTGGCATATTCGGTATACGACGATAATTTATAAAGATAGGATCAAATCTATACGGCTTCGCCGCATTTTTTGCATATCCTATATTTTTTGCCGTCCGCAATCTTACGGCCAACCCTGACTGCCTTTGAACACTTGGGGCACAAAAACTTCGCGTTTGACGCATCGAAAGAAGCCGCTACCTCCACGGTTTGGCCTTTTTCTCCTTGGCGCCTCGCCTTCACGCGTTTTTTCTGAATATTTATGCTCTCAACAACAATCTTCCCCTCTTTCGGGAGAACTTCAGTTATTTTCCCTTTCTTGCCGCGATATTTTCCGGAAATCACCAGTATATTGTCGCCTTTGTGTAACTTCATAAAATATTAAACTTGCTTAACTAAATAAAATTTATGTGCCATTCGTCATTACAGCACTTCCGGCGCCAGCGAAGCTATCTTATCAAATCCCTTCTCCTTTATTTCTCTAGGTATGGGACCAAAAATTCTCCCGCCCTTCGGAACATCTCCATCCAAAATGACCGCGGCATTGTCGCTGAACCTTATGTATGAACCGTCTTTCCTTCTATATGCTTTTTTCTGCCTAACTATAACGGCTTTGACAACTTCCTTCCTCTTCACTATTCTTCTTGGTTCAGCTACCTTAACAGACGCAACCACTATATCTCCCAAAGAAGCGTATCTTCTCCTTGTGCCTCCAAGTACCTTAAAACACTGGATAATTTTTGCTCCGGTATTGTCTGCTACATTTAATTTTGTCCCCGCTTGAATCATTTTGTTATATTTAAAAAATTGGCCGTAATTTTTGTTACTTACCCTCCGGAACAGCAAATTCGACGATTCTCCATCTTTTATACTTGCTTATCGGCCTCGTCTCCTCGATAACCACGATCTCGCCGATTTTGTGCTTATTTTCGGGATCGTGCGCCTTATATTTTTTTGTGACCCTAAAACGCCTCTCGTATTTGGGATGTTTTTTTAATCGCGAAACCTCCACAACGACAGTTTTGTTCATTTTATCCGATACAATTGTGCCTTTAAGTCGTTTCATTTTGATTCTGTCACCCTTGATGAATAATCTCTGGATTCAAACAGACGATCCATTAAGGATACAGCATCATAAATCTTTATTTCTCATTTAATAAAGTTAGGACTCTTGCTATATCTTTCCTTGCGGATTTCATTTCCCTTATGTTTTTAACCCTTCCCTCGGATAAATCAAAACGCAAATCGAGCAAACGATTCCGCTTTTCATCGGATAATTTTTGAAGTTCTGGTTTTGATTTTTGCCGCAATTCTCTTATTTTCATAATTATATTTTGCGTACGCTCGTCGCAAACCGACACAACGCACGCGTAAACATTTATTTCTATCTCTTTATTATCCGCGTTCTCACTGGCAACTTATGACCCGCCACCCTTAGCGCCTCACGGGCAACCTCCTCTGAAACACCGTCTAATTCGAACAGGACCCTGCCCGGCCTAACGGGAAAAACAAAATGGTCAACACCCCCCTTGCCGCCTCCCATCGGAACCTCTGTGCCCTTTTTTGTTACGGGCTTATCCGGAAAAATCCTTATCCACATTTTTCCTCCTTTCTTCATAGCGCGTATTATTGCCCGCCTTGACGCTTCTATATGCCTCGAATCTATCCATTTATCTCCGCTTATAACTTGTAATCCAAAGGTTCCAAAGCTTAGCTCGTTGCCACGAGATTCAACAGCCGCGCGCCTTCGTCCTTTTGTCCATTTTCTATGTTTTACTTTACTTGGCAATAACATTTTGTAATCCTTTTAGCCTATTTAAGGCATATGATTTTAGTAAATACTAAAACTTTCCGCCATATAAGCCAGCTCACTCCAATTTCTCCCCTTTGTAAATCCAAACCTTTACGCCTATAACGCCATAAGTGGTGTACGCTTCATTTTTTGCAAGCTCTAGATTGGATCGCAAAGTATTCCTGGGCATCCTTCCTTCTTTTATTGATTCCCTTCTTGACATATCCGCGCCTCCAAGCCTGCCGGCCAATACTATCTTTGCCCCTTCCACTTCTTTGTTCGACATTATTCTTTCCATTGCTTTTTTCATAACCCTTCTGAAAGGCATCCTTCTCTCAAGCTGTTCAGCTATGCTTAGACCTACTACATTTCCGAAACTTTCAGGATTCTTAACTTCCCTTATTTCAATTTTGATTTCCGATAACTTTTTGTCCCCGCCGTATTTCAAAACGACTCGCCTAAGAATTTTCTCCAGATCTTTTTTAATGCTTTCGGCTCCGGCTCCCGATCTTCCTATTATTAAACCGGGCCTCGATGTATTTATGATTATTATAATTCTGTTAGCAGTTCTTTCTATTTCAATACTTTCCAGTCCCGCCGATCTAAGTTTCTTTGACAAGTATTCCCTAATTGAAACATCCTCTCTGACTCTTTCAGAATATCGCTTTTCGTCAAACCAACGCGCTTTCCAATTCGCATTTATGCCTAATCTGTATGCTAATGGATGAACTTTGTGACTCATATTTTGGCGGCTAAAATAGCTGGTGTGTAAAAATATATTCTTGAAATCTTTTACGCACTAACTTTCTTTTCCTTTTTATTTTCCGTTTTTTCTTGTTTTATTTCCGAAGACCGTTCATCTAGAACTATAGTCACATGACTTGTGCGTCTTTTTATCGGCGCGGCATGACCTCTTCCCGTGGGCCTAAACCTTTTATGCGCGGGGCCGTTATCAACAGAAATTTTCTTTATATACAAATTCCCCTCGCTTTTAGAAAAATTATTCTTTGCGTTCGATATGGCAGAATCCAATAACTTAGCAACGCTCGGAGCCCCTCTCTTACTTAAAAACTGGAGCTGTTTTTTAGCGTTATCCGCATCCATGCCTCTTATCAAATCGGAAATCGCCCTGATTTTTCGAGGGCTCATTCGCAAGTATCTGATTTTTGCAGTCATTTCCATACTGATCGTAAATATTAGTTTCGCGCATTGTTCGGCGTCGGTTTACTGTATTTTGGAAATCCTAACAAAACCGGCGCGGAAATATGCGCAAAAAACACTAACTTTAACTTTTCTTCTCCAGTTCTTGTTGCATTTTTCCTCCGTGCCTAATGAATTTTCTTGTTGGTGAAAATTCGCCCAGTTTATGGCCGACCATGTCTTCAGTAACAAAAACGGGGATATGCTCTCTACCATTGTGAACCCCGAATGTAAATCCTATCATTTCAGGGCTTATCGTGCAAGATCTTGACCATGTTTTTATTACTGCCCTGTCGCCAGCTTTAAGATTAGCTATTTTCTTTAGTATTCTTTCATCTATGTATGGTCCCTTTTTTAGTGATCGCGGCATGATTTTATGATTAGATTAGCAATTTCTATGAACACACGAAACGGTTTTATAAATCGTAGCGTATTCGTAGAGAATTCATAAATACTATCCATTACTTTCTTTTTTTATTCTTTCTCCGATGCAATATCATACTGTTCGAATATTTTTTGTGTCTGCGCGTCCTTACGCCGTACGCATTCTTGCCCCAAGGCGTTTTTGGATGCTTTAACCCTATCGGCGCTCGTCCCTCGCCTCCTCCGTGCGGATGATCAACGGGATTCATCGCCGAACCCCTGACATGGGGCCTTATTCCCTTGTGCCTATTTCTTCCGGCCTTTCCCATAACCTCTAAGTTGTGTTGCCTGTTTGAAACAAACCCTATACTGCCGTAACATTCAGCAAAAACTTTTCGCACTTCCCCCGAAGGCATAGCGAGCATTGTGTGCTTCCCTTCCGTCGCCAGAACTTTTGCGCCTGTTCCACCGGATCTTGAAATCTTTCCTCCTTGCCCCGGATTTATCTCGACATTGTACACAAACGCGCCGACGGGCACATATTTCAGTTTCATTCTGTTGCCTGTTTTTACCTCTCCGGCCTCTTCATAACAAACAATGTCTGTTCCGACATTTAACCCGTCGGGTGCTACTATGTAAGCACTTGTTTTGTCGCCGTATTCAATCAGCGCAATCCTTGCGCTTCTGTTCGGATCATATTCAATACCAAGCACCTTAGCCGTTTCGCCTATCTTTTTTTCTCCGAAATCTATTATTCTGTATCTCCGTTTCGCTCCTCCCCCTTTGAATCGCACGCTTATTTTACCCCTGCTTCTGCCTCCCGTTTTATGCAAAGGCGCCAAAAATTTTTTCTCGGGAGTTTTTTTGGTTATCATGCTAAAATCAGGTCTTGTCATACCGCGTCTTCCAGCACTTGTTGGTTTGTATAATTTCATGGTTTTAGTTTGCGACTTGCATTAGCCGCTGTTTTACCTTTTTAATGCGGTAAAACCTCGATAATCTCGCCTTTCCTTAATTTAACAACGGCCTTAGTGTAGCCGGATCTCCAACCTATTTGCCTTCCCCTCCTTCTTTTCTTTCCGGGCATTTTGATTTTGGAAACTTTTTCCACATGCACCCCGTAAATATCCTGTACTGCCTTCCTTATTTCAGCTTTTGTCGTATTGCTGAAAACTCTAAATACATACTGATTAACTTTTGTTAAATCCGTTGATTTTTCCGTTATATGCGGCTGTTTCAAAATTCGAAACGCAGATTTAGACGACTTTAATCCAGTCGCGGCCTTATCTTTTGGCTTTTCCGCCTTCCCTTTAACGCCTTTTTGGGATTTTGCCCGCGTCTCTTTCTTAGCATCTTTAGATTTTGCTTTATCTGCTTTTTCTTTATTTTTTATAAAATCGAATAATGCCATTTTGAAAATCCGACTCACCCATTACACCTGTTTAATGGCCGCGTTCGGGCTACCGCCGAGGCGTGGTTTTTGAGTTTTGGAATCTAATTTGCTTTTATATTTCTCTTTTATAGCGTCAACGGCGTCTGCTGTAACTATTAAATATTTATAATTAAGCAAATCTGCAACATTCATATTGCCTAAGCTTATAATCTTAAAACTCTCGATGTTTCGTCCCGACTTCTGCAATGCTTCATTCTTTTTCTCAATTATCATTACAGTACCCTCTCCTCCGGGAATCATTTTCTCTATAAACGCCACTAAATCCTTGGTCTTTGGCTTATCTAATTCGAATTTATCAACAACAATCATTTCCTTATCGCTTGCCTTTGTCGATAAGGCCATAAGAACAGCTTTCCTCTTCATTTTCTTATTTATCTTTTTTTTGAAATTTCTTTCCTTTGTCGGGCCAAAAGTAACTCCACCGCCAACCCATATGGGAGAACGGATCGAACCATGCCTTGCTCGTCCCGTCCCTTTCTGTCTCCATGGCTTTTTGCCGCCACCCCTAACCTCGCCCCTGCCCTTCGTATGAGCTATAACTTGACGCGTATTTGCCATCTGCGTTACAAACGCCTGATGTAAAAGCGCGGGTGTTATTTTCATTCCGAAAATACTTTCGGGCAAATCCATCTTCCCTACTTCTTCGCCGTTTCTATTGTAGACCTTCGTTTTCATCCTTAACGCGCTTGTGCATACTTAGCCGCAAAACGACTTACACGCACAAGGGTAATTTAAGTTATCCTATTATCTCAACCAAACTTCCCCTCGATCCTGGAATAGCTCCTTTCAACGCCAAAAGATTATTCTCCTTGTCAATTTCTAAAATCTCGACTTTCTTTATTGTCACGCTGTCATGACCCATTCTTCCGCCCATCCTCTTGCCTTTCCTCGTATGTTGCGGAAATCTGGAACCGATTGATCCGGGCGATCTGTGTTTTTTCTTTGTTCCATGAGTTTTTGGAAGTCCGGAAAATCCATGCCTTTTCACGACCCCTTGAAATCCCTTTCCTTTCGAAACGCCTTTTAGCGTAACTTCATCGCCCGCATTAAAAGCAGATACATCGATCTTGTCGCCGATTTTCAATTTCTCTTCGCTTCTACATTCGCGTACCCATCTGAAACTTCCCAAATCCCTAAAATGCCCCTTCAGTGATTTTGATAATTTATTTTTGCTTTTAGTGCCAAATCCAACCTGAACAGCGTCATATCCGTCTTTGTCCTTTGACTTCATTTGCGTAACAACGACAGGTCCCGCCTCAATAAGCGTAGCGGGTGCAATATTTCCGTCTTCCATAAAAATCTGCGTCATTCCTAATTTTGTGCCTAAAAGAAATTTCATACATTTTACCCTTATTCATAATCTACTCGAAAAATAAAGCCCTGTTTTATTCGTTTTTTGCGTTTATAAATTATTAGTTGGGGCAAACAAAAAAAGCTGGCGTAGTCCAGCTTTTCGACTACTTCCTAACGATTTTATAAATTTACACCTTTGGATATGTATGCAACTCTGCGAATAAATTTAATTTTTCGCAAATTACCGAGCGCTAAAATCAATACTTTGCATAAATATTGATTTTAGCGCTCGGTAATAATTTTCGTTCTTATAACAATGCGGCATGATCTGCGGGCATTAGTGTATCGAAAACTGTTTACATCTTGACTTCTATATCCACTCCCGCAGGCAAATTCAAATCCATTAAAGCATCTATAACTTGAGGGGACGGATTTACGATATCCACTAATCTCTTATGGATTCTCATCTCGAACTGCTCGCGCGCGTCCTTATGAACGAACGAAGATCTGTTAACTGTGTATTTGTGCGTCTCCGTAGGCAGAGGCATTGGACCATGAACTTCCGCGCCATAACGCATCGCCGTATCCACTATCTGACGCACGCTTGAATCAATCACTTTGTGGTCGTATGCCTTTATTTTTATCCTGATTCTTGTCTGAACCTGCGGATCTTCTTTTTTTGTTGCTGTTTTTGACGGCATTTTCCGTTAATTTCCAGCGAAGCCGCATTAAAACACGGCAAAAACCGGTAAATTTTTAAACAAATATCTTAGTAACAACACCCGCTCCAACAGTTCTGCCACCTTCTCTTATAGCGAATCTCTGCTGCTCTTCCAAAGCCACCGGAACTCCCAATTTGATTTTTATACTTACCGTATCTCCGGGCATAACCATTTCTGTTCCCTCTGGTAATGTAACATCTCCCGTAACATCGGTTGTTCTTATGTAGAACTGCGGCTTGTAACCAGTGAAGAATGGGGTGTGTCGTCCGCCCTCTTCTTTGGATAAAACATAAACTTCCGCATCGAATTCAGTATGAGGAGTAACACTTCCGGGTTTAGCAACAACCTGGCCTCGCT
The DNA here is from genome assembly GCA_001819985.1 of Candidatus Spechtbacteria bacterium RIFCSPHIGHO2_02_FULL_43_15b. GTDB lineage: Bacteria > Patescibacteriota > Minisyncoccia > Spechtbacterales > HO2-43-30 > HO2-43-30. Next base: position 12,263 of record MHOE01000013.1, read on the forward strand.
CAACATCCTCTTTCTTCAAACCTCTAAGCAAGACCCCAACATTATCTCCAGCAAGACCCTCGTCCAGCATCTTGTTGAACATTTCAATGCCGGTAATTGCTGTCTTTTGAGTTGGCTTTATTCCAATTATCTCTATATCTTCTCCGGTCTTTATCTTTCCGCGTTCTACTCTTCCAGTAACCACTGTTCCTCGTCCCTCAATTGAAAATATATCTTCAACCGGCATAAGGAAGGGCTTTTCCGTTTCTCTTTTTGGAACTTCAAAATACTCATCAAGCGCTTTCATCAATTCTCCCATTGGTTTTACGGCATCCTCCTCCGCGGATCCGGCCTGCAGAGCCAGAAGCGCAGAACCTTTGATTATGGGGATTTTCTCTCCATCAAATTCGTACTTCGAAAGAAGCTCTCTTACCTCCGCCTCCACTAACTCTATAAGTTCGGGGTCATCTACCTGATCCACCTTATTCAAGAATACTACGATGTTTGGAACTCCAACTTGTCTTGCCAAAAGAATATGCTCTCTCGTTTGGGGCATTGGACCGTCTGCCGCGGAAACCACAAGAATAGCGCCGTCCATTTGAGCGGCTCCGGTAATCATGTTTTTTATGTAATCCGCGTGACCCGGAGCATCTATATGCGCGTAGTGGCGTTTTTCTGTTTCGTATTCAACATGAGCCAATGCTATCGTTATCCCTCTCGCCTTTTCTTCCGGCGCGGAATCTATCTGATCCACTCCTTTATCCGAAGCACGAAAACCCTTTAATTTTGCATACTTTAAAATAGCGGCAGTTAATGTAGTCTTACCATGGTCAACGTGGCCTATCGTGCCTACGTTAATATGCGGCTTTGTTCTCTCAAATTTTTCTGTTGCCATGATTTTTTATCTATAGCTTATTGACTTTCTGGATTCTTAGGATTTTCATAAAAAACCAGAAAATAAAAAGCATTGTTTATTTATCGAAAATTATATTAATTACATGAATACTATATGGAATAAAATTTATAACACCAGTTTAATTTTTAGCAAAATACAGCCAACTAGTCAATACCTTGCATTGATTACGCATAAAACTAAATGCGGTTAAAACGGGAGGTCTTCTATTCTTATACCGCTCTCATTGGAATTTTCTTGGGCTGAATTTGCGCCTGTTGAATTGCTTGCGTTAGCGCCCATATCTTGCCTTTTCTGTTCTCCGCTCTGGAAATTATCCCTCGAATGAAAACTATTTACATCACGATTATTCATTGTATAATCCTCATCTTTCTTGTAATTTATGCTAATGGATTTCTCGAAAGACCGCAAGTGTTGATATTCTTCAAATGTCAAAACAACATAAGACGGCTTGCCGTCCTCAACAACTATAATGCGCTCGCCCTCCTTGCTTATTAATTTTTTGATTGAGTTAAACATATCCTAAAATCTACTTTTTACCTTCTATTATTTCTTGGGCCACATTAGATGGGACATCTTGGTAATGGCTGAACTCCATAGTATAAGACCCGCGCCCCTGGGTCATCGACCTTAGATTCGTAGCATACCCAAACATATTTGCCAAAGGCACTTTAGCTGAAATTGTTCGCATACCGCCCCTTTCGCCCATCTCCTCTATTGACGCGCGCTTAGACGACAAATCACCGGTCACATCGCCTAGAAAATCTTCCGGAATAATGACTTCCACCTTCATTATGGGTTCAAGTAGCACTAATTTTGCTCGCCGCGCGCCTTCTTGAAAAGCAATTGATCCCGCTATCTTAAACGCAGCTTCTGAAGAGTCCACTTCGTGGTAAGACCCGTCGTATAGAGTTGCCTTCAAATCTATAACCCTGTATCCGGCAAGCACTCCCTTCTCCATGGCCTCTTTTATACCCTTCTCGATTGCGGGTATGAATTCCTTCGGAATTACGCCTCCCCTTATTTGATCCACGAATTCAAACCCGGCCCCCCTTTCCAGTGGCTCAATTTTCACCCAAACATGGCCGTACTGCCCCCTTCCTCCCGACTGCCTTATGTATTTTCCTTCAGCTTCCGCTGTCTCTTTCACGGTTTCCCGGTAAGCCACTTGCGGCTGACCGACGCTCGCCCCAACCCTGAACTCTCTCAACATCCTGTCCACGATTATTTCCAGATGAAGTTCTCCCATGCCGGATATTATGGTATCACCGGTCTCCTGATCGGTTTGCACCCTGAAAGTAGGATCTTCTTCCGCTAATCTGTGAAGCGCAATTCCCATCTTTTCCTGATCGCTTTTTGTTTTTGGCTCAATTCTTATGGATATTACCGGCTCCGGAAAAACTATTTTTTCAAGCACTATCCTATAATCCGGATCGCAAATAGTATCTCCGGTAGTTGTCTTTTTTAACCCGACAGCCGCTCCAATCTCCCCGGAATATATGGTATCCACCTCCTCTCTTTGATTCGCATGCATTCTTACAATTCTGCCAACCCTCTCTTTTTCGCCCGTTGTCGTGTTTAACACATAAGAACCTTTATCTAATGTTCCCGAATAAACCCTAAAGTAAACCAGCTGACCGATAAAAGGGTCGGTAGCAACCTTAAAAGCTAAACCGGCAAATTTTTCGTCGTCCCTCGACTCACGAATAATTTCTTCTCCGGTTTTAGGGTCTTCTCCGGTTATAGCTGGAACATCTATCGGGCTAGGGAGGTAGTAAATAACAGCGTCCAAAAGCAACTGCACTCCTTTATTTTTTAAGGCCGAACCGCAAAATACTGGGACCACAGTATTGTTTATTGTACCCTTGCGAAGCGCGGATCTTAAATCTTCCGTAGCGATTTCCGCGCCATTTAAGAATTTTTCAGTTAAAAGATCGTCTTGCTCCGCTATTCTTTCTACTAATTTTTCTCTTGCCGCCTTTGCTTTTTCTTTCATATCTTCCGGCACTTCCGATTCTTCGATTTTCTCGCCGTTTTCACCTGAAAATCTGTATGCCCTAAGTTCCAGCAAATCAACAACTCCTTCGAATGTCGATTCAATACCTATGGGGATCTGCGCGGGGATAGCATTTGGAGTTAAGCGATCAAGAATGGACTTATAACTTTTCTCAAAATTCGCGCCCATTCTGTCGAGCTTATTTATGAAACAAATCCTAGGCACTTTGTATTTATCCGCTTGATGCCATACCGTTTCCGACTGTGGTTCAACGCCCGCGACTCCATCGAATACAACAACACCGCCATCAAGAACGCGCAGGGATCTTTCCACTTCCACGGTGAAATCTACATGCCCCGGAGTGTCTATTATATTGATTCTATATTTATTGACTTTATCCGTCTTTGGAAATCTTGTTGGAGTCCAAAAACAAGTTGTTGCCGCTGAAGTTATGGTTATACCCCTTTCTCTCTCTTGTTCCATCCAGTCCATTATCGCTTCGCCCTCGTGAACTTCGCCTATGTGGTGTGAAATTCCGGTGTAAAATAAAATGCGCTCGGATACGGTTGTTTTCCCGGCGTCGATGTGGGCAATAATGCCTATATCGCGATTTTTCTCTATTGGGTATTCTCGCGGCATAAATTTAATAACATGAACTATTTGTAAATCTGCGCAAATCCTGATTTACCCAAAAATCTCCTTAATCGAAACGGCACAGTATGCCGACTCGATTAATTTTGAAAATAATATTTTGTGAAAAATCCAAGAGTTTCATATTCCATATTATTGTTACCAAGAAAAATGCGCGAAGGCTCTGTTAGCATGCGCCATTTTGTGAGTATTCTCTTTCTTCTTGACCGCTTCTCCCTCATTCTTTGAAGCCGATATTATCTCCTCGGCCAACTTAACGGCCATTGTCGCTCCTTTTCGAGATCTGGCCGCTTGTATCATCCATCTTAACGATAAATTCAGGCGCCTGTCGCCTTTTACCTGTTTTGGAACCTGATAATTCGCTCCTCCGATTCTCCTCGATTTCACTTCTAGCATGGGAGATGTATTCTTTATGGCTTCATCAAAAACATCCAGCGGCTCTTGTTTTGTTTTTTCCGCTATAATATCGAACGCGTCATAGATTACATCTCTGGCTACGCTTTTCTTGCCATCCCACATTACATAGTTTATCAATCGAGAAACTACCACATTGTTATACTTATGGTCTGGCATTAATGTTCTTTTTGGCGCTGGTTTTCTTCTCATAGATTATTTAGGTGTTTTAGCTCCGTATTTACTTCTTCCCTGACGCCTTGCCTCGACTCCGGAAGAATCCAATACGCCCCTTACTATATGGTATCTAACGCCGGGTAAATCCTTGACTCGCCCTCCTCTTATTATAACTACGGAGTGCTCCTGAAGATTATGCCCTTCGCCCGGTATGTAAGCGGTAACTTCCATGCCGTTAGTTAATCTGACTCTGGCTATTTTTCTTAATGCCGAGTTTGGTTTTTTTGGCGTTGTTGTCCTTACGCTAATGCAAACTCCTCTCTTGAAAGGCGACCAGTATTTCTTTGGCCTGTTTTTAATAGTGTTGAAACCAAAAGCCAAAGCAGGCGATTTTGTCTTTTTGCGCGCCTTTCTTCTGGGATTTTTGATTAGCTGATGAATAGTCGACATTAGATAACTCGCATCCAGTATGAATATTTCCAATGTTTCATACTTTGAGCTTTATGTTTTTATGAATGTAATCTAGCAAAATACAAAGTCGATGTCAATAAACTAAATCGCTAATATGCCAATTTAGTTAGCTCTAACATTCCACTGATGTTGGCAAATTAAAATTCGACTTTTAGTCGAATTTCATAACTTATTAATTTATTCAGTAAATTTCACGCCCCTACACCCAACCGCCAACCTTGCCATTAAATACAAAAACAGATGCTTTACGCTTCCTCCCGCTGTGCGCACTTCCGACCAGACGAGTCGCAAATCCGGCAAAGCTACTTTCCAAATAAAAAAACCCGCGATCAAAACTGCTATTAAAGCCATAAATAAAACAACGGCCCATGATATAAATGTGTAAAAATCCTCTATTGTTAAATGTGCCGCCCTCTCTTTGGCGCCGGAAATTATAACCTCTGCGAATCCCGAAACAACAATTGCCACTGTTATCATCGCAAGCGATATCAATATTAAAACCGCGGGTCCTATGGGTTGACTGCCGAAAAACACCACCCCTTTCTTCGTTATGGATATCCGAGAACCCATAAGCCAAAGAAGTAAAGCCAAGAGAATCCAAATCGCCCACACAAATGGCATCATAAACAGCGAGTGGAAAAATAACGCCCAGTACTCGCATTCACTTCGGACTTCGGATACTTTTTCCTCTTCCAAGTTAAGGTTTATCCACTTGATAAATTTGTAGTGCCACGAACTCTTCCGTATCACTACATCTGATCTTGCCGCATTCAGAGATTTCTGTCTTAAGTTCGAAAATGATATTCCTAAAACTCCGCAAACGCATACGATCATAATTAAACCCGCCAAACTCGAGACAGTAATCAATATCCATGCATCAATTGGCACTTTATACATGTAAAAAACAAACGCTGCCACCAAAAACGATACGCAAAAAATAAAGGTCTTGACAAATCGGCGCGTTAGCATAGCCACATCTCCTTATTTAACTCTAGTGCCTGTCGTATGGTAATATAAATTTTGCGTTATGTCAACAGGGCCAAACACTTTACAAAAAATTCAAATATGGTATAATACTTTCTAGAAACTTACTGACACTTGAGGAGGTTCTGTGAGGACCGCGTACACCGCATACGATATTACATTTTTCCAAGAGGCGCGACGGGCGGCTCAAAACTCCTCGATGCGAAAACTCGTTGGAGCGGTCGTAGTTTCTCGGGGTAAACCCGTGGGTACAGCTTTCAATCGCGTTGGGAGTGCGAAACTCTTTTTTGGAGGGAGAACATTTATTTCTCCGTTTTCCCGACACGCGGAAATCCGTGCGGTCATACAAGCCGGGATTTCAAATATAAGCGGATCCACACTTTATGTGTGGAGAAATACCAAGGACGGAACGCCCGCTTTGGCGCGACCATGCGGTAATTGCATGGCGATACTCCAAATCCTTGGAGTAAAGAGGGTGGCGTATACTACGAACGCTCATCCCTTTTATGAAGTAGAGGCGATACCAAAAATACCGAGCTAAAACTCGGTATTTAATTTGAGACCGTTTTATTTCAGGTGCATTAGAATGCACTTTTTTGTTGCTCTATCTAGATTACTTAATCAATTAACATATTAAACTGGGTATTATGAACAAAAAAATGTAATCCCAACTGCCCGATATGCGATAGTAACAAAACAGTTAAGCGAGGAATGGGATAAAAATAAAAAAACTTGAAACTTGAGCAATAAAAAAGGAGCTATTGCTCCTAAAATATTAGGCCCTTAATCCTTCTCTGAAATTTTCTAGTTTTATTGTTTCTGAAAATTTACCTTCTACTAGGAATGGCTCCCCAGATTCTTTATTCCAAACGATATCGTACAAATCATTCAAGGGATGCTCCTTCGGATTAGCGTCTGCATCAGTAAGATACCCGTCTTCTATGATAACGGCCCCATTACTATCAAGTATTTTGCCACTTCGTGCAAACAGACAACCAACGAAATTTCTAAATTCAACAGTGCAAGCCAACGCCCCATCTTGTTTGTAGAATTCAAAGCGTTGTGTATTTATTATATCGAATTGTCTTGGGTCAGATCTTTCACTACTAACTCTTCGCCAATGTAAACCCAAAAGAGCAGATATGGTATTTTCAGTCGCACTAAGAACTTGCCTTGATTTCATATTTCTCCTTTTAGATTACCCATACCTTGGGCTGTTCCATTACTATATCGACTATTAAAACCTTGTCAAGTTTTTGCAAAATTTACCAAAAAATTTAAGAGAAGAAAATACTTAAAAAACACCGGAAACAAAACGGATTTATTTAATTTCCTAAAAAATTTGCTAACCCATCCCCGTAATAAGGCGAAATAGAAAAATTACAACCGGCATCAACGAACTAAACAAAAAAACGGCAAAAAACAAAGCTAGAATAAAGCCATACTGCGAAAGCATAGCTTTTATATGTTCGAGGTGCGGGGGCAAAACAGCAAAAAGCAATTTCGAACCATCGAGAGGAGGAATCGGCATTAAATTGAAAAGTCCAAGTATTATATTTACAAGCACAATCGTCACCAGTGCCTCAACCATTGCCGCAAGCATCGGAGTTTGTCCTTCCGCTATGCCAGCCAGCACTCCAACCGGCATAAACCTTAAGGAAAGGCCAAACACTAATGCTATAAGAAAATTCGATGCCGGTCCCGCAAGTCCAACATATACAGCTCCCCATTTTTGGTCGCGTAAATTGTATGGGTTGTACGGAACGGGCTTTGCCCACCCGAAAGCTTTGCCCACGGTGAGCACTAAAATCAAGGGTATCACGACAGAACCCATGGGATCTATGTGTTTTAAGGGATTTAGCGTAAGTCGTCCTTCGTCTTTAGCGGTAGAGTCCCCCTGCCACAACGCAACTAATCCATGAAAAAATTCGTGAATTGAGGCGGAAAACAATACTATGACTATCCATAAAACTATATTTTGGATTCCTTGGTCCATATTGCAAAAAATTAACGAATGCGCTACTATTTGAATCAATGAATAAAAATAATAAGCAGTGTCCGCTATGCGGAAAACAATCTCAACTTGAATGGAAACGAAAATTACTTCGCGGTAATTATAACCCGACGCATAAAGTGCGTAAATACCCAAATCTTCAATGGGTCAAATTAACATACGACAAACAGGGCTTGAAAGCCGGTTCTCGAATAAAAGCGTGCGCCAAATGCATAAAAGCGCTATACAAACCCCGATAAGTCCTTTTTGTAGAATAGCGCGATTAGTACTATAATTAGTTATAGTATTTTTTTATAGAAACGAATCAAAAACGGGCTGTAGTACAACGGTCAGTATGCAAGGCTGGGGGTCTTGCGATTTGGGTTCAATTCCCAGCAGCCCGACCAAGTTAGACATTGAGAGTTTCTATAACTATTAAACGGATGCGGAAACATATATAATAAACCCGTGGGAGAACTAAACGAACAATCTAAATTTGAAATACAGCCGGTTGTCGAACAAGAACCTTTTCAAAACCTCGCGGTACAAGGGTTTTTTGCAAAATGGTGCGAGATTAACGACTCCATTACTCCTAAAATAATCAGCCGCGAGGCATGGGAGCAAAGACGCGAAGAAGGCGTATTGGAAAAAACACCAGACCAAGACAGCAAACGAACTCTGTATCTGCCTATAGATTTGAAGCTGTGGGAAATGGTTGGCGTAGTTGAAGCCGTTGATCATGACACATTCAAGACAAAACCGGAACGACAAAATGAAAAAAGAGACAAACTTCTAGCGTTAGGTAAACTTTTTCAAAACTCCGGCATATATATCGCTCAACGATTGGATTCGATTGAAGACGGAAAAAAAATTGCTGGCGCGCTTGCCGAAGAATTCTACGATTACGGACTCTCGCTAGGCACTGGAAAAAAAGCAGAAACTACGACTAACCTTAACGATATCGCGTCAAACAGTTTAACGCCCGAAGAAACTCAACAAGCGGACCGTTTTCTTGCCGGGAAAAATCTCTACGCGTCAAGACAAGCACGGGCTGAAAAAGCAAGCGGGTCTGATCCGGCAAAGCAAGACGAGATTTATGAGGCCGAACGGCAAAAAACCCTATCTCAATTTTTCGGAGTGGCTCAAAATGCTTTTGAGTTAAAACAAAGAACGGAAAATCTTGAACAGAAACCCGCCGCTAGCGGTCTGAAGCCCTGGCAAAGCAATACGCCTATTCATAACGCTTTCTTGGAAAAAATTGAACGGGCTATGATAAAAGAGGTGGAAGCTCCAAAAAATGAGCTTGTCGGTTCGATATTCCGCGGAGCATTGCCGAAACTGATTAGCGATATGCGGGAACAAGGGTGGAAACGCGGTGTCAATTCCCTTTTTGAAAAATTAGGTATAAATTTTTCAGTTGAGCAAAGAAAAATCGCAGATGTGTTGAATATCACTCAACTAAAAACCGAGCTGGAAAATATCCGCGAGTCGAAAAATCTGGATACAATCTCCGCAAAAGAACGGGAAATTGCCGATAAAATCCAGAAAGCGGTCGGCAGTTTTCCATACAATAAAAGTCACGGTAACAACCCCGCGGAAATTGTCGCGAACCAATACATCAACTGTGTCGGTGCTTCAACCCTCGGCGGCGCGCTCATGAAAGAAGCGGGTCTTGATTACTTAGTGGGTGATGTGCCTCACCATTCTATTTTATTTCTCGTCACAAGCGACGGTCATATTGAACATAGAGATATGCTCGACAAAGGACTAAAATCTAATAAGGAATTAACCGACAAAATGATAGTCGGAAAGAAAAAAGATGGCTCGCCCCTTGCCGTCGCGGATATTGAGGCATTCAGTCGCGATCCCAAACCAGAAGGTCTGGTCTTTGATATTCAAGAAGAAGGTCCTGACTATCTAAACAAAATCCCCTGGATTAAGGAGGTGAGAAGGCAATATGTAACGGTTTTTGAACCGGAATACGGCCAACAAATTCAAATACTGGGCAATACGGGCGGCGCTCTTTACGATCTTGGCCGCTACGAGGAAGCGGCTGAATTCTTTCGACAAGCGGCGGCTCTTAACCCCAAGGCTTCCTTTATTTACTACCTGTGGGGCGATGCTCTTTCCGCTCTCAACCGCCACGAGGAAGCGGCTGAAGCGTACCAAATATTTATTGATCTAGCAAACAGACAAAGAGGTCGTTTATCGATGAAAATTCAGATAAAACATGCTAGAGATAAAATAGCTAGATTAAAAAGTAAATAGGTGACGCGGCATAATTGTATCTCGTTTACGCTCCAAGTTTTGGCTTCATACGGGCAAAAAGTTCACGCTTGCCTAAATAGCATACCCCGTATTCTTTGCGAGATACGCAAATGACTCTTTATCTTGGCGTTCGGATTTTATGCCGTTAAACTCTGCCTCCATAATCCTTGAGCGCTTGAGCGAAGCCCTGGAATTATCTATAAAATGACAAAATTGCGCGCGAAGCTTAAGCTCCTGATTTCTCGTTATGTCATCCTGCCTTCTCATTAAGCACAATATCTTTTCGAAACGCAAAGCTTGCCATATCGCGAATCCCGGCTGATTTTTTAGCCACGCAAAGAATGCCCCTGAAACCCTTTCCCTGTCTTTTATATCTTCTTCTTCGTTACCGTTTATAAGACGGCTCATAACCTCCGGACGGCGAAGGTTCGCGTAAAGTTCCCGCATCTCATCATCTCCTTCCCTTAAAAACACTACTTCCTCGCCTAAACCCGCGGCGCCGAGATCCGAAAACGCCACAACCAAAACCTCTTTTGGAACTTTCTCTCCGCGCTCCATCGGCATTTCAATATGGGGCTGGAAAAACATAGGCCCTTTTATTATACCCTCCCCTTTTAATTCCTCCATGAATTTCCCTAACTCCGGATTTTGGCTGATAGCCGCTCCGTAATATGGATATTCCTCAAATACAGCACCCTTAAAATCACTGCCGAGATTGACATCCGGATATGTGGCATCTATCGCCCAACGGGCAATTCGGATATCTTCTTCAGTAAAAATCTTGCTATTTGAAATTTTGTTTTCATCCCTCATCTGCTCCTCAAGGAGTCCCGCGCTCGCCCCCTCATTCCCATCCGCTCCTTTTGGCTTATCGCCCGCGCGCGCGCCGCGATGCCGCCGCACCATAGCTAATATTTCATTTTGGTCAGCGCGGTCATAATTTATAACCGTGTCATGCCACGCGATAGCCATATCTGCGAGCGCGTACTGTTTCGGAGATAACTCCAACGCCTCTGCCATTTGCTTTGCGCGACTTTCCAAAACTCTAGGATGTTCCGATGTATGATATGTCTTTGGATCCCTGCCCGACTCATCGTGCTCCTTTCCGTGAAAATCGAGGCCTCTATCCGCGATTCTTCTTGATACTTTTTCAAAGGTTGTTTCACTCGAATTTTCCGCATCCGGATTTTTCTCGCCTTCGAATTTTTGGGTATTATCCATATTGCCAATATATGATAAAATTAAAATCTATACGCATAATAAAGCAATAAGGCATTAACTGGCAAAGGTCGAGAATCTTCGCAAATCCAATAATCAATTTTTAAGTTAAATACCATGTCAAAATTTTTAGCAACGATTGTCATGCTTGGCGCTGGAGTAGGAGGCGTTTCTTTCGCCGCGGAGGACTCTTTGCCGGGCGACCAGCTTTATCCCGTAAAGATTTACTTCACCGAAAATGTTAAATCCGCTTTATCGTTAGACCCGGAATCCGACGCTAATACCGAAGCGGCCAAAATAGGAAAGCGTCTCGAGGAAGCCGGTAAACTCGCGCTTAAGGGAAGATTAAGCCAAAATATCGCGGACAAACTGGACGCGCAATTCCAAAAGCACCTGCAAAAAATGTCGGAAATTGCCGATAAACTTGAGGAGCAAGGCAAACTTGAAGCCGCGAATCAAATTAGATCCCGTCTCGAATCTATTCTTATCGCGCACGAAGAAATACTCCAGGAAATCACGGAAAATGCTCTGACGAGACCGGAAATAAAAGAAATTGTAGCCAAAGTAAAAAACCAAATTCAAACTCAATTCGCAGACAATGAAGAATTGAGAATCCGTATCGAAGATAAACTAAGATCTAAGATCGGACCCGCTGTCCAAACTGCCGCTGAAGGAAAACTTTCCGCCGCGGAAAACAAATTGGATGAAGTGGAATCTTTTGTTGAAAAAAAATCCGATACGCTTAGTCCTGAAGCTAAGATGAAAATAGATGCCGCCATAACAGCCGCTAGAAATGCCATAACCGATGGAAAAACCAAATTGAACTCCGAACAATATGCCGAAGCGTTCCTGCTTTTCCAAAAATCCATAGCGCTTTCCCAGCAAGCGAAAATAATGGCGGCTATCCACTCCGAATTAGCAGAACAGGATCTTGAAACCGATAATAACGAACTTGAAGATAACGGGGGAGAATAACTAGGACGCATGAGATAGAAAAACATCTCGGGCAATTGCCCGAGATGTTTTTTGTTGCTTCGCGGAAGAACTTTTATCCGCTCTCATTTTAATATCCATAACCGCGACCGTTTCGCCATCCTGATTGAAAATTTCCATCTTGCAATTAAAATATCCGAATCCCCAATGTGCCTTATCATATTTTAACAACACCTTTAATATGCAATATATGTGCTCACCCGCCCTTACCGGTTTTAGATATGATGTCTTATCCTCAATGAGCATTAACCCTTCCAAAAAACTATAAGGAAGAGCTCCTATGGCAACATCGCCGGTAAGCCGGCCATGAGAAACTATTTCGCCAAAAGGTCCTTCCCGGCTAGCATCCTCATCGAGATGCAGGGGGTTGTGATCGCCCGTAAGATCGGCAAATCTTTCAATCATATCAAATGTTATGATCTGGAGATCTGTTTTGATCTCATATCCTTCTTTTACATCTTCAAAGTACATCAAAATCCCTCCTTTCAATTCGCGCGTCAAAGAATAAATACAACAAAATCCAGAAATCGAAAATGTTGACTGTTCAAACAAAAATGGTATTATTCCTTAGCTACTTTGACTTTGAGGTTAGTATGCGATGAACCTTAAAAATTTACAAGTGGTGAGCGCATGAAGAATAGGTGGTTTATGATTTCTATTCTCGCAATTGTCTTTTTGGGAATTGGCGGGATACCATCTTATGGAGTAAATACGGAGGCAGTATCTGCGGGGCATGGCGATTACAACTTCCTGCTTTGGATAGCCATTCTTCTCGTTATTGCCGCGTTCGGACGCCTTATCGAAAAAATAAAACAGCCATCGGTTCTTGGTGAACTTGTAGCGGGCTTGCTTCTTGGCGTTCCTCTCTTTGTCGGCTTTACTTATTTTGAAAATGTCAAAAATAGTGAATTCATAAAGAATGTAGCAGAGCTTGGCGTAGTAATACTCCTCTTCCAGACAGGCCTTGAATCTAATATTTCCGAAATGCAAAAAAATGGAGTCCGAGCTTTGGCTGTGGCCGCAATAGGAGTCGCGGCGCCTTTTTCCCTTGGCTATTTTGTAAGTCCGCTACTTATACCCAACTTATCATCTCACACCGCCTTATTTTTAGGAGCAACGCTTACCGCCACATCTGTCGGTATAACAGCTCGGGTATTTAGGGATCTTGGAAAGCTCAACACTAGAGAGGCAAAAATCATTTTAGGAGCCGCCGTATTTGATGATGTAATAGGACTTATAATTCTTTCCGTAGTATCTGCCATAGCGCTGAATGGTTCAGTCGAGATTTCAGATGTTGGCTTTGTGATTGCAAAAGCCGTGGGATTCCTGTTAATCGCGGTCTTTTTGTTAAGGCCGCTAACGCACCATATAAGCAAAATGTTTTCAAAAATCAACACGGGGATAGGAATGAAATTCGTTCTTGCGATGTCTTTTTGTTTGGTTTTAGCGTACGCGGCAAGTTTAATAGGGCTTGCGCCGATAGTAGGAGCATTCGCCGCTGGAATAATACTTGAACCCGTACATTTCAAATTCTTCAAAGAACCGGAGATTATCGAGGAAATTAAGCGCGCCGTACAAGGTGCAAGAACACAAATAAATCAGCGCGTCTCTGAAGTGATAAACAGGTCATCGTATAATCTCGGAATTACCAGTATAGAAGGTATGCGAAGCATAGCTTCTACCGCGATAAATCAGATTGACAGGATATCTGAATCAGTAAATAAGCACTCCGATCGCCATGTAGCATCACTGCTTGAACCTATAGCATATCTAACTGTGCCTATATTTTTCGTCCTAACCGGAATGCAAGTTGACCTTGCCACGCTTGGCAATGCCAATGTCGTGGTGGCGGCCGCCGGAATAACTTTTATTGCTTTTACTGGAAAAATCGTGTCGGGCCTGGTTATGTGGCGTAGCGGCATCAAATCGGTAGCTGTTGTGGGATTCGGAATGATACCAAGAGGTGAGGTGGGGCTGATTTTCGCAACGATAGGCAAAGCTATCGGGGTAGTGTCGGAAGAAGTATTCTCAATCGTTATAATAATGGTTATGGTAAGCACACTTGCCACGCCGGTTATACTTGGATTCCTGCTTAAAGACAGGGGGGACAACGACCATACCTTAACGCAAAAAACGAATGAGGTGATGTAATGCCGACGGCCAAAACAAGAACATCTGAACCCCTATTACAATCTCTTTTCGAAAAAGTCGAATGGGCTGGAAAACTGCTCGAAGTACCCGACTGGGTGATAGAACAAGAAATAAAACTCTACAAGTGCCATGAACTCACCGTAGGAAAATTACGGCTAGAGATGGATGACGGAACCTCTGAAAGATTCTCCGCGACCGTGGTATTGCATTGCCAGCCATATTACCACGACAGACCATACAAGGGGGGAATACGGCTTTCCAACACAGTTACCCCCTCATTCCTTAGAGTCCTTGCCTTCGAAATGACCTTCAAATGCGCGGTTGCTAATATTGAATTTGGCGGAGGAAAATCCGGAATACGGATGGAAAGACCCATAAACCAATACTCGCCCCGCGAAATCACAAGGATTATAGAAGCTTTCTCCGAAGTATTTATAAAGGAACATAGAGTAATATCCCCCCGCTATTATGTTCCCGCGACAGATATGGGAACGACTTCCGGTAATATGGATGTGATACACGGCAAATACTGGGAAGAGGCCAAAAACGGAACGATAGCAGGCGGCACAGGAACGGCGGTAACCGGACGAACTGTAAAAAATGGCGGAAGTCCAGGCCGGGAAGAGGCGACGGCTCTCGGGGGTCTAATTGTTCTCGAAAAATTACGCCAGCTAGGCGATATGCCAAAGCTTAAAAGCAAACAACCCACGGTTGTGGTTCAGGGCTTGGGACAAGTAGGTGGCAACTTCGTAAAGCTAGCCGAAGAACGCGGTTACAAAGTTGTTGGCGTAAGCAATATTACTGGCGCGGTTTACAACAAAGACGGAATAGATATATCAGAACTTCCAAAGAATAGTAACTTATCCATAAACCCCAACGGCTCCTTGGAAAATGTTACTGGAGAGCATTTGCTATCGCAGGATATTATAACAAAACCATGCGATATACTTGTGCCTGCCGCCATGGAAAATGTAATAACCATGGAAAACCATCGAGGAATCAGCGCAAAGGTAATACTTGAACTTGCGAATCACCCGACAAATGAAAACGCTCACAGAGAACTCACGAAAAGGGCCTATGTGGTACCGGATATATTCGCTAATGCCGGAGGCGTAAGCGTATCTTTCTGGGAATGGTCGCTAAGCTTGGGACACCCTCGCCACAGTATGCAGATACAGCAAACTCTTGAAGAGGTACGCGCCAATCTTACCGCTCAAATGGAAGACGCGACAAATCAAGTTCTTTGGTACGCCAAAAAATACGACACGGATCTTCGTGGAGCGGCGTGGCTTAAAGCCACCCAGCTTATAGCTGAACGGCTTCAGATGAAACATGGCGACCGATGGGCGCCAAGACAAAAATAAAACTTTTCCAACCGGAAAGGTTTTTTATTTGTTTTTGCTACTCTATTATGCTAAATTTTAACTATGCAAATAATAATACAAAACCCAAGACAAAATCTAGTAAACGCATTGAGGCAATGCGGATATCATTTCGAACGCCACCATATACAAACCAGCGAGGTTAGCGCGGCAAAAAATTTAGGAATCGGCGGATTCCCCCGCTTTCATTGCTACGCGAAATTAGACGATGATAAAAATATTGTTATAAACCTTCACTTGGACCAAAAACGCCCAAGCTACGCGGGAACTCGGACGCACGGAGGCGAATATGACGGCGAATTGGTTCGACAGGAAGCAGAGAGGATAAAAAAACTGTTTGAGATATAACTTTATAATTTCGATTCCATTAAAAATTCAAAAACAAAACTGAAAATTATCTTATTACGCTTCCCTTAAAATCCTCCCCTCTCACCGCTTTCGCTAAATTTTCAAGCTCCGTCCCCTTAACAATAATCGCTTCTACGCTTTTTTCTTCCGCGAGCTTCGCCGCTATAGGATCAACCGGGGCTTTCATTCCCGGGGTCCATTCATCTCCCACCATTTTCCTGTACTGTTGCCATGACAATTTTTCTAATCGTTTTGCTGAAGGATTTTTTTCTATATCGTCGTCATAAACATAGTCGATTCTTGTCGCTATTAAAACGCTATCTGTATGAAACCTAACGGCGAGCATAACCGCTATGTAATCCGTGGACCAACCTGGCTTCCAACCCGAAGCTATAAAAAGATTGTGCTTATCTTCGTTTCCGATATCCTTAGTGGGATCGTCGAGTATAATCGGGTGCGCTACATCGAAAAAAACAGTCCTTAACAAATGACCATTCAAGCGAGTCGCGTGTATGCCGATCCAATCCTTATCCTCATCTGAAATATCAACGATTTCCGAAGCAGCGTTTTGATAGTTTCTAGCGGTGATGCCGCCTCCCGCAACTATAACAAATCTCTTTCCTTCATCTAAAAACTTTAAGATAAAATTCCTGAATCCCTTAAGGAATTCTGTGTTGATTTTTTCGGGTACAATAATAGACCCTCCGAGGGCCATAACTATTGTTTTATTATCGTTTGAGTTCATTTATTGGAATCATAGCGCGAGTTCGGATTTTGTAAAGATGGTGATAAATTGAATAATGCGTACAACAAAAACCCTTCCTCAATAGGTGCGGGGAATGAACCCGATATTATTATGTAAGTGGGTCCCCGCAGCATCCCGCCAAGGCGACATGCGATATAAGGATCCCTCTTAAAAGATTTGATCCGGATTCAATGAACCCCGCACCAATTGAAAAAGGGTTAAAAAAACTCTTACCCCGCACTCTTATGGTACGCTCTAATTAAATCTTATGGCTAAATTTTTCCACGCTCTTTCGCTTGAAAATTCAGAGAAAACCCTTAAAACATAATATCCTCCTCCGCTCTTTTGTATTCATGTATTTCTTCGCTCTTAAACCAATGCTCGAGCTCGTGAGCCGCTTCTGAAGAATCGCCAGACGCGTGAACCACATTGTGTATCGCCCGCTTGCCGATATTTGCAAGTGTCGGAGAATCTACCGAGAAATCCCCTCTTATCGTTCCCATTTCCGCCACCGCGGGAATGGTTTTTCCGACTATCTTCCTCACCATATCCACGGCGTGTATTCCCTGTATTACCATCGCTACTATAGGACCCGAAGTTAAAAAATCCACATTCCACCCCGCTATTTCTTTTCCGATCTCAAGCGGATCGTCAGTTCCAAGTTCTTTTATGGGATCTTTGCCGTACTGCCGATAGTTATCGAGGGTTTTTTCTCCCATCCCGCGAAGCCATCCATCAGTATTCGGATAGTGGTCTCTAGCCATGTCTTCGCTTGCGACTATCATCTTAAGCGATATTATTTTGAGACCTCTCGATTCAACGCGCTTTATTACTTCGCCCACCAAACCGCGCTTTACTCCGTCCGGTTTGACAAACAAAACTGTTTTTTCTTCTTTTGGGCTGATTTCCATAAATTTAGGTTTAGGTCTTGGATTTTAGGAAACGACTTTGCGTTTGCTTTTAAAAGTGGGCTAATGCCTAATTCAAAAACTTTTACCGTTACTTCTTAACAAAATATCGCCCTCCAAGTCCGTCCTTCTAATCTCTATACCATATTTTTCAAATCTTTGCAAAACTGCATCATGCGGATGTCCATAGGAGTTATCTCGGCCAGCTGATATAATGACTGTTTTTGGATTTACTTCTCTAAGAAATAATTCAGACGAAGATGTTTTGCTCCCGTGATGCGGAATTTTCAAAATTTTAGATCCTATCGCGTTATCGCTAGAAACTATCAATTGCTCTACCACTCTTTCAATGTCACCCGTAAAAAGAAATGTGTCATCTCCGTACACTAAACGAAAAACAACCGACAAATCGTTCTGCTCAAAACTAACGGGGTCTGACCCCGTTAGTTTTGAGGGGTGGAGGATTTCCAAGAAAGATACTTTGGACATCCATATCCTCATCCCGTATTCACCGGCTAAAACCTCCGCCCCTTCGGATAAAACCGCCTCATTCCATTTTTCAAAAATTTCGGTTTCCGCCGGTACGCCGTTCCATATTACCGTTCCTATTTCGTAATGTTCCAATGCGGGCACAAGGCCAGTTATGTGATCCGCGTCCGCGTGAGTCGCAATCATAATATCTATTGACCTATCCCAAAATGGCATAACCGAATTCAATTTTTCGACAACTTTGTCATCCGGCCCGCCGTCAACTAAAACTTGCTTGCCGTCGGGAAAATTCATAAAAATCGCGTCTCCTTGCCCAACATCAAAAAAGTAAATGCCAAGCTCTCCTGTTTCCGCGTTTGCGAAAACGGCAATCCACGATAAAATCGCCACGATAACGAGCGTTATAAGTATAATATACCCGTGCGCTAATTTGAAAAAAATATAATTTATGGAAGATTTTATTGACTCCATGTTTTTGCGATTATACAACGCCAACCCAAAAACAGTAAACTCTAATTCGGCAATGCCTGTTATGTATTTTAAGCATACAAATAAAAAGACGCTTTAGCGTCTTTATTTTTTAAAATCTTCCTCTATCTGCCTGACTAATTCATCCAGGTCAAGCAAGAGATCGTTTTTCTTGGATATGTCAACTTCCGTGTAAAGTCGCTTTCCTTCCCTCACGCCCTCGACCCCAGAATACCCCGTGACATCGAAAACCAAGATTCCCGTAAAAGGAGTGCTTACTCCCCTTACCCCCATTGTGTTGCTTGTATTCTTCCGAACTTTTTCGGAAAATAAACTTGGGCCCAAAGGATGAAGTTCATAAATGTGTTCTACGCTAATACTTAAATCTTCTATGCGGATTTTCCGTACGGAACCATCTTCATAGAAAATTGACATTTCCACCCTTTTGAGCGGGTCTCCCTCTTTGTAATTTCTTAGAATAACTGAACCCGAAAGCTTTCCGTCATTACCGTAAACATTAAATCTTAGGGTAAAATTTCCGCCCGAATCAACTTGAAGAACATACCTTGAATCAAAATCCCCTTCAGGCAATGTCAGCTTCATCAGTCCATCTTTCACGACCCTGCCAAATGCCGGATCCGAATCTATTAGTACGGGGGTTGGAATTGGAGTTGGCTCTAATGTCTCTATCTCCAGTTCTGGCACTTCCAAAATCGGCGTTGGCGTTTCAGTCGGTACAGTTGTGGGGCTTATTAGCGGCATAGGCGTTATTGTAGGCAAAGGTACGGGAGTACTAATCGGCGCAACTTCATCGGCGATTTCTTCCGATTTTTCACTAGACCAGAAAGGCAAGCCGAATACGCCAATACTGTAAAGAAAAACTAAAAACAGAAAAATAAAAACAATAGCGGCGAACAAGCCCAACAACAAATTATGCCTGTCTCCTCCGCTTCCTCTATATTCGGGTCTTCGCGAATTGTTCATTTTTACTCCTTCTTCCATTCAGACCTACTACAAGCTCGGCAAATCTTCGCCGACCCGTTTTACAGATCCCCAATTATCTTTCCGCTTGGCGCTTCGCTCGTTAATTTTGTCCTTGTATTTCAGCGCCTCTTCATAAAACCACTTTACCTGATCCATTAAAGCGCCTTCGCCGATATCCGTTAAAATAACCGTAACTCCTATGGTATTGGACGATCTTCCTGGATAAGTACCCTTTCTTCTTTTCGCGTCGGGCACTTTTTCCGCCAGCACCGAATCCATCATTGATATAATCTCCTCGGTTGCTTCCTCGGCCGGCCCGCTGAAAAGGCCTATCACGCCGCCCGCATCGTACAATGCCAATCCGGAATCTTTATGTGTGAAATCGCAACCGACAGAAAGTTCGCCTAGGGCCTCGTCCACCGCATTTCTCGCGCGTTCAATTTGAGCTTGCGTGGCAGAAATATGCCTTGGATTGCCTCTGCCGAATATACCCGCCTTTTCTTTTGGTCTAGGGGGGACATCTTTGAAGCTCACGCCTATTGCCGTGTGACCTTTAAGAACCCTGATCAAATCGTTCGCGTCCAAAACTTCCCCGATGTAATTTACGCCGGTTTCCTCTCCCACTGAAAGTATATCCATAAAAGAATCGACGATCCTGCGGTTTATAAGCAAATAGTTTACTTTCATCGAATCGGACTTTCGCACGAATCTCTCGTTGTCTATTATAAACACCGCGTCCGCTTTTGAATTTTCCAAAACCCTCTTCAAACAAGTCGCCGTGTTTACGACGCTATCCGCGTCATCATAGTCGCTTCTGAAGGGAAGTACTAGCATCGCGTACACGGGCTTTTTGAATTCGTCCTTAAGCATATCCACTATAACCCCAACGGATCCCGATCCCGTGCCTCCGGCCGTGCTGGCTATCACAAGAATCGCGTCTGCGCTGTAAACATTTCCGTACTCCCTTATTGTGCCCACTATTTTCTTTGACTCTTTCTTCGCCTGCTCTGCCCCATCCTGGTTTACCTTTCCCGCCCCGCGTCCCCGGAAGTTATCGGCCGCTCCAAGCAAAATTGAATGATCCTCGGTTTGGGGAATATTCTCCAGACCGTACATATCGCCCTTTCCGAGGTTAAGCGCAAAAATCCCCTTGATTATGTCGGGATCCTTTTTCCTGATATTGCTTCCTTCCTTGTCGCCTGTAATAATCCTTACTTTCCTGTTTTCCCACAGCCAATAAGCCATGCGAGCGAATTCATCGGCTATGTTGCCGCCGCCCTGACCGCATCCTACAATGACAAGTTTCATATATCGCCTCCTTTGCGAAGCATTTACATTTTCAAGGTGCAAGGATAACCCGTTTGGCTATCGTGCTATTGTTAATCAGTTTTACTTCCGTGTCAATAATTCTTATGAGCTAGCGAAAAACAGCAAATCCCGAATCTGAGACAAAATACCTTAGAAAAAATTCGAATTTTTTATCTTTCCATCTTAAAATGCTTGACTAGAAGCCATAGAGAGACAAAATACAACACCCCCAAATACCACGGAAACGCTTCAATTTCCCAAACTGCGAATGGCATATCCGAACTTATATCTATGACCTTATAGGAATAACTTAAAAACAGCCATACTGGCCAAAACAATATCCTTCCGACAGTTTCCGATAGAATACCCGCGATACTCGCTATAAATCCCAATCCCAAAGTCAAGGAAGTCATCGGAATTATCAAGATATTTGTAAAAATCGACACCAGCGACAATTGCCCGAAATTAGAAATAAGTATCGGCGCAGTGAACAAAACAGACGGCACTGTCATTGATATAGTGTTTCTTATGCCAAATAACTGCGGAGTGAATTTCAAATTATCCATAAACCATGATGAAGTCATAGATATTCCAAGCGTAGCAAGAAATGACAACTGAAATCCCACATCAAATTTCAAAAGCAAGGGGTTTGACATTAGCATCACCGCCGCGGCCAACACCAGCAACCGCCGCGCCTGCGAAAGGCGTCCCGCTTTTTGCGCGAAAAGAAGTATTCCTCCCATTATCCCGGCTCTCACCGCCGATGGAGGAGCCCCGACCATTATTGTAAAAAGGACTATGAAAGAGACCGCAAAATAAAACGCGTGATGACGCCACATACCAAGCATTAAACCTAGGCCTATCAGCATATTTGCCAAGATAATAATATTCATCCCCGAAATCGCCGTTATGTGACGCGTACCCGATCGGTTCAATTTTTCTTTCAAATCACGCGACAGCCGTTCTGTCTCGCCAAGCATAATAGCTCCAAACAAAGAACTTTCAGGAGGAGAAAGAGCGGAATCCATACTCTTTCTTAAGCTAGTTTTGAAATCGCCTATTTTATTCTCAAGAAAATTTGCCTCGGCGTATTCTTCTTTTGGATTGGTTCTCTTGTAATAATCAAGTGTGTCTTTTGGAGCATCAAACATCTGATATCTAAAAATCCCCGCCGTAAAAGACAAAAATAAAAACCCGACAATAACCGCGCTTTTGTTTCTCCGCCAAAATATCGAAATTATCCCCGCTGAAAAAACGAAAAATAACCATACAAAAATCTGCGAAACCAAATACGCCGAGCTTATAAAAACGCCGGCGATAAAACATAGGCAAATATAAAGAAAAATGCGCGAAGGATGCATTGTAAGATTCATATAGCATTTACTCGCGCATTTACAAGCCCAAAAACTTAAAACAGCAAAGATTGGGGTCTTCGCTGTTTTAATATTCGTATCGGTTTAGTCATCTAAAAGCTACGCTGTTTTTACTGCCGACGGTTTTGTCGCTTCTTCTATCTCGCAAACTCCCCCTACGCAAGCAAGCTCTTTCGACCCCTGCGTCGCGTCCTCCTTTTCGTAATAAAGAATCTGCGAAAAATCAACCTTGGGCATATTGGCCGCCAATTCATTATATCTTTTCTCGTCTATTTCCTCATACGGCGCCATCGCGTAGGCATGATTATTGCGGGGCAAGAATGAAAGCCCCCCTAGAATATCCCAATTGCCATACAGCCAGTTAGCGGTTGTCAGCCATTCATCTTCTCCCACGGAAATAGTAACGGATGGATTATGCTCCGTATAATTTTCCTTGACCATTTTCCAATGCTCCAGCTGATCTAACGCGGAAATATCGTCCCTAACTATTGCCACATCCGGGGCCTTAACCGGAAATTCTAAAATGAATGTCGAGGCGGAAGAAACTAACTGGCCAACTTCCGGATAATATTTTGCCTTTTGGTCTCTCAACATATGAAACAGAGGATCGCTCGCTGAAATTCTTATTCTTCTTATGTAATACTTCGCGTGCCTTGGATGCATCCCCGAAGAAGCATCCACAAGCTGGGAAACTGTTCCGGACGGCTTAACGCAAGTAACGCATGTGGACGGATTTATACCAAATTTCTTAGCGTACTCAAAATTTACTCTCACCGCTTCTTCTTTTATGGCTTGCAGAATTTCCGTATCGCGAACAGCGGGACAATCCCATTGTCCCGTAAGAGAAACACCGAGAAGCCGCTCTTCTTCGCAATTTTTCTTCCACTCGCTTGAAAGGTAAGGAAAATTCGTAAGCGTTGACTGGTATGTTCCGAGAATCGAAGCTAATCGCGCCTTTTTAACCAAGGTCTCCTTGGTATCTTCAGCTCGGCACACCACTTCCGACAAATTGCAGAATTCTTTCGATCTCAACACAATCTCCCCGCAAGGGTTCGTGCCTGCCGTGTGCCAGTATTTTCCGAACTTTTTCCACCGCCTTTGCGGAAGCTGATGCTTTAACCCCCCCCTGTTGAATATCCCGCGTTCGCCAGTACCGTTTCTCGCCAAAGCAAGCCATTCTTCCACGAACTCGATATTAGAGGGCTTTTTATTGTACGCCGATGAATTGTTTGCCATTTGGCGATGCGGCTCGAGAAGATAGAACTGCCCCTCTTTGGCGTGACGCATTTCCTGATCGTCTAAATCTGACAAACTTATCATAGCGCTTCTTCTTACCCCTCCCATAACAACTACCTCGCCTATTTTGCATAAAATGTCGTGAGCGTCTATGTTCGACAGCCTTTTACCTTGACGAGACAGAATTTTTTTTCGCGCGAAATTAAGCAGGGAACGCAAGGGCTCCGGACCCGAACTTTGCCCGCCCATTGTTAAAAGCCGCGAACCGGCCGGCCTTATCTCTGAAAAATCGAAGTCCACATCGCTTCCTTCATACCACGCCTTTAATCCAAGAGTTAATGCGTCTCCCCAGCCCTCTTTGCTGTCTTTAATAATATGCGTCGCAACTTTTTTGTTTGTTTGAAATTTAATTATAGGAAGCTGTTGGATCGTCTGGCTTTCCACTGAAAATCCGACTCCCGCGCCGCACATTGAAAGATACATCACTTCCGCGAAATCCTCGATCTTAGAGGGCGCTATGTACGAACAGTTATACGCGCTCACATTGGTTTTCTTCGCCGCGGGACCGGCAGACCACATTAAACGCATAGAGGGCATTACTTTCTGCGTTAATATCGCCTCCTCTATCTCTTTGTACTCGCTCTCCGTCAATTTTTTGCCGAGATTTTCTTTCATAAAATCTACATATCTCGCCACTGTTTCGATCCAAGTTTCGCGCCTGCCTTGATCGGGAATCCATCTTGAATATGTGCGGTAATATATAAATTCAGAAAGCGCGTTTCTAAAATATTTTTTACTCTCTTCCGCCAAGCGCCGAACATTTTTAGGGACAAATTTCCTAGCGGCTCTAACTTTTGCTCTTTCGCTTCGGTATAGTATGTAACCTTTAGCGACTTTCGCCATACCTTGATTTATCAATGCCTCTTCAACCAAATCCTGTATCTCCTCCACGCCGGGTATATCGCCCTTCTTAAATTTTTTGTTGAGGGATAATACAACCCTGTCCGCAACTTTTTTTGCAGTCCTTATATTCTCCTTCCCGTCAACTGCATTTATCGCTTTATTTACGGCATTTACTATTTTAGCAACATCGAAATCAACAATATCGCCGCTTCTTTTTTTGACCTTTATTATCTTTGCCCTTAAAATGCTCGGCATAAGATGTGCTATCCGCGGACAATAAGAGCCCGAATATCTTCATGCTTCGAGCTCTGCTGGTTATCTACGGATTTTAATTAATTATAACGAACTTTTGCTTTCTGGAAGTTTATTATAGCACATCGAAATTTTGTAAAATTTTCAAATTTTGTGGATAAGTTTATAAAAATAAGACAAAAAAAAGCCACCTTTTATGATGGTAAATGGGCCCCGGGGTGTAGCCTATGATCGCACACTTAAGTGTACGGAGGCCACGCCCCAGGGGAAATGTCGAACGAGGGCAGACAAGCTACCTTCGTCCGAGTGCTAGACGAGGAGAGAGAGAGGAGAAGTCCCCAACCGTCCCCGTCGAGTATTTTATGCCCCTGACGCGATTGCTCGCGCCAGAGACATTTTGGAGAAAGTCCATAAATATTCACAAGGGGGAGGTCACAACTCCCCCGCCCTGTGAAGCAAGGAAGGGGTTGTGAAGTCCCCCTAACTACCCTCCCTAACCTCAAAGGATATCGCGCGCCTGGCACAGCCAGAAAAACGCGAGTAGGGGTCCCTCATAGCTCAGTCCCGGCATCATAAATGCCAGACTGAAAAATCTATGAGGTTTTTCGCCGTGAGGCTACGGAATTTCTCCCTCAAACCCGCTTTCCAAAAATTTGAAACGGCTTTGAGGCAAAAATCCCTTATTTCAACTTTTCATTTGTCAACGCTCCACCATTATATCACTTCTAGCATTTATTGTCAATAGGTTTGGGGTAATTATTGCTTAAAATGGCTTGTTTAAGCTATTTTTACCCTCACATTTACGCCTTATAACACCATTACTTATCCGTATCCTGGCGTGAGTATCCGACAATTAAATTTTGCATTTTCAACCTTCGCTGAACACTCAAACAAAACGCAAAACCCTTTATCTCATTTTTTTTCTAATGAAAGCCGGTATATCCCAGTCCTCGTCTTTATCGCTTTCTTCCTTGCTGTCTTTTTTTTCTGCCATTTTTTCCTCTCTTTTTGGCTGTCTTTCTTCTTCTATTCTTGAATTTGCCTGAAAACTGTTGTTTTGGGCCGTATCCTCTTTTGGAGCAGTCAATTTCCGGTCCAGTTCGAAAAATCCGGTCGCAATTACCGTAACTTTTATTTCGCCCTTTTTTAATCTATCGTCTATCACAGCTCCAAAAATAACTTTCGCGTCAGGATGTATAGAATCGGTTATAACTTTCGCCGCCTCGTTTATTTCGTACATAGTCAAATCGTCAGTTCCGCTAACCGAGAACAGCAAACCTCTCGCTCCATCAACGGACAACTCGAGTAAGGGAGAGTTTATTGCCATTCTTGCCGCCTCTATAGCCCGTTCTTCTCCAGTCGCTCTTCCTATGCCCATAAGAGCGGATCCCGCATCGTGCATTATGGCCCTTACATCCGCGAAATCCACATTTACTATGCCTGGCTTTACCACTAAATCGGAAATGCCCTGAACTGCCTGCCTAAGCACATCGTCAACTATTCCAAATGCCTCCACAAGCGTTGTCTTCCTCTCGATTATACTCAATAATCTGTCGTTCGGTATTGTTATCAGCGTATCCACGCGCTCTTTTAGGTTATTTAGGCCCTCTTCCGCTATCCTCGCGCGTTGAGTTCCTTCAAAAGAAAACGGTTTTGTCACCACGCCTACCGTAAGAGCTCCTGTTTCCCTCGCCACTTCGGCAACCACCGGAGCGGCTCCCGTACCGGTGCCGCCGCCTAAGCCGCAGGTAACAAAAACCATATCCGCCCCCTTAAGAGCTTCGTGTATATCGTCTTTGTTCTCCTCGGCTGATTGACGGCCAAGATTTGGGTCCATTCCCGCTCCCAGACCTCTGGTAACATTTTTGCCCACATGGATTTTCAAACTCGCCTTTGCGTGATGAAGGTCTTGAGCATCGGTATTTACGGCAATAAATTCCACTCCTTGAATTTTCGCTTCAAACATTCCGGAAATCGCGTTATTGCCGCCTCCGCCGACGCCAACAACTTTTATTTTAGCGAATGTTTCTATATCGGGTTTTATGGAAGGCATAGTTTATAATTTTATGCTTATTAACGGTTAGGTTTTGGGACTCGATATTGCGTAAACTCTTATACGCGCGTACACGCGCAATCCTCAACTGCTATCCATGCCCAAACCCCAACCTAGTTTATAACATATTATTCTACAAAAAAAGGCACATATATGTCAATGCCTACCTGCAAAAAATCAACATTTAATCTACTTAAGGCATAAACGCCTTGAACCATCTCCTTAATTGCCTTACTGAATTATTCAATGAAGGTATTTGCGGAATAAAACCCTCCTTTACTTCATATCTTAAATCTATGCCCCAAAAAACAAGACCGAGCACAGTCGCGTAAACCGGATCATCGACTCTTTCGACTATACCCTCCACCTCCCTAGGAAATCCTATTTGTACGGGCAAACGCATTTTTTGCTTTGCAAAATCAACTATATGCGGAGTTTTTGCTCCTCCTCCCACTAGAACAACTCCACCGGGAAGAAACGCCTCTTTTCCGATTTTTTTCAGTTCTTTGTTCACGAGATCGAATATCTCTGAAAGTCGGGCTTCAATTATTTCGCAAAGTTCCTTTCTTGAAATGCTTCCGTTCTCCTGGTTGTCTATGTATGAAAGGTCTATGAAATCTTTTTTTGTGACTTCGGAGGCCAAAGCGGAACCGTACTCCAATTTTATGCTTTCAGCCGCCTCAACCGGAATTCTTAAACCTATCGCTATATCGTTTGTTATATGAGCGCCGCCTAGCGGGACTATACTTGTGTGCAAAAGATCGCCCTCTTCATATACGGCTACGCCAGTAGTACCTCCTCCGATGTCCACGCACACAACGCCTAATTCCTTCTGCCGTTTTGTAAGAACTGCTTTTGAAGCGGCTAAAGTGTCTAAAACCGTGCTTTCTACTTCTATATCTAAATCATTTAAGCATCTCGACAGATTTCTTGTGTAAGGCGACGCGCCGTTTATTATAAGCGTATTTGCTTCCAATCTCACTCCTTTCATTCCCAGGGGGTCTTTTATATTGCCTTCCCCGTCCACAATGAATTCCCGTGGAATCACATGGAGTATTTCCCTGTTGTTGGGCATTGAAAATGTTTGAGCCGCTCCTATAACGCGGTCAATATCTTCCGCGGAAATTTCCCCGTCCGCCCGCGACACGGCGACAACCCCGCGACTCTGACTCGAAAACGCGTGGCTTCCTCCTATGCTCACTATCGCTTTTTCTATTTTCACCCCAGCCATCCTCTCTGCCGCCTGAACCGATTCCGAAATACTTTGCATAGCTTCTTCTATATCCACGATGACTCCTCGCCTTACCCCGCTTGCCCTAGAGAAACCAATACCAATAATCTGGGGCAAAATGTCCTCCTTTTTTTGAGCAACCACAGTATAAACACTATGACTGCCGATATCTATGCCTACAATTATGTTGTTAGCCACGCGAAAAAATGAAAATCGTTATTAAACATTTAATTTTTCCATTATCTCCTCTTCGATTGAGTGCATAGCCAAGCGTTTCTTCTCGCTGTCTTCGTGATGATGCCCAAGTAAATGAAGCGTGCCGTGTATTATAGTATGAGCAAGTTCTTTCCGGAAAGAAACGGAGGATTTCAAAGCGTTATCTTTAACGATTCCCGGACATACAAACACCTCTCCTATAAATCTAACATTTTTTTCGAAATGTGGAAAATTATTACTAAACTCAAAAGATAAAACATCCGTGGCTTCGTCTATGCCTTTGCGCGAACGGTTTAATTCTCTCATCCTGATTTCGTTCACAAAAACTACGCTGAAACAAACATCGTCTTTTATCTTCTGACGAGCTAATACGAACTCTATCGCGCGACTAACAAACTTACTGTCTATTATGTATTTTGTCGAATTGAAAATTTCGATGCCCACGATTATTTCACGCGTCCCATTTTTCTTAACTTGCCGTAATGTTCGCGCATTTTTTCACGGTTAAGAGCCGCAACTCTTCGCGCGTTTTTATTGAGAGGCTTTAAGAAATGC
Source organism: Candidatus Spechtbacteria bacterium RIFCSPHIGHO2_02_FULL_43_15b (assembly GCA_001819985.1). Classification (GTDB taxonomy): domain Bacteria; phylum Patescibacteriota; class Minisyncoccia; order Spechtbacterales; family HO2-43-30; genus HO2-43-30. Next base: position 40,901 of record MHOE01000013.1, read on the forward strand.
CTTTTCCCCTTTGCCTCTTTCAATATGCCGCTTGCCTGCACGCGCTGAACGAAACGGCGCACAACGCCAGACAAGGCCTCTTGTTCTTTTCTAATTATGTGAATCATAAGCAATTTTGATAATCAAAATAAAAATTTCCTGGATAAACATTTTTATTTTTTAGTTTGATTCTTTTGTTTTAATTCTTGCCCCCAAGCAGATGTAAATGTATATGATCTATAATCTGACCGCCCTTGCTTCCAACATTGAACGCAAGTTTATAGCCGTCATCAATTTTATGCTCCTTTGCTATAATCTTTGCCGAAAAAACCATATCGCCCACAAGCTCGCGATCATCTTCCGTCATATCGTTTATCGTGCCTATATGCTTCTTCGGCACAACTAAAATATGCGTAGGCGCTTTTGGGTTGATATCCCGAAACGCGACAACCCTTTCACTTTCAAAAACTATATCCGCGCCCTTCTCTTTTTTCACGATTTGGCAAAAAATACACATACGCTGGGAGTTAAATTTTTGACTTTTGATTTTTCCGCCGCGTTGACTGCGGTCTCGACCTTATTCTGGATATTATACTTTCCTAAGACGCTTCTTTATCTCTTTTATAACCTTGCCCATCGGAACTACCTCCTGGCTTCCGCTCTTCATATCTCGAATTATTATGGTGTCTTCCGCAACTTCCTGATGCCCGAGAATCAAAGCGTATTCCACTCCGATCTTATCCGCCAACTCCATCTGCGCTTTTATCGATGACTTGCCGAACGACTCTCTCACCAATATTCCCGAGGATCGAAACTCCTCCATAACTTTAAGCCCTCTCTTTTTCGCAAGATCGCCAAGATGGACAAAGAAAACATGAGGCACCCGCTCTTTCGTAAGTTTCAGCCCAAGCTTTTTTATCACAGCTACTGTGCGATCAACTCCTATCGCCCCGCCTATCGCGGGAGCTTCTTCTCCTCCGAAAAGCTTTACCAACTCGTCGAATCTTCCGCCTCCGGCTATTGCCGTCGCTCTTTCTTCCAAACCGTCGGAACGCAACGCGCCGCCATCTTTATTTCGCTCTTCGTTCTGGGACTTTTTTGCCCCGCCCGGTTCGGATAAAACCGAAAATATTTCAAATACGGTTTTTGTATAGTAATCCAAACCACGGACTAAATGCGAAGACAACGCATAGGGTACCTCCAAAAAATCCAAAATCTCAAGCACATCTTTCAAATGGCTATGACATTCCTGACAAAGATAATCCACAATTTCCGGAGCTCCGGCTTTTAATCTTTCGCATTTCTCGTCTTTGCAATCAAGAACTCGTAAAAGGTTGGTCTTTATCCTTTGTCTGCAATCTTTGCATACGGAGCGTTCCCTTCCGTTATAGTATTCCCTAAGCACTCGCCTATATGTGGGCTTACATTTCAAGCATCCTATGCTGTTTATCTCTATTCTTAAATCTTTTATTCCCAATGACTGAAAAATTTTATAGAAAACGAATATGACCTGCGCGTCCAGCGCAGGTTCAAGCTCTCCTATCGCATCTATTTCAAACTGCCGGAATTCTCTTAATCTTCCGCTCTGCGGCCTTTCGTGTCTAAATACAGATCCGTAAGTTGAAAGTTTAACGGGTTGAGACCATGATGCCATTCCGTGCTGTATAAAAGAACGCACAATAGAAGGCGTGAATTCGGGACGCAGTGTAAGCGGATCGCCTCCCAAACTTTTGAATGAATACATCTGTTTTTCCACTATATCGGAGGTGACACCCGTTCCTTTCTCGAAAAGTTCTGAATACTCGATAACTGGCGTGTCGATTCTCTCGTAATCATAATAGGAAGCGAGCTTAAAACATGCGTTTTCAACCATTTCAAAAATTTTCCTGTCTTTCGGCAGGGTATCGGGCATACCTGTTACATTTTGATATTTAGCTTTTGACATACGATAATTTTTCGCGCGTTCGTATTAAATACCCAAATCCATTAAATCAATATTCCGGCTCTTTTATTATTTCGAAACTGTCGAACGGCCACGCTCTTATCCATGCCTTTCCTATAATAGCGCCGCGTTTCACCGACCCCCAGCTTCTGGAATCCGAACTTGAATTCCTATTATCCCCTAAAACAAAATACTCGTCTATCCCAAGTATAGCCTCCATGTCTCCTTGGGTTACTTCATGAAGATACTCCTCCTCCAAAAGTTTTAGAGAATTGTGATCCTGCCCCACCCACACACTACCGCCTTTTATGCTTATCACTTCTCCGGGCATACCTATTATCCTTTTTATGTAAAACTGTGAAGTGTTTTGCGGCGGCCTGAAAACCACGACATCTCCTCTCTGCGGCTGGCCGAAATGGTATCCTATTTCGTTTATAATTAAATAATCTCCCCCCTTGAAATTGGGCTCCATGCTGGCGCCTCTCACAAAAAATGGCTGCATTACAAAATATCTTATAGGCACAATTATAGCTAAAGAGATTAAAACAATCTTAAAAATCTCCCACAAAAAAGAAGTTGAACTTTTTATTAAACTCATGCAAAGATGATACCACAACATTTAATGATTTGCAATCGCGTATTGTCCGAATCAATATGTTGTTACTCGTACTATTGCGTAAAATCGTATATGTTGTTTATAATTACTACATTGACACACTAATCAACGAATTTATCATATTTATTAAAAACTGTTTAGCTAAAATTATGCCAGATCCCAATGCTGAAAATTTTAGACCGGAAAAGTCCGATGCGGAATCAAACACCGAACTTCCAGAAACGCAATCGCCCCTCGAAAAATATGAGGCGCTTATCAAGCGACTTATTTTGAAATTCGGCGGAGAAGGCGCGTTGGATTTAGTCCGAAAAGCCAAAGCTGAAGTCCAAAAAATACAAGATAAACTGCGAAAATCAAAAACTGATGGAGAAAAAATGACTCCCGAAGAAATCACGCAAGAATCCGACATTACTGAAGGAGAACTAGATATTCCAGAAACAGATAGAGTGCCCGACACGCTATTTTCGCATGGCACTTCGGGCGAATCAAGCATAACAAACGAACAATTCTTGAATATTTTAGAAATGATAAACCGTGCCAAAGCCCGACAAAAACCGCCATTGCCCGAAGGACTCACCCAATCTCATGAAAATGCTTCTGCTACGGAAAAACCCGAAAAAAAACAGGAAGATCCTGAACGATTTTTATCAGAAGGCGCGGCTCAATTATCTCCAGAAACATCAGAAAGGAACAGCCTCGAAGCGATAAAAGGCAATTTAGCTAGAGGCGCTAAAACCCTCGCGATATTAGGGTTAAAACCTTTCGATGCCTTAGGTGCTATAATTGACACAAAACTATTCGAACGACAGCAGACGCGTTTATACCAAAAAATATCAGAAACAGAGAACTTGCTTCACCGCCTTGAAACTCTTTCCCCCGCTAAAATAGAAGCCGAACATATAAGAGCTCTCCGGGAGAAACTGGGCGAAAGATTGAACGAGCTCAACCAGAAAAGGGACGCTCAAATTAGACATTTCTCTGGTCTCACAACCGCGAGGCGCATTATCCAATCACTCAAAACCGAAGAACCGAAGATTAAATAAACATGACAACCGCAGAACAACTTAAAAAAATAATAGACGAACTTGAACTTTCAAACGCTGGAAGAAAAAAAGCCAACGAAATTTTTGCGATGATGGAAAAAAGGGGGATGCTCCGCGAACAGGAAAAACAAATGCTTTTGGATCTAATAGATGCCGAAATGTTTTTGGGAGCCCTTCAAATAAAAGCCATAGACGCCAATATAGAAGAGATAACAAAAGTCCTGTCTCGCGCCTAACAGGCATTTCTATATTCAAGCGGACGCTTTTTTTGTCCTCATCTCGACCGCGCCAACTATACTAAGATATGCCAGGTCTTTTTTAAGCACTCCGAGTTCCATACCCCGCTTCTTTTTCTCTTCCAAAATATCCTCAAATATCCGCTTTAATTTTTCCGCGGATCTAAAAAGTGTCTCATTTTTTTCGTCCCCCCTTAATTCTTCGGCAATTCTGATTACTTGAGCCAATATTTCGTTAATGTACACAAGCTGAATCGGGTCATTCTGCGCTTCAATAAAAAGCTCATCGTATTTTTTTTGCAAAGTATCCTTTAATCCCTTATCCACTGCCACATCGATTGATTTCTCCAACCTTATCATTTGAGCTTGCCTATCAAAAAACGCGTCAGCGTTAGCGCCGTCAATCCCTATCGCAACCGGAATTACGCCTTGAATTTCACCCTTAAAATTACTACCTTGAATCTGGCTAGCGAAAAATTCAACTTTTGCTCCGCCATTTTTTATTTTCAAAAAATTTCGAAAAATTTTTCTGTGTACCGTACTCGCTTTCAGCGATACATCTATGGAAAGAGCGATTTTATCGCCGTCTTCCGAGTCGAATTCAACGACAACATCCACGCCGTTTTTCAAATCGTCGTATTCTGTAGTTCGAATTGCGTACGCATTTTCTCCAAACCAATTGCCCATTTCTATATTTTCTCGGACAAGCGTTTCCAGCGCTTTATTTCTTAATTCCCCGCGAATCATCGCTTTGCGGACTTTTTCACGCTCTTTCTCGCGTAAATCTGGATCTTGGATATCTTTTACCGCATTATCAACATCCTTCTTGAATTGCTCGACAAAACCCGCTTTAATATTTAATTGATCTCTAATTGCCGCGTCTATTCTTTCATCTCCATAAACATCTCTGAAATTTTCTACACTCAATCTACGCCCGAGTTCGTGCGCTATTATCAAATCTACATTTCCCTCCGAGCTTATCGGATAGTCCTCGGTTTTTATAGGTCCTTTCTCTATTTTATCTGCCATAGTAAATTTCACAATTGTAGTTATTTAATAATCTTCGTTACAAAACTTGCGCCTTACCCCTTCTGTCGCCTTACTTATTTTTATACGACCCTCCGCGAAGCGCTCATTGAAAAACGGCTAAACACCCTCTAATAATGTCCCGAACCTGTCCATAATCTCCTGCTCTACCATATTCCTCGGCCTTCCGTACTTTAACTTTGAAATCTTTTTTATCGGCTCGATGATACTCGGGTCTCCCTGTTTTGGTTTTAGGGTCTCGACTCTGAACGGCGGATAAACTTTATTGTTCATCATAAGCTTCAAAACGAGCCGGAAATTATCGAGGTTGACAAGATCAAATCGAGAAAATTCCGGCTGGAATTGTTTCTCCAAAAACTCCGCGTCGCTCGCGCCTATGCGGAAAGCTCCGATTGTGCCCACATTACCAAGCACCGCGTTTTTTATATCTTCCTCTAATTGGGGTATGTATTGGTGAGCTAAAATAAGATTTAACCGATATTTTCTTGCTTCCGAAAGAATAGTAGCTATGCTATCCGTGGAAAAATTCTGGAATTCGTCCAGATACAGATAAAAATCCCGCCTTTGCTCTTCCGGAATCTTACCTCTCCTCATAGCGGCCATCTGAATTTTAGAAACAAGAATAAGCCCGAGCAATGAACTGTTAACTTCGCCAGTCGCGCCCTTAGAAAGATTCGCGAGAAAGATTTTTCCTTCATCCATCAGCTGGGCAAGATTGAATGACGACTTCTGCTGGCCTATGATATTGCGCATCATCTCATTTTCTATAAACCTTCCGATTTTTGAGACAACATAACCCAGCATATCGGATCTCGTGTTGCCGGTTGTCTGCTTCCATTCTTTAATCCAGAAATTTCTAACCACGGGATCTTCCACCCTTCTTAATCTTTCTTCCATAAACTCGGAGTCGGTAAACATACGGGGAATTTCAAGGAGAGTCCCGGGATTTGCCTTGTCCGCCATTAACGCTAGCATCGCGTTCCTCATATAATGCTCGAACATAGGCCCTATCATTTCAGGCGGAAAAAGTTTTTGGAAAATCGCAACCATCTCCTGAACCGCGAAGTCCTTCTGCTCTGGAGTTTCATATTCAAGCATATTTAGCCCCATCGGCCGATCGCCATCAAACGGCTCGAAGAGCACCACATCTTCTACTCTTTCCTTCGGAATATTGGAAAGTATATGCTCCACTAAATCTCCATGGGGATCAACGACCCCTACTCCCTCGCCATTTTGGATGTCTTGCCTTATCAATTCTTCCAATAAACTGGATTTTCCCGTACCGGTCTGACCTATTACATAAAAATGTCTTCGCCGATCATTCCTTGAAAGAAATGCGACTTCCCTGTCATCGCCCCTGAAATTAACCCTGCCAATCACGGGGAACTTGCCTTCTTGCTTGCCTTCGGATATTTCCTGCGGAGGAGGCGCTGATTCCGTTGCTTTTGCCATCCTGATATACGGCGTCTCGATAAATCTTGTCGGGAAATGATAAACGCTTGTCAATTCCTCTATATTAAGAATGTTGCTTTCAGCTGGAGTGAAATTCCTAAAGCTAAAGTTATAAAGAAACTTTTTGAGCTGGCCTTTTTTCTTGACTGTCTTAGCTTCAAAACCATTTAAGGAATAAAGCGAGAACTGACTGAAACTGTTTAAAAGATGCTCCAGTATTTCTTCGGATCTCTCCTTGGTCTTTGAAGACGCTACCAACCGTATATTCGCCATAAATACCTGCTTCTCAAACTTGTCCTGAATTTTCTGAACAGTTCTGTCGTCAACCACCTGAATCGGCATTGTAGGTGTCATACTGTCCCTATAATCCTTTTGCTCATCGTTGGGACTCGCCATTCCTATATAACTCATAATATTAACGCTGGATTGTTTCTTGAAATTTTGGCGATTGTCTTTTGGTTTCTTTGAAGAAATCCCGCCGATGCCGGATTTCAACGATTCGGCCGCCGCAACCTCGGCTGTGCTTCCACCTTTTATCTTCGCGATAACATTGTATCCTATGTTTTTCCATTTCTTCTGCGGATACGGGCTTATAACAACCTGTATCGCGGCTCCTTCATCCGCCGCTATTTTGCTTAACGCGTTTGTAATTGTCGCAAGCGGGTCTTTGTCCAGATTTTCATAAGTATTTATAGGAAATACGGGATAATTTTCAAGCTTGAAATATGCTCCAACACTCACTCCGCCCCTCTCAAAAATAGTGTAATCCTGCGGCATTTCTTCCACTATTGCCCGCGGATACACGCCGTGGACAAATTTTTCAAATCCGCTTCTCATATATCTTGGGACCGCAACATAAAACTCAATATCGCTTCCTCCGGTTTGAGAAGCTATCTCGAACGCTACCCGCGGAGTTTCGCTTGTAAATTTCTTGAAAAAACTCGGCTCTCTAAGATGAAGGAAGCCCGTAAAAATTTGCTGCATATCGCCTATAAGCTCTTTCTCCTGCCTCTTCATAATATCTTCGTCGCCGAAATCGTACTTAGGCATCAATACTAGAAACAGAGCCATATCAAAGCTTGAGATAATTTTTCCTTTTTCGCTTACCCTCCTCAAAAAAAACAAAAATGCGCCCGCGAAAAACAGGATTATTGCAAAAAATATTGTAAACCAGTTTATCAAGACATTAGAAAAAATAGTAAACAGGATTATCTTTCAAATTTCTTGTAATTTTCGTCCTTAGCCAAAATGTCGTGCAATTTGTCCTCCACATACGGATCCCCAAGAGCGCGCGCCAATTTTACCGCGAAAACAACTCCTTTTTCTTTTGTTATATCGAAAATTCTCTTAACTCTGCCGTCGGAATCTAGTTTTTCTATTTTTAACTTTTCTTTTCTTACTTCCTCCTCTTCTTCCGGGCTTAACTGCTTATCATCGGACTTTTGGGACAATCTCTCCCGTTCCATTTGTATTTCCGAAGAGCCCGTCATTTCTTGCCGCTCCTTAAATTCGCCCCCCTTTTCCGCGTTATCTCGCGTTTCGGGCTTATATCCTTCCTGCCCATATCCCTCGTTTCCGGCCAGCTCTTTATTCTCTTTTCCTTTTGATATATCCTCTGCCATACGCTCGCATTATACCCTCCTTATCATTCGCTGGTCAATTCTCATAGTTTTAATTGAGGGCTGGATCTCCTTTTCCATTCCTCGGTCAATTGCTATCATATAGTCAGTTATGAGAATTTTAATATCGGTAATAATACTATCCGCAATCGCCCTTCTCGGAATAAGCACTTTTTCCGGTGTTTTGTATCAGCGCGGAATTATATACATAGGCGATATTCCTAAAACATCCCCCGAGGCGTCCAGCGCGAAATTGACATTTGTGAAAAAAACTCTTGATACCATCCTTTCCGGAACGCAAAATGTCGAGAATCAGCAAATAATCCTAAAGGGCGAGGATACCGACCAAATCAATTTCTTATTCCTCGGTATAGGGGGCGAAGAGCATGTAAGCGGAAAATATTTGACAGATACTATAATAGTAGGGGTATTCATTCCCTCGAATAAAAAAACCGCTTTTATTTCGATACCGCGCGATCTTCTTGTGCTTTCGCCGAACGGCGGGGGCTATACTAGGATAAATGCCCTGTATGCCATGCCGCCAAAAGGCGAACCCGAAGACAAGGGATCTCCGGGATCTAGGGGAGTGGAACACACAAAAAAAACAATAGCCGCTATCACCGGAATTCAAGCTGACTATTACGCGATAATAGACCTTGAAGGTGTAGAGGAAATAGTCAGCATACTTGGCGGCATAAATATCGCTCAAAATTACAACTTAAAGGACTCCCGATTTCCGGACAAAAATTACGGATATGAGATCTACGAGATTAAAGAGGGTTGGCGTTATATGAACGGCGAAGACGCGGTAAAGTACATCCGCACGCGGCATACCCAAGGCGGGGACTTCGATAGAATGAAGAGACAGCAGGAAGTCGCAATGGCTATAAAAAACAAAATTGACGGATTAAAATCGTTATCCGGCCTGCCCAAAGTCCTTTCCCTATACGAAGCCATACAGGATCATTTTACTACGAACCTCAAATTCAACGAGATTATGCGACTTATGGATTTGGCCGAAGGCGCGAATGATAGTAGTATAATACTCGAGAGAATAACCGCCGAACAAGGAGATGTTTTGAAATATGATAGTATAATATGGAATGGGATAAGAGCGTCGGTCTTATCGCCCAAAGCCGGCAGAGAGGAATATTCCGAGATAAAAGATAAAATAGAAACTATAGTAACGAACCTTAAATCAGCCGATACCGAGTAATAGTCATTAAAATATTTGAGAAAAACAAATCCCCGTCCATTGCATTCGCAAAACGGACGGGGATAATTTACTTCTTAGCGACGGTTCCCGCCGCCTTCCCCTCCTTCCCCTTCTTCCCCTTCTTCTTACTCTTCTTGAGTAAGGGGGAGCTGGAACTACTGCGAGGCGCGCAGGTTTCGCACCCGCAGTGCCCCCCTATAGCATTCTTCATTGCCATAGTAGAACACCTCCTTCTTGTTTACTAAAGATAACCCTAGCTTAACGCATATCAATGAAAAAGTCAATACCAAAACCCGAAACTTTACTTATTATAGGACTTGGCAATCCCGGAGCCAAATACCGAGGCACTCCACACAATGCCGGATTTTTGGCTATAGAACTGCTGTCTAAACTATGGAATGCCGAATTTCATCAGGAAAACAAATCGAATTCGGAAATCGCGGAGGTAAAAATTTATGATAAACAAATAATCCTTGTAAAACCCGCTACTTTTATGAATAACTCCGGACAAGCTGTCGCGGCGTTAACTAAAACCTATGGCCTCGATCCTCAAACTTCCGTCTGGCTCGTCCACGACGATGCGGATCTCGAACTCGGAAAAATTAAAATCGTCAGGAATCGGGGTTCCGCCGGACATAAAGGAGTTGAGGATGTCATACGAAAACTTCAAACTAAAGATTTCGCGAGATTTAGAATAGGAATAATGGCAAAGCATCTTTCGCAGAACCGTTCAAAATCAATTATGAATAAATTCGTGGTTTCCGGATTGAATAAAGAAGATGAAAAAATTTTTAAAAAATCGCTTGAAACCGCGAAAGACGCTGTTTTATTCGCTCTTGAAAACGGACTTGAGAAAACCGCGAGCATCTACAACCGCCAGAAAAAATCCTAGGCAAATAAATTTCGCGAACTTACAAAAAACCTCCCTATATCGCATGGGAGGCGCGTCTTATACGGATTTACGAGACGCAAAACGGATGATGTTTGAAATCGAAAACGCCGAGCGTAAAATGCCTCGAAACGCCCATTACACTACCTGCGAACCTTTCTGGTCAATATGAGTAAAATACCCAGCATGCCAAGAAAAGACGCTACTTAACCGAGCTGAAGGAGGGGTTGCCCAGAGTTCGCTATCGCTCCTCAATAACACTCGAATGCCGACAAAAAAATCGAAGGATATTGAGGAGCGACCGCAGGTAGTATGATAGGCGCTCGCATTGAAATTGTCCGTATAACAATGTAACATATATAAAATCAATGAAACAGTCAATGGATCGACTGATAATAGTAGCGATAACCCCCCCCATTCTGGAAAAGGGGCTAGTTTGGTTTGAACAACATAAACAAAGAATTGAAAAAGCGTCTTCTCCGTTTTGGCAAAGAAACACGCTTACATTACGAAAAGATCAGAAAATAACAATGTCGGAAGTCGTACGGACTCTTTATGACTTCGGCTATCAAAAATATCAGGATATCGAGCTTCCCGGAGAATTTTCGCAAACCGGAGGAATATTGAATGTATTTCCCGTGAATTCGGAATTTGCTTTGAAAATAGAATTTTTGGGAAATACCGTGGAAACTATCTATAAAACATCAAAGCTCAATCCAGACCCGCAAAAACCTCTCAACAAAGTAATCTACAACGAAGGCGCGCGCAGAAAAGAACCGCAATCCGACTTGTCCAAACTGAAACCCGGTGATTTTGTCGTCCATCTTGACCATGGAATAGGATTATTTGCCGGAAAATCTCAAACGGTTGCCCTAAACAGCCAAACTCTAGAACAAGATACCTCATATATTATTGAATACGCGGGCGGCGATAAACTTATCGTGCCGGAAAATGTATCATACAAACTCTCGCCCTATCTTGGATTTTCCAACCCGACGATTTACCGCCTCGGAGGAAATCTGTGGCATAAAACAAAAAAGAGAGTTAATCAAGATATCATAAAAACCGCGAAAGAACTCCTTAGAATTTACGCGCGGAGGGAAGTCGCAACTCGCCCGCCATACGATAAAGACAGCGATATGACAGCCCAGCTTGAACAGGGCTTTGAGTTTCAAGAAACCGCGGATCAGGCAATTGCGATAGATAAAGTGATGAAAGACCTTGATAAAAATATTCCTATGGACCGGCTTATATGCGGAGATGTGGGCTTTGGAAAAACCGAAGTCGCGCTTAGAGCCGCGGCGCGCTCGGTATTTTCCGGCAAACAAACAGCTATTATAGCCCCCACAACAATCCTTGCGTGGCAACATTTCAATACTTTCAAATCGCGCCTTGAAAAATTTCCGGTTAGGATAGAGCTTCTGACGAGAATCCAAAAAAACGCGGCGCAGAAAGAAATTGTCTCGCGCTTAAAAAGCGGAAATGTGGATCTCGTCATAGGAACACACAGAATACTCCAAAAGGATGTGGGGTTCAAAAATCTGGGTCTCTTAATAATAGACGAGGAACAAAGATTCGGAGTAAAGCAAAAAGAAAAATTAAAGAGTTTTAGATCTGAACTTGATGTGCTTTCGTTATCCGCGACCCCGATACCAAGAACGCTTTACTTTTCAATGTCCGGATTAAAAGATATAAGCAATATCCAGACCCCTCCGCAGAACCGGCTCCCAATACATACCTTCGTTATGCCAAAGTCGAAAAGTATAGTTAAAAAAGCCATACAAAAAGAACTCGAGCGGCACGGGCAAGTTTATTACCTTCATAATCGCGTAGCCACCATAGAATCGGCGCGAAAACGGATAGGGGAGCTTGGACTTGGCGAGGTGAAAATTTCCGTTGGACACGCCAAGCTTCCGGAAAATCACCTGATATCTATTATTCAGGATTTCAGGGACAAAAAAACAGATATCCTTGTCGCAACAACTATAATTGAAAACGGTCTTGACCTTTCAAATGTAAATACTCTTATCGTTGAAGACGCGACCCGCCTTGGTCTTTCCCAAGCGCATCAGCTTCGCGGACGGATAGGAAGAGGCGATAAGCAGGCGTACGCATATTTTTTGTATTCGCCAAAAAAATTAACCGACATAGCGAAAAGGCGTCTTAAAACTCTGAAAGAGTATCAGGGACTCGGAGATGGATACCAAATCGCGATGCGCGATCTTGAAATTCGGGGGGCCGGAAATATTTTAGGCCGCGAGCAACATGGGAGTATAAATAAAGTTGGACTTAATCTCTATTGCCAAATGCTCAATGAGGCCGTAGAACGATTAAAGACGGAGAATTTGTAATATATCAAACTCTGCATTATGAAAACCGAACTCCGGCATCGTCTTTGTCTCGCCGTGTAAAATAAATTTGAAATCTATAACATATCGCTCATGCAAGATCGAAAAAACAAATACAAAAGCATTTCTATAAATGACGGCGCATACCCATCGCGTCTCAAGGAAATCCCCCAGCCGCCGAAAGTTTTACACATTCGGGGATCGATTCCATCCGCGCCGATGATCGGCGTAGTTGGCACGCGGACATTCACGCCTTATGGAAAAAGGGTTGCCGAACACATTGTCAGAGGCCTTGCCAGAGCCGGAGTTTGCGTAGTCAGCGGCATGGCAAGAGGCATTGACACGGAAGCCCACAAAGTAGCTCTTGAATCCGGCGGACAAACTATCGCCGTTGTCGGCTCCGGAATAGACGAAAGCGTAATTTATCCCCGGCAGAACATCGGCCTCGCAAGAGAAATCGAAAAACACGGAGCTGTGCTTAGCGAATTTGATCCGTTCGCGAAATCCGAAACCTACTTCTTCCCGCAAAGGAACAGGGTGATTTCCGGTTTGTCTCTTGGGGTTTTGGTTGTCGAGGCAAAGGAAAAAAGCGGAGCTTTAATTACCGCGAATTTCGCGCTCGAACAAAACCGCGAGGTTTTTGCAGTACCCGGCAGTATATTCTGGGAAACATCGCGCGGACCAAATAACCTAATAAAGCAAGGCGCGAAATGCGTGACAACCGCGGACGAAATTTTGGAAGAATTCAATCTTTTGGCGCCGGAACAACTCCAAATCAACACGCCGGCAAATACGCCCATTGAGGAAAAAATTTTAGCGATGCTCCTAAAAAACGGCGGCAATTCCGTTCACATAGACAAACTCATAACACTCACAGAACTCTCGTCCGCGGATGTTTCAAGCTCGCTTACGATAATGGAACTCGAGGACAGGGTAAAAAATCTTGGAGGAGGATATTACGCGATAATGAGCCAGTAATCGGAAGCTGACCAAGTCCCAGTTAAATCCGGCTTTTGTTCACAGTTTGACATTTAATTTTTGCCAGTTGACAATAAACAATAGTAAGTGTAAAACACTTCCCAGTAATTAGCATCCTCGTCTATGAAGCTGGTAATCGTAGAGTCCCCGACTAAATCTAAAACAATACAAAGATTTCTTCCCGAAAGCGATTATATCGTGAAATCTTCGTTTGGCCATGTGCGGGACCTTCCCAAAAGCGACCTCGGCGTTGATGTTGAGCACGATTTTACGCCTAAATATGTTACTCCCCGCAAAGCCCAGCCCCATGTGAAAGAACTCAAGCAGGAATTCAAAAAATCGGATGAGGTAATATTCGCGACTGATGAAGACAGGGAAGGCGAAAGCATATCGTGGCACCTTGCGAAAACGCTCGGCATAGACCCGGAGAAGGCAAAAAGAATAGTTTTTCACGAAATTACGAAATCGGCCATACAAAATGCTCTCGAAAATCCGAGGGTGATAGATATGAACCTCGTAGATGCCCAACAGGCGCGGCGCATACTCGACCGGCTTGTTGGCTACAAACTATCACCCCTTTTATGGAAAAAGGTCGCGAGGGGCCTTTCCGCCGGACGCGTTCAATCTGTTACCGTGCGACTTGTGGTTGACAGGGAAAGAGAAATTCAAAAATTTAACCCCGAAGAATTCTGGACGATTGAAGCAGAGCTTCAATCGTCCAGAAGCAAAGGCAAAAAATTTGTTGCGCGTTTATACAAAATTCGAAATGAAGTTGCGGATAAACTTCATCTAAAAAATCAGGAACATTCCGACGGGATATTGAAAGACCTTGAAGGCGCGAATTATCAGATTCAAAAAATCGAACGGAAAGAAACCAAAAGAAATCCGCTTCCGCCCTTCACCACAAGCACGCTTCAACAGGAGGCCTCGCGGAAATTCGGTATGTCGTCTAGGCAGACGATGGTTATAGCTCAATACCTTTACGAGAGAGGATACATAACATACCACAGAACAGACTCCGTAAACCTCTCCCAACAGTCGCTCGACGGCGCCAAAAAATTCATACAGTCAAAATACGGCGAGAGCTACTACTATTTCCGCGTATTCAAAACCACATCAAAAGGAGCACAGGAAGCTCACGAGGCCATAAGACCGACTTCTCCAAATAAAATTCCGGATACGCTAAAGATCGAACCGCGCCAGAAAAAAATTTATGACTTGATATGGAAAAGATTTGTCGCTTCACAGATGGCGCAGGCCGTATTTGACGCGACAACAGTTGATATTTCAGCCGCGGACATTTACACTTTCCGAGCCAACGGGTCGATTTTGAAATTCGACGGATTTCTTAAAATTTATCCCGTAAAATTCGAAGAGAATGACCTGCCGGAACTTTCCGAAAATGAAATCCTCGAACTCCTAAAGTTAACCCCCTACCAGCACTTCACACAGCCCCCCGCAAGATATTCGGAAGCCACACTCATAAAAGAGCTTGAAAAAAACGGCATCGGCCGGCCTTCAACCTACGCTCCCACGCTGTCAACTATACAGGAAAGGAACTATGTTCAAAAAAACGAACAAAAAAAATTCCAGCCAACGGAAATCGGAATAGCCGTGAACGACCTCCTTGTTGAGCATTTCCCGGATATAGTTGATACGCGCTTCACCGCGGATATGGAACAAAATCTGGACAAAATAGCCGAGGGGAAAGAAAAATGGGTTCCTGTTATACAAAATTTCTACCGGCCATTTTCTCAAATCCTGGAGGCAAAATATGCCGAAATAAAAGACCGCGTAAAGATCGAGGAAAAAACCGACAAGGTATGCCCGGAATGCGGAAAACCCATAGCGATAAAATTCGGCAGATTTGGCAAATTTTACGCTTGCACGGGTTTTCCCCAATGCCGCCACACGGAACCTCTGGAAAAGAAGGAGGTAAACACCGGTATAAAATGCCCGAAATGCGCCGACGGTGATATTGTTGAAAAACGCACAAAAAAGAAAAGAGTATTTTATGGATGCAATAAATATCCGGCATGCGATTTTGCTTTATGGAATAAGCCAACTGGAGAAAAATGCGACAAATGCGGATCAATGATGGTCGAGAAAGGTAAAAACATAGCATGCTCAAATAAAGAGTGTGCATAATCGGGTAAGGTGCTATGCTAAAGGAAAAGCGGGTCGTTTGACCCGCTTTTAGGTTTAGTTGAAAAAATTTGGGCTATTGGCCCCCTTAACCTGGTCACTCGTTGGAATGACCAGGGCACTATATTTTTGACCATCCACATCAACCGCCGCAACTATTTTCCCATTTTCCTGATTAAGAACCCAATCAAGTATTGTAAGTGCGCAGTTCAAAACCTGCGCATCCGTTTTGTAACCAAGTAATTTCCTTAATTCCTCAAACCTTCGCAGGTTTGATTCCGGCATTTTCAATTCCATAACAACCATCTTCATTTTTCGTTCCCCTCCTTTACAATTCGGAATAACACAATTATAATACGGATGCAATGCAAAGTCAATATCAAAAATTACTTGCTCAAATCCAAAAATCCTATAAAAACTCCGAAAACAAGCTCATCTCGGAAGCATTTGAAGTTGCTATTAAAGCTCACGCGGACCAAAAAAGAGCTAGCGGGGACGAATACATTATCCATCCCCTAAACACCGCTCTTACTCTTTCTAAAATGGGGGCAGACGCGACTACTGTAACCGCGGGACTTCTACATGATGTTCTTGATGACACGGCCGTATCAAGAGAAGAATTGCTAAACCAATTCGGGCCGGAAATCACTTTCCTTGTCGAGGGCGTATCCAAACTAGGCAAAGTAAAATACAGAGGCGTTGAGCGCCATGCTGAAAATTTAAGAAAAATGCTTATCGCAATAGCCAAAGATTTCCGGGTTGTTTTGATAAAACTTGCCGACAGATATCACAACCTAACAACCCTCGACGCTCTTCCGCCGGCAAAACAAAGGCGAATCGCGCTTGAATCGCTTGAAATATACGCTCCCCTGGCATTTAGATTCGGAATAAGTGAATTGTCCAAAAAAATCGAAGACCTTTCTTTTAAGTACTGCTATCCGCAGGAGTATGAAATGATAATGCAAAGCGTGAAAAAACGCTATCCGGAAAGGGAAAAATATCTCGCATCCATAAAACCCTATGTGCGCGCCCAACTTCTTAAAGAAGATATCTCCCCTATCGAGATCCAGACGCGGGCAAAACACTACTGGTCCTTGTACAAAAAATTGAAGAAATACGATATGAATTGGGATAAAGTCCACGATCTTGTCGCGATGAGGATAATAGTAAAAAACATAGAGGAATGTTACGCCACGCTCGGAATAATACATAAACTTTGGAGGCCGCTTCCCGAAAAAATAAAAGATTACATAGCCCTTCCAAAACCAAACGGCTACCAAAGCCTGCATACAACAGTATTCTCGAGGGGGGGGTACATTACAGAGTTTCAAATCAGGACAAAAGAGATGCACGAACTTGCGGAAAACGGAATCGCGTCTCACTGGCTTTACGCGGAAAGCGGAAAACCCAAAAAGGGTTCGAGAGCCGAAGGTAAAAAATTCGAATGGATAAAACAGCTTAGGCGATGGCAGAAAGAAGTCAACGAATCTTCCGAATTCCTCGAAGGCCTCAAAATAGATATTTTTTCAAACAGGATTTTTGTTTTCACGCCGAATGGAGATGTGATAGACCTTCCGGAAGGAGCGACTCCCGTTGATTTTGCATATTTAATTCACACGCAACTTGGCGACAATTGTTCCGCCGCAAAAGTAAACGGCGACATAGTTTCTCTCGATACGGAACTTAAGAACGGGGATCTGATTCAAATAATAAGGGAGGGGAACAGAACACCCTCGCGGGACTGGCTTCGTTTTGTTAAAACAAGCACAGCGCGTTCGCGAATCCGCGCTCACCTCAAAAAAGCACGGAGGGATGAAAATATAGAACATGGTCGGCAACTTCTTAATGCCGAACTTGAGAAGTTAAACCAGCCGAACTGGATTTCCGTGAAAAAGACAAGAAAAGACAATGTTCTCTTAAATCTTCCGTATAAAGATGAACTATCCCTTATCGCCGCTGTAGGGCAAGGAGACATATCTCCGTATAGAGTGGTAAAATATGTCGTTGACGAAAAACAAATACTTGCTCAAAAAGCAATCACTGGCTTGGCATTTTCTTCCAAAATGCGTAAAAAAACGGATAAAATTCATAAAATAAAACTTGGCGAACTTGAAGGCGCCGCAACCCGTATAGCTCACTGCTGTTCTCCGATCCCGGGAGAAGATATAGGCGCGTATATAACAATAAGAGCGTACGCCGCAATACACAGACTGTCATGCTCAAACTTCATGCGCCTCGCTCAAAAAAACAAATCGCGAATCATACCCGCCTCTTGGCAGGCAAATAAAGATATGCATTTCGCGCAAATAAAAATAGCGGCTTTTGACCGCGTAGGTTTGCTTCAGGAAGTAAGCTCGACAATATCGAATATGGGAATAAATATACTCTCGATCAAGGCAGAGCAACAGGCAGACGCTCAAAATGCCGATTTATCCGTTATAATGGAAGTTTTTGATATCGATCAGCTTCATATGCTCATAAATCATCTGGAGAGGATTAAAAATGTAAAAAATGTACAACGCGTATAGCATTATTGACGCTAAGAACTCAACACTCTCTTTACCCATGTCTCAAGATCCGCCTGCGTTCCGAATTCTATGAAAACTCGCGTCTTAGACCCGAATCTGTTTACCCTGATATCTCCCATTTCCCAGTAATTTTTGAGTTTACTCGCAAACTCCGAAAGCTCCGGGTTTTCTCTCACGATACTGGCTCTCATTGCCGGCTTATCAAATCTTTTTTGTATTTCCCACAATCTACTTTGCGCCTCGAATATATCCATATTGCCCTTCATCATTTCATCGAATAGCTTCTTTTGCTTGTCGGGCTCGCTGTTTAATGTCAAAAGATACTTGGCGTGGCTTGCCGGAATTTTCTTTCCCTCGACGGCTTTTAGCAAATCTTCCGGAAGTTTAAGCATCCGAATAGCGTTTGTTATGACCGATCTGCTTTTCCCAACCTGCTCCGCTATACCGTTGTGGCTCATTCCGAATTTCTTGTTCAACACTTCATAAGCCCGAGCTTCTTCTATCGGATTCAAGTTTTGTCTTTGTATATTTTCTACAACCGAAATCGCCAATTTTTCCGGCGTAGTGCTTTTTCGCACAACAACCGGAACCCTCGGCAAATTGACCATCCTTGCCGCGCGCCACCTTCTCTCTCCAGCAATCAATTCGTACTCAACATCCCTTCCCGTACTCGTCTCTTTTCCAATTTTAGTAACCAATAAGGGCTGTAAAATCCCATATTCCCTTATTGATGCCGCGAGATCTTTTAATTCTTGGGGGTCAAATTCCTTTCTTGGTTGCAGTGGGTTTGGATGAATCTTGTCTATATCTATTAAAAAAACGCTTTCTTTTGGAGAAACTCCCTGGTCGTCACCAGGCCCTCTTTTTTGTGGAATTAATGATGCTAGACCGCGCATTTAATTGTACTTGTTTCGGCAAACAATAAGCAGAAACAAATTTTGGGTTTGAATTCTAATATTCTATAAACTACGAGCCGCCTAAACTACGATGTCCTCTTTATAACTTCTTCGGCAAGCATTTTATAAGCTCTCGCTCCGTGAGACAAGGGATTGAATTGAAAGATTGTTTTTCCGTGCCCGGGAGCTTCGGCTAAGTCAACATTCCGAGGTATCATTGTGTCAAAAACATATCCTGGAAAATTTCTCCTTACCTCTTTCGCTATCTCCCTGTCTAGACGGTTTCTCTTATCGTACATTGTGAGAACCGCGCCCAGTATGTCAATATCCTTGCCAAGATTTTCCCGAATCAAATTCACTGTTTCCAAAAGTTGAGCAAGCCCTTCGAGAGCATAATATTCGCACTGTACTGGAACCAAAACCTCATCTGAAGCTACTATACCATTTATCGTAAGAAGCCCCAAGCTAGGAGGGCAATCAACTATAACATAGTCAAAATCCGTCCTTACTTTGATTATAGCATCGTGCAGGCGAAACTCTCTATTTTTCATATTCACAAGCTCAACCCCCGCTCCCGCCAAATCAAAAGAGGCCGGGATTATGTGGCACCCAAGCGAATTCGTGGGCTTAATAGCTTCGTGAGCGGGTATCTTGGTATCTAAGATATGGTAAGATCCAAAATCAACCTTTCTCGGGTCCACCCCCACTCCGGAAGTTGCGTTGGCTTGAGGGTCAAAATCAACCAAAAGCACTTTCTTTCCTAAAGCCGCAAGATAAGCCGAAAGATTAACCGAAGTTACGGTCTTTCCAACGCCTCCTTTCTGATTCGCTATGCTAATTACCTTTGCCATTACTTAGTATTATCGCACAGAGAAGAAAATTTACAAATTTCGCATTTTTGAGTATTATAACTTCGTAACGCGAACGCCCAAACTACTAGCCGAACCGACAATCTAAGATACGATATAAATTTTATGCCCGGGTGGCGGAACTGGCAGACGCGATGGACTCAAAATCCATTGGGGGCAACCTCATGAGAGTTCAACTCTCTCCCCGGGCACCAAAACAAAACCGCTCATAGGGGGCGGTTTTGATATCCTTCGAACACCACGATGCTCGCACGCTGTTTTTTTTGGTGGCAAATTCTTTTATAATATCTCGATGTAAAATCGAGAACAAAAATAAAGGACTGGCGGAATCTCTTTCGTCAGCCCCTGATACGACGGTGGCTAATCCACCGTCGTATCAATTTTTTTGTCCATACAAGAGAAACCATAGGTGCGATGCACCAAATAACAACTCCTGTTACGAATAATCCTAATATTATCTTGAGGACGATCGTCCCGAACTTACCTGTATTACCAAACGCAGTTCTACCATTTTCGATCTGATCAAGACTGATGATTAGAAACACATAGAGCAAGAGGCCTAAAAGAACTAACATTAATCCTACTACTACTAAGATCCCAAGCCTCAAACGCATAACCTACCTCCTCTGCTGTACTTGTACGGAGTGTTCCTTAGTTTGGTTGCTACAGATAGTATATTCTAATCCAAAACAAAACATAAGCTTAAACAGAAGCCGCTTCCTTCCAATTTCCTGCATGGGTGTATTTATACAACCACAAAAGTAAAATCTCATCTCCCCAAAAGCGTTGCCATATTTTCCGATAACGACCCTTATGTACCGCTTGATAACCAAGATGATTTTCGAGATAAACTTGGCTCGGAAATTGTTATTGAGCATGAAAAAGGACATTTTAGTGACGGAAACGACGGTATGACTAAATTGCCGATTATTCTTAAATCCATCCTTAAACTTGCTCGATAAAAATATGGCAACTTTAAGAATACAGCATCAAGACAAAAAACGGCATAGCGCTGTTTAATTTTAGATTTTACCTTCGGATATTAGTTTTATGCAACCCGCCAAAAGCAAATCTTCTTTTTTATGAATCGCTTCAGCTAATTCTTCGACAGAATCAAACCCTATTGAATCAATCTCAAATTGACTGATTATAGCGCCGGTATCCATTCCCTCATCGACGAAATGGACAGTACACCCGGCTTTCAAATCTTCGTGGCGGTTGCGCCACTGCTCTTCTATCGCCCTATCCCCGTCTCCCCGATATTTGGGCAAAAGCGATGGATGAACATTTACAATACGGCCCGCGTACGCTTTAACGAAACTTTCCGGCATCAAAACGCGCCAACCCGCCATTATCACAAAATCTACGCCTGAATCATCCAACATACGCCGAACATTTCCCGTAAAAATTTCTCTGCCTCCCGCTTTATTTTTGTAGTTTGACCATTCGAGAACTCCAGTGTTTATTCCGTTTTCTCGCGCGCGAGAAATTCCAATCCCATTTCCGATACAGCTTAAAACTAAAACAATATTTATATTGGAAATACTTTTTACTGATTCTAAAATTCGAGGAACTCTGGAACCCCTTCCCACTAAAAGAGCTAATCGCTTATATTTCATAAATTCCTCCTTTATTATCCATACGCAAATCTTGTTTTAATTTTCCTTTTACAAAAAATCGCGTTATTGCAGAAAATTCATTTTATTTTACCTTAAATATATCCGCTATTTCTTTTGCGCTCACCGGCCCTACTCTAAGAATTCTTGGTTTGCCCTGACTTAAATCCAGAATAGTGGATGCCTGCCCTTGCTCTAAAACTCCTGCATCTATTATCAGATCCGGCCTAAAAGTTTCTTTTCTAAACCGTTCATAAACTTTCGCGGCATCGGTCATCGGTTCTTCCCCTGAAATATTTGCCGAAGTTGAAGTTATGGGGCCGTTAAACGCTCTTATAAGCGCGATGCAAAAATCATTATTTGGCATCCTTAGAGATATTGTGTCTTTTCCCGATGTTATCCAATTCGGCACTATGTCTCTTTTCTTCAAAACAACGCTTACGCTTCCAGGCCAAATGGCTTTTAGAATTTTTTCAGCCGACGAATCAATATAAGCAAGCTTTTTCGCCATTGCTATATTTTTCACTATCAACGGCACTGCTTTTTCCGAGGGGCGTTTTTTGATTCGAAACAAACGCCTCATTATAAAATCGTCAAACGGATTAACGCCGAGCCCATACACCGTGTCGGTAGGATACACTATCGAACCGCTGTGTTTCAACGTTGAAATCGCTTGCTCGATCGCAGTTTTTTCTGAAAGCTTGATAATCTTCATATGTTAAATTCGCATGATAAAAACCAATAGAAAACGAGGGCTCTTTCGATTCCCGATTATCCCTCGACAATCCCCATTATAATCTTCGCAACCCTCTTTGAATCATGCAAGAATGGATTTCTATTTTTAGCCATTGGGTCTGACTTTATAATTTCTTTTGGCGATAATCTGGCAATCTCTCCGCCGATAAATCTTTTGTCGCCTTTCTCGCTCTCGTTTGCCAAAAGGGCGTGCGAAAGCGCGGAATTCTTATACTTTTTCAGAATTTTATCCGGAATAGACGCTGTGTTGTGTATAATGTAATCAAATTTGACTCCGCCCGCGTATTTTGAAATCTGCCTTTCAAAATCGCTTATTGAAAATTTATCCGTATGACCCGGCTGGGTGAAAAGATTTGCTATGTATATTTTCTTCGCGCCCGAATTTTTGAATGAATCTCTTATTTCTCTAACGAGAAAATTAGGGATAACGCTCGAGAAAAGATTGCCCGGCCCTACGATTATAACATCAGCGTTTTTTATCGCTGAAATCGCCTTTGGATTTGCCTTTGTCGCGGCGGGAGAAATCATCATTCTCTTTAGCTTTTCGCCGACAATTCTCGATCTTGTTATGCTTTTTTCACCGACGATTTCGCTCCCGTCTGAAAATTTAGCCACTAAATTAACCGGCCTCAATGTCGCCGGAATTAACGATCCTTTAGCGCCCGCTAAAACCAGAAGCTCATCTATCGCTTGCTGAAAATCTTTGTTTTTTTGGTAAAAAAGAGTGATTAAAAGATTGCCAAGAGTGTGCCCCTGCAAAGACCCCTCCTGAAAACGATCGTTCAAATAGCCGTAATTCCTAGACGCGAGAGCAACAAGGCACTGGCGTATATCTCCGGGGGGGATCATCTCGAATTCGTCTCGTAGTTTACCCGAAGAGCCGCCGTTATCCGCGGTTGTAATGATAGCCGAAAGGTTTACCGGATATTTTTTTAGGCCTTCGAGCACCGCGGATGTTCCACTGCCGCCGCCTATTATAACTACACTTTTGTATTCGCTGGAGTTTTTCATAAAAATATTATACAATGAAATGATAAAATATTCAAGTTTAATGACCGCCGCGCGAACTCTATGAATATTATCACGAAAACTATCCGCGTAAAAGTAAAAAGCCCTCGTTGAGGACTTTTAACGCTTCGCGTTAATCTTCTGGATTATTACTTCTCCTTAACCTTGACTTCTTCGCGTCTTCTACGCGTTTTCGCGTATCCGCATCCAAACGCATTTCCGAAATAACAAGCGTGATTCTTTTTCCCCAATGCGCCAGATTGTTTGGCAAAAAATTATCGATGCCTTCTGCGGAACACTCAAATTCTGAAATACAATGAACGAGACTCACTTTACCATCGAGATCTTTAATCGCCCAAGCACGAATAGTTTCCAGATTCTCCACATTCCTATGAGCTTCAAATAGATATTCTTCTAAGGACTCGCCTTCTTTTGATTGCTTCTCGTCTTCCCTGTTAAGGACCCCCGCCACGCGCAACAGATCGCGCAGTGTTTGTTCCCGCATTTTTACGCAGAGTGCTAAAAATGACATCAGCTTTTTTTGTTCCAAAAACCTTGCGGCTGAATCTTGCTTTCCTGATGGCGAAAACCCGTGAGCTTTGAAATCTTCGAGCATCTCGCCCAGGAAAAAATACAACGCCTTCTCTCTAGCTCCCAATTCCATTTTTGAAACCCCCAACTTACAAGTTCATTGAGAATAATAGGCATAAAAGTATAATCCGTCAAGCATTGTAAACATAAAAGCCGCGATATTACACGGCTTTTCAACACGAATTTGAAAAAATTATTTATCCATCGGTCGCGTCTATCGTTGGGTCTGATCCCCCAAAATCCGGGATTAGACAGTTCGGGCACTCCGATGGCCTCGTCTGGGGCCGATCCTTTCCGTTCGGATCCCGAACCGGAGGAATCCAAGAAAAATTTCTGCGGCATATGTTACAGAACCATCCTGCCATGATTTGCCTCCCCTTTTCAAAATTTGTTAAAACTATAATACCACAAAGCTAAAAATAAGTAAAGAGAACCGAATATTACCGTATATTATCCCGTGTATCTATCCGCCACGCATGACGCTCCGAAAGAATCCGGCTTTATTTTCACATTATAGCCGCAACCTTTTATCATGCCAACTACCTCTTTTATCATATCTTTTGTCGGGCCATTCCTGCCTATATCCACATGTATTTCAAGACCCTTAAATAAAATGTCTTCATCTATAAACTGTTTTAGTTTCCTGACAACTATTTCCGTAACCTCCAAAGATAACGCCGCCTCCTGGTGTATCTTCTGCCTCAATTCGACTATATTCGGGATCTTTGTCTTTGTCACAAAAAATCTTCCGCCCTTGCCTATGCGATGCACGACGATCACCGACACAAAGTCCACCTCGCCAAAACCCTCGGAATCAGTGCCGATTATTATTGAGTAGCGGCACTTATCGTCTGCCGATATGTAATCGAAAACGCTTCGGCATGTCTCATCCAAAGTCATCATGCCGAAAGTCGGACTCAAAAAAGTTCTCGCAACCTCCATACTTTTACCCTCCATAATATTGGAACTCATATTAGTAAAAATCATATAATAAGCGCCGTTTAATGTCAAAAATCGAATTGACATATCAGATTTTCGCTGTTACCATAATACGAACTCGTTTTTTGACAATCAAATACCTAAATGGAGGTTGCTATGCTGGAATTTGAAGAAATTTGCGAACGAATCGAGCGCATCAAACTCGAAGTGAAAAAGCGCATCGAGGGCTACGATGCATTGATAGATTTATCCCTTGTGGCTATGGTCGCTTCCGGACACCTTCTATATACTGGGGTTCCGGGACTTGCCAAGTCACTGCTTGCAAAGACAGTAGCAGAGGTTTCCGGATGCACTTTCAGCCGCATACAACTAAAGATAGACATGACCCCTTCGGACATCATCGGCACGGAGATATGGCGTCCGGATATCAAAAATTTTGAGATGAGACATGGCCCTATTTTCGCGAACTTTGTTGTGGCAGACGAAATCAACAGAACCCCCCCAAAAACGCAATCCGCGTTTCTTGAGGCAATGCAGGAAAAAACCGTATCTTTCACTTTCAGCAGAACCATAGATCTTCCGAGGCCTTTCATTGTTATAGCAACAAGAAACCCTATCGACCACGACGGAGTATTTCCTCTGCCCGAAGCTCAATTGGACAGATTTATGTTCGAGCTGATGTTTCCCTACCCCAGCGAAGATGACGAAATTAAAGTAGCAAAACAAGTCACAGAGGACTCTGTTGGCGTTCAAAAGATATCGTCGCCCGAAGAACTCATTTCGATTGCAGAGTTTGTAAATAAAGGTATTTATGTAAATGACCGTATTTACAGGTACATAGTAAAACTCATCCGTTGCACACGAAATTCTGAAAATAACCTGATAGAACTCGGGGCATCGCCAAGAACAACAAAGATGTGCGTAAGAGCCGCCAAGGGTCATGCTTTAGTTATCAGAAGGTCTGATTCCGTCATTCCAGAGGATGTAGATGCCGTGGCTCTGCCTTTGCTCAAACCAAGATTGATGATGAATTTCCAATGGCAAGGCGGAGAATCCGACTGGCAAACACTGGTAAGCGATATTATAAGCAAAGCAAGAGGCGAACATGTCGAAAACGCATATTAAAGCAAGGGTTTTTAATCGCCTAGGATTTGAACCACGGCAAAAAACCAACTCAAGAGTTTCGGGCCAATTTCAAAGCAGACTAATAGGAAGCGGCCAGGAATTTTATAGTTTGCGCGAATATACTCCCGGAGACGATTCAAGAAAAATATACTGGCATCATTTCGCAAAAACCGGCAATCTAATGACGCGTGAGGACATAGCAGAAACAAACTTGAGAATTTGGCTTGTTGTTGAATCCAGCTCATCGATGAATTTCGGACAAAAACCGCAATCTATCGGAGTTTTTTTCGAATTCATAAAATGGCTCGCGCTAGGCGGTCCGAATTCGCTGGGTTTCATTTTTTTTGGCGACAAAATTGATTTTTTCGCCAAACCCGTAATGGGTCAAATCGCCACCCGGCAATTAAGTACTCTGGCGGATTCATTTCCCGGCACAGCTCAAAACAAAATAGCCGATATAAAACTTCCGTCTTCTCTGCTCCTGAAACACGGCCGCAACGGAGATATAGTTTTCTTTGTTTCAGATTTTCTTTTTGCTGATATCAAAGAAGTGGAAAAAGAACTGCGGAAAATTTCTCTGTATCAGGAATTGATACCTGTTGTATTGCGCGATCCGCGCGAAAGAATACCAATGAAAAATTTCCGGCTGGCTTCCGCGGATATGGAAACATCCAAAGTTATCGAGTTATCAAATAACGACGAACTTTCTCGATTTGATTCCGAGTTAAAAGAAACATTTAATTCTCTAGGTGTAGAAAATTTATGGATTGAAACTGAAAGCGACCACGCGACCCTCACAACCATAATAGGGTGGCTATCGAATAGGGGCAAAGTTCGATTGAGATAGGAGTAAACTCTAATCGAAGGAGGAGTATGAAAATCGTCGCAATCGGTCTTATTATTGCGCTCCTTGCGACATTGCTCCTCCTTTCTCTAATGAGAGCGGGTGTAATAGAAAGAAGCGCGAGGGACGGAATCCAGAATCAAGAAACGCAAAAGGCAATTGAAGACGGCATTTACGCGTCTCTACAGGTTAACCCCGAAAACGGGGTCCTCATCGGAGATGTGCTTCGCGTAGAACTTGTAATTCTATATGATAAAAACAAAGCTCTAGTAGAAGACGCTAAACTATCTGAAAATTATGCCGAATTCAAAGAGCATTATCTTACTGCCTGCGAAGAATATTCCACGCCAGTTATCAAACAAAGAGAACTGGAGCGTAATATTTCTGAAATACGCATTGTATCAGAATTTCAGTGCTGGCATACTGAAGAAGAAACCGAACGGCTTCAATTTCTAGTGCCGTACGCGCTAGATAAAAACTCGATCGTATTGAGCATCCACACGACAGTGCGTTTCGTAAAAACAGCCGATCCATCGAGCGAACCTCGCCGGCTGGCAAGACCCGAATACAACAAGGTCATTACAAACCTGCGATTTGCGACGGCATATCTTTTTATCTTCTTGGGTCTATGCGCTTTCAGCGCGATGCTCTACCGGAGCATACGAAACGCTAAAGTCACTCCAAATGATTTGGGAAATAAACCTATAGATTACTTGGAGCAAATGCTTAATGAGGTCAGCGATATGCTTGAAAAAGGACAGGAAACCGTTGCTCATGACAACTTGTACCATCTCTGCTTACGACTAGAAACTAAAGGATACGACGCAAAAGATGTCCAGCCCATAAAAATACGGCTTCAAAAAGGGTACAAAGAAGAAAGCGATATGGATGCGGATCTTCTTTCTCAATGCATAGCGGAGATTAGAAAAATTACTAAAAATAAGGGAGACGCGAAATGATTGTAGGTCCTATATTTATCAGCTTTGCTTCTCCCTTTTTTGTATGCGTTGCGATCGTTATCCTTACGCTCATTTACTTTCTCTACGCGCGACGAAAAAAGCACAATGAAATACCCACAACAAAAGGGTTTCTGCTGAACAAAATGTCCACGAAGATGAGATTAGTAAAAATACTTACTTTTATCCTATCGTCTGCGGCAATACTGATATTCATATCCGCTTCGCTCGATCCTAGATTAGCAAAGTACGAAACGAACAGCACGCAATCGAGAAGGATACTTATTTTATTTGATGGTTCCGGCAGTATGACTGTTGGATTTGACGATTCAAACTCTCCCCTTCCCTCATACGAAAAAACTCGCATGGGAAGAGCGGGAATATTTGTGCGAAAACTTGTTGAAAAAAGAGAAGGAGACGCTTTCTCTTTGATATTCTTTGACAGCAACAGCTATATATCGAGGGACTTCACCACGGACGGAAAACAAATCATAGAAGTTCTTCAGCCAGAAAGACTTGCCAGTGCTTCCCTTGAAAATCTTAGCGAGGCCTTACGCTTAAAAGAAGACGCGGAAGCAAAAGGCACGCAATCCGAAAAAGGCCTTTTCTTCGCTAAAGATTTTATTTTATCCCATAATGGCTATCGGGGAGACGAAATCCTCGTATATGTAGGCGATCTTGAGCTTCAGAACTACGGGCTTGATAGAAAAGTTCCAGTTATCCTTCAGAAATTCAAAGACGAATACCAAATAAAAACTTACGCAGTCGCGATAACATCTGACTATACGAAAATCACGGATGAAGAAAGGCGACAGTTATCTTCGCAAAAACTTGGGCTTTTCAGCGGCACTTCCGTTCCAGTGTATAAAATAGAAGATGTCAACAGCATAGAAGAAATATCAAACCTTATAGCAAAGGATATCCCGACAGCCACGCTTCATAAAACCGTTCTGGATCAAAAATCACTAGCTTTGTATTTTTTGATGGCGGGGTTCGTGTTTATCGCTTTTGCGATTGTCGTAAGCGAAAAATTTCCGAAAATCCCGTAAAGGAGAACTCAAATGATCTTGAATCTAAAAATAGGTCTTAGGAAAAGAATAACGGCAAATGGGTTAATTCTTTCGGCCGGCTTATTCCTTACGCTTACCGGACTTGCTCTGCTTCTTTCGGGCATATACGAGGAACGGAAAATCAAAAACTTCGAAGGTCTTATGGATAAGACCGCACAAATCCCAATCCAAGGCGACTATTCCGATCTTCCCCGAATTACGGATGCATGGCAAGAAATCGCAAACGATGCCGGACAAAAACAGAACAAGAAATACGCGCTCTATAATAACGGATGGATAAACCTGATGGCTTTCCAGAAAGACGGAGAACATACCGCGTATCTTTCCGCAAGAAATTCTCTGCGCGAATCTCTAAGAAAAGACCCTTCCTACTTTGACGCGAAACATAACCTTTCGGTACTCGAAGAATTAGCCCGCGTCAAAGGCATACAACCCCTCAAACTTCCTCCACCAATAGGCGGTATACCTCCGCAAACACAGCAAGAAGGCGGAGAAAATGAAGCGAACCAACGCGACGATAGAAATACTGATCTAAAAAATAAACTTACCCAGTCAGGGTCGATCCCTTCTCTTGGCGGAAATCCTCCCGACCCCGATACCCCCCCGGGACCCGAAGAAAATACCACTTCGACAGCTTTGGGCTACTAAATGGAATATACTCAAATAGCAATGTTCACGGCCGTAGCAATTGCCGCGTTTGTTTCATTTTTGTTCCTAATAAAAGGCGTCTTCAAAAGAGCTTCCATTTCAGCAATGCTATGGATGCCGAAAAACACCGTTTTAACGACGCATTTCATAAGGATTGCCTGCCTAGCGGCAATACTCGGCTCGCTAATCCTTATTATTATCCCGACACCTATTTCGAACAAAAAAAATCTTGCTGAAACCGCCCATGTTTTGTTCCTTATAGATGTCTCGAAAAGCCAAGCGGCAGAAAGGCCCCTTGGCACTAGAAATCAGCTTGAAAAATCAAAGTCAATTGTGAAAGAAATATGCGATGAATTCCCGAACATAAGAACCGCCATTTACGCGTTTACCGACAAAGTAAGGTCTCACTCATATTTCTCGGATTTTGCGGATAATTCCCACAACTGCTCATATGCAAACGCTACGCTCGATAACATAGTTTTTATAGAGTCCGTAACCGGAAGCGGATCGAATATCGCAAGATCTTTACTTATCACATCAAACACCTTTCCCAAGGAAGCCGAATCGCGCATTATCATACTGTTTAGCGACGGCGGCTACACTAACGAGGGCAACGAATTCGTACGCTCGCTAGCAGACATCCGGAAAAACAATATTAAGCTTATTGTCGTAGGTGTTGGAGAAAAAGACGGAGCTTTTATACCGATATACGATAATAAGGGTAATGTAATTGCCGTGGAAAAAACTTTCGGCGGAAAAAAAGTTGTTGCGGCGTTAAACGCGGACACTCTGCGGGCCATAGCCAAAGAGGTTGACGGCGAATACTTCGACCGGCAACAAACGGATGAACTCTTTTCGGAAATTAGAGAGAATCTGGTGGAACAAAGAATTTCAAAAGAAACACCTTATTCCGCATGGAAACTTGCGCCGTTGGCAATAATAATCGCCGGCACAATGATTCTAGCAAAACTTATAATATAAACGGGTTGCGTAAATTTACGCGGCCCGTTTCTTATTTTCGAGATACGCAAAACCAAACTTCTTATACAAATTATCTATAAATTCAGATCTCTCTTGTTTGCTCAAAATATCCCGTTTTATACGGGCTTTTTCTTTCCTTATGTATTTGCGTAAACTTTTGGGTAATTTTTTCATATAAAGATTTTACTTTAATTAATCAGCTAAAATTACACTAGATATTTATTCAGTTGTCTTGCTAATTCTAAATCCATGCAAGAATTGTATAACCTACGCTAATTTTTATCAACCCTATCAGACATTATAATGATAAAGGGTAGTTGATGACGGGTTTTTTGGATTTTTGACGGAACTATTTTTTCATCAATTCCTTGATTGCATCTTCAACGCCCCCAACAGTCAAATCGTGCATTGGAATAATCGCGTTGGTGGCGTATATCGTTCCAGAATCGTCTCGTTCTTCCCATTCTTTCTGAAACACCGGATTTATCCACACGACGGCGTCCGCTTTCCTTTTTATAAAACTTAAACATTCTTCTCCGCCCATACTAAACTGCCTAACTCGTTCTTCGTTGCCACTCGGCGGCCAGCCGTCGCCTTCAAATTCAGAATAGGACATTTCCGCATCGCCGTAAATAATGACTTTTTTCCGATGTTTAACAATTTTCTTAACATCAATTAGAGAATCGGGTTTGGCATGACTTGAGGCGAACAGATTTTTTGGGTCTGGTTTCCAAACATATCCATACAAATTGTTGTGGAATAAATACACCTCCAATTTTGTTAATCCTTCGGTCATTGCCTCGGCAACTTCGTTGACGAGAGGACTCCATTCGTCAACAGGTCCGCCCATATCAATAAACAAAACTATTTCGGGCTGTTTCTCTCGCTCTTTTTCATAATCAAAACGAAAATCGCGACGCGCAAAGTTTCCAGTAGTGCCTTTTATATCGACTGTCCCACTTTTTATTTCTGAAACATCGGTAATAATACGGCGGATATTTCTTATAACTTCGCGCATACTTGCCTTGTCTGGTCTGACTTCATAACGCGTTCGGCGATCAACTCTTCCAACTTTTTCTTTACGCGTCGCGATTTCTTCTTTACTAACTCGCTCGCCTTC
This sequence comes from Candidatus Spechtbacteria bacterium RIFCSPHIGHO2_02_FULL_43_15b, assembly GCA_001819985.1. Classification (GTDB taxonomy): domain Bacteria; phylum Patescibacteriota; class Minisyncoccia; order Spechtbacterales; family HO2-43-30; genus HO2-43-30. The sequence continues at coordinate 72,358 of MHOE01000013.1, forward strand.
GTGAACAATCGGGTTTTGCTGAACGATGATGTTTTTATCAACTGTACCCTTTCCGCCCCCTATTTTTGACTCATCCGCCTGCCTTAAAATATCATTATGCTGGTCTTTTTCCCCACCATGCACTTGCTCGTCGTCTTTATGCTCACCCTCTGGCGGGTTAAGATTTTCATCAACTTCTTTTATACCCAGCTGTTCTTTGATGTCTGGATACTCGCCCTTGGTCGTTTCATCTTTTTGAGCTTCTTGCTTCT
>MHOE01000014.1 GCA_001819985.1 Candidatus Spechtbacteria bacterium RIFCSPHIGHO2_02_FULL_43_15b
TATTCATATCGTTTTTTACCAATCAACTTAAGTATAACCTCTTTCTTCTCTTTATTGGTTGCCGGGCTAGGATTCGAACCTAGATTGAAGGCTTCAAAGGCCTCTGTCCTGCCATTAGACGACCCGGCAATGCTAAATATTGCTCGAAGGATTTTAAATTAGAATATCATGTATCTGATTTTTCAACCCCCTTTGTACTTAATTTGTTTTTCAATTTTTTTCGCGCGCACAATCGTTTTCTAATAAATACGCTCCATTTAATTTTCAAATAATCGAAACACCGCAAGCTCCGCTGGCAATTCCGCTATTGGCGAATATTTTATATTCGCGGACGCATCAAGAAACAGACGAAATGCCTTTTCGAGGCGCGGAAGTTCAAATTTTGCCGCTATTTCTTTTAGATCCTCGAATTCTTCCGGTGACATTTCCCGCAGAATTATTTCGGAAAGTTGTTCATCAACCTTTAAGTACATCACAAAGCGGAGATAATTCAAGATATTTTTAATAAAATCTTCAGAGTCGTAACCTTTAGATACACCTTCGCTTATGAATGCAAACGCGTTTTTTTTATCTGAATCAACGAGAAACCGAATAAATTGCGCTATTTCGGAAAAGTCCGCGAAACCAAGAAGATTTTTGGTATTTTCTATGTTGATTTCTGGAAGCGACATAATTTGGCCGAGCATACTTTCCGCGTCTCGTATTGAACCTCCCGCGCGGGCAGATATTGTTTCAAGAACCGCGCTATCGATTTCCTTTTTTTCTTTTGTCATAAGGAGCCGCAAACGATTGGCAATTTCGCCCCTTGTCAATTTTCTGAATTCAAATTTTTGCGATCTTGAAATTATAGTTGGTATAACTTTTTTGAGTTCCGTTGTAGCCATTATAAATATTGCATGGGTTGGCGGCTCCTCAAGTGTTTTGAGCAAAGCATTGAATGCTTCCTTTGTCAACATATGAACTTCGTCTATTATGTACACTTTGAATTTTCCGCGAGTAGGAACGAATCTTATGTTTTCTTTAAGTTGGCGTATTTCGTCTATTCCCCTGTGCGATGCCGCGTCAATTTCGATAATGTCAACCGATACGCCCTTAGAAATCTCCGAACATGATACGCATTTTTCGCATGGAGCGTACTCGCCGTTTTTTCTATTCTCGCAATTTAGCGATTTTGCTAAAAGCCGCGCAAGCGTTGTTTTTCCAGTTCCTCTTGGGCCCGAAAATAAATAGGCGTGCGCGAAATCGTTATTTTTAATGGCTCCGGTAATAGTTTTTATCACATATTCCTGGCCAACAACATCGGAAAAGGTTTGGGGACGATATTTACGGTATAGGACAAGATTTTCCATGCTTCAATTATATGGAAATTATCGTGGCTTGGCAAACGAAAACATTTCAGCCATAGGATAACCCGCTTCGGGCAGAAAAGCACAAAAGCCGAAAAACATCAAACAAAAATGGCGACACGAATCGCCATTTTGAACTAATCTTTATTTCTACGAGTATCGTTCTATATCCCATACCTCTTTGCCGATATTTTTTTCCGCAACTTCCATATCGCGCAAAAATTGTTTTTCGAGCGCGATTTGTTCGGCGGATAGAGTTTTTGATATTTTCGCCCTTTGAATCACTTCGAGTTCGGCTTGTATATCGCGCCTTAGCACGGCAAATCCTCGCCTGATTGCTTCCTCCGCTTCCATAAGTTCTTTCGCAAACCTTTTATGCTTTTTTCGTCCATGATACGCGTGAAAAATTATAAAAATTGAAAGAATTACTACGGCCACCATAAGGACGAAAATAACCAGTAGATATACGGTTTCGTAACTTAATCTTGACGCGCCAAATTGTAAAGCGGTTTCGCGGACAAATATGTTTACTTGCGGGCTTGGCGGGCTAAATTCGTCGCCAAGTCGGGTTTGTGTCCAGGCAAGGTAATCTCCAGCAGAAAGAAAATTAGGATGACTGTAGAACCACTTACCATTACTGTCGGATGTCACATAATAGCTCGAGGCTTGGCCGGCTTCCAATTCCTGCAGGTATATTATTACATCAACCTTTGCGGAGCTGGTAATGCCGCCGATATAGAATATCTCTTCGTTTGTGATATTTCTTGATACGGTCTGAACGAATGGAGGCGATAAATTGACGCTGTCGGCTTTTACTTGCGGAGAAAAAAGGCATAGAGCTCCGATAAAACTTATAAAAACAATGAGCTTTCCGTATTTTTTTCGGTATCGTTTGAGTTCGTCCAGTTTATTTTTTGTCTCCGGCGGGAGTTGTCTGGATTCATGCCTATTTTCGATTTCCCTATGCCATCGCCAGATCCTTAAAGCTATCACGACGAATGCGGTTAAAACCGAAAAAATTATTGTCCACGCCCATACCCACGGAATGATGAACGACCCTCTAATGCTTATGCCTTGATTTTGCGCGATTCCTATAATCTTATTGACAATTTTGAAATTTTTTACTTGCTCCCTCCAATTGCCCGCGTTGTCATAGGCCCTGACGATTACGGTATAGGATCCCAATCCGAATTCCTGGCTATAAGGGCTTGTCGCTTTCATAAAAAACGGTTCACTTCCATTTTCAGCATCGGAACCGGCTGATAAAATTTTCAATTCGTAATAGCTGATCCCAGATAATGAATCTGTGGTTCCAAAAATAATATTCGGATTTTTGGAAATGGTTTTATCCGAAGGGGAAATTTCAATCAGGAAATCAGCCGCAGAAGTCGTGTCAATGCTTATAGGAAAATGCGTTGCTCCGCCCCATAAATCATCCCTTAACGCCTTTATGTGAAAATAGTGAATTCCATCGGCAAGATTTTTATACGCTACAGAACTTTCGATTCCTTCTGATATATCATCGGGGGTATCAACCGGATCGTTATTAAGGGTATAACTATATGCGCGGACATTTTCAAAATGAGTCCAGTTTAGTAATGCCGTCCAATTGTTGTAGAATTTTGATCCATCGGGGTGAGTTTCGGATGCTACGATAGGACCCGCCGGAGGGGGAAGCAAAAGCGTATATACTCCATTAGAAACATTCTCAAGAGCTTTCGTGCCTAGGCCATCATTTAGCAGAACCTCCGAATCATCGGAAAATTTAAGGTACGCGGTATCGACCGCTTTAACTCTAAAAGTTACAGTTGCAATCAGTCCGTTTGATGTTTGAATGCCGCTCGGTATGCCCCCTTGAATTTTCAAAATGCCGCGCGCATTATCAAAGCTGAAAGCTGATGTCCATATTTGAATTATAGATTTTCCGGCGCTTTGATTTACGACTTGTAGCTTATCGGGTGGAAAAACAAGCTGGGCATCAATTACATTTACGGATTTTCCTTTAGTATCCAGAATTATTCGGACATCGAAAGTATTATCAACCGTAAAAGTTCCGGAGGTCGGACCTACAGATAATACGGCCGCTTCGGAAAATGCGGGTATCATTAAAAAACTGAAAAGCAAAGTGGAAATCGCAATTTTGCATTTTCTATTTTTTTCTGCTTTTTTTCGCATATATCGCTATAGCTGAAGCGCACACTAATAATACGGAAAAAATAAATACAGGTATCGCGGTTTTTGAAATGCGATTTTGAGTTTTGCTTTCTAATTCATTATTTAACCGAATTTCCGATATCGCTTCGTTTCCGCGTTTATCTACTGCCCGTACCCGAATTATATCATTCAGTTCTTGATTATCCAAAAGATACGGGCTTGCCGCGTTTTTTGTTTCGGAAACTTTGCCGTCGAAGTACTCAAAAACTTCGTAATGATCTATGCCGGTTTGCTTATCGACAGTAGAAAATGAAATAAAGTATTTCCCTCCAAAAATATCTTTATGCTTTGAAACAGAAACTATGAACGGTTCGGGACTCGTCGAATCGAGCATAATTTCATCGTGCCATTCATCCTCAACTTTAGATAACAGTTTTGGAATAATGACCACATTCGCGCTTTCGAACTCAACATTTGCCAAAGTGCCGACTCCGTCATTTAGCAGAATTTTTGAGGATTCACTAAATCGAATAGTGCCCAAAAGCGCGTTAGCGTTAGCCGTGTCGCTTTGAATCGAGGAAGTTTTTGTGAAAAAAATCATCTTCGCGACAAATCCGTCAGAACCCTGATATCCCGCGGGAACTCCGGCTATGAAATGTATAAATCCGTTTTTTACCTCTGGATTTTCGATCCACAGAGAAAGTACGGAATTTCCATTGCTGAAATCTGCCAACTCTAATATATCTTGAGGGTATTCAATATAAATTTCCGCGGTATTTATAAATTCTCCTTCGGTGTTCAGGCGAATTTCCTGTATGAATGTGTCACCGAGATTGTGGCTGGATTGGTTTGGTTTAAAATATAAAACTGCCGCCCTTGCGTTCGCGGGCGCTAGAAGTATTAAAACAATTACCAATAAAAAGATTTTATGTTTCAAGTTTTATGTCTCATGACGCTATCCCGTCCACCAATATATTAAAATTGAAAAGTCAAAAATATTTGTTATGCCGTCATTGTTAAAATCCGTTAATGGATTTGATGTTTTCCAATAATAAAACATTATGGATAAATCCGTAAGATTCACAAACGAATCGCCGTTAATGTCCCTGGAAAAATCATAAGGCGGTTTTATGTCCTTGTTTTTTTCTTCCCTTTCGGGAGCTATTTCGGGATTTTCCTTATCCGCCGTCATCTCTTTATTGGTGAGAATTCTAAAACTTATAACTTGAGAATATGTGCTTATTAGTAAATCTTCTGATTCTGCCTTGACTCTTATTTGGTAAATTCCCGCGCCGAGAAGATGCGTGAATATGTCGTATTCGTATATGCCGCCGGAATTCGCACGCACGCTTTGAGTCATTTTTTTGTTGTTATTCTGAATTTCAATTGTTACCCTGCTCGAAGGCGCGCTACTCCCGCGTAAAGTCACTATATCATAGGCGCTTGCCTTTGCTTTATTGACCATAAGCGTGGGCGGGAGTAAAATCCCTCCGATCGTTGTCAATGTGTACGGGCTTATTGATGTCGTAAAATTAAAAGTCAATGAACGGGCGGAAAAAATATCTAACGCAAAAAAGCCGAATGTAAATGTTCCGCCGTCCGTATCTTCGAGTTCGAAACGAAAACCACCGAAACTATCAGCTGTAACTTCACTTTTATGCGCGCCGTCAACAAGAAGAGTAACGCGACTCGCGGGGTATGCTTTTCCTATCGCGATTACAGTCGTTTTACCTGCCGGAGGCGGTATGTAAATGCCGGATCCCCCGCCTTCGCCTATGCACGAAGCACTACATCCATCACCGGAGAGTCCGTTGCCGTCATCGCACTGTTCGCCCGTTTCAACGGTTCCGTTTCCGCAAATAGGGCCTTCAAGCTGGCACGATGAACTGCATCCGTCGCCTGATACGGTTCCACCATCATCGCACTGCTCATTGCCGTCAACGGCGTTATCTCCGCAAATTGTTACGGTTACCGAAGTTGTGACTACTTCTGCGTTTGTTTGGTTTGCAAAAAATAGAGAGCCCGCAACGAGGCACAAAGAAATACCTAAGGATATTAAAAAAAGAATCGAGTATGACTTCACCGTTAAAAAATTAAACTTAATGAGAGGGCGCTATGCGCCTATGGTTTTTCGGCGTTTTCCGCGCCGCTTGGGTTCATTGATTTGAGATTTTTGAACAGCGCGCCTTTTTCGCGAACTTGCCGTGATTGCGATTGGCCGAAATCCCATAGTCGGGAGTGGATCCCTGATTTTTGCGCTTTCGGGAAGAATTTTTGAAACTTTTTGTCTTGAAATTTTTCGCTTGTTATTTTTTGCCGCGCTCCGCGATTTTCGTTTGACCTCTATACCTAAAATGCGGAGTAGTTTTGCGAAAAGATTGAATTTGACGACTGAAAGCACGGAAAGCAACCCTCCCAGTCCGCTTCCCCACCAAACTATGCTCATACCAAGAAAGCGCGGCCAGTGCGCGAGAGTGCCCTTCTCAACGATATTGAACCGTTCTTTATCTCGCGCGATAACTTCTTCCCCCTTATATATTTCAAAGTCCGCAAAATAATCTCCTAAAGAAAGCGTAGTCGGCATAGTGGCTCTTATCATACCCGTAGCAAATGATTCTATCCATTCCGTTGTTTCAGCATCGCCTTCCTGGAGGATTTGCTCATGCCATTTATCGTATATTCGCAAACTAATCCTCGTAGGTCTAACTTTTATATTTCCAAGGTTTTCCAACCGTACACCCATAGTTATGGGCATCGACTCTTCTATATCGTCTATGCTCACTCCCCTTACATTGAAGTCGGAATATTCATCGCTTGTTACGGTAAGCGTAATTTCGGCTAGAGAACCAAGTTGTATGGCGATATTCGAATTATTGTCGGCTCCGACAGAAGTCGCGACAAACCGTATTTTACCCGTATATGTTTCGTATCCGGCATCTCGCGGCACATCAACGGTTACTCGAACTGGAAATTGCTGGGTTCCGGCGGGGATTATAAACGCATTTCCGGGCTTAAAATTTATCCAACTTGCGATTTGCTCCGCGCTCTCGATGGTAGCCGTTACTTGAACGGAGCTTTCCGGCTTTCCTTGAACTAAAAAAATATCCTGCTCGTAATGCGATCCGGGAGACAAGTGCGTATTTTTTAGCCACGGAGGGCTGATGCCAAAACCAGCGTCAGCATATGCGCCAATGCTAAAAACAACTATTGAGGATAGAAAAAATAACGATGCTTTAATTTTTACCCTGTAAAGCGTAAAGTGTAATTCCTGCAACATGAAATCTCAAATATAACACGCTATGCGCGTAAAACGGTTAGCCTACGATATGCGTGTTATGTTTCTGGTTCACGAATAGGGGCACTGCATTATATCGCCATAAACAAGCGATACGCAATGCCCCTTTCGTTTACATCACAGCTTTTACTAGTTGCACAAAGTTTCGTTTGTATCCGCAGTCGTGTTTGAGTTTGTCTTGGAAGTTATTGTAGTCGTTCCGTTATATGTAGTCGCGGCTTGACCAGATGGTATTCCTATTTTCCAATAAACATCGTCTGCTTCATCGGATGTGTTTCCAACATGAGTCGTAGGAGTAACTGAAGCGAGATTCAAGTTTCTTGCGGTTGACGAAGAAAGTTCAATCTCTTGCGAGTAACTGTCGCCGGAATCTTCATACTTAACAAGCGTACTTGTCGTGTATTGCTGTTGACACGCGCGAAGAGTACTTGAACTGCAAGCCGCGTTATCGCACATATCATTCGTTGCTTGCACCGTAATATCCACCGCTTCATTACCAGTAGTAGTTACTTGCATAGTTACAGCGCTTGAAGTCGCGGTAGTAGCCGCGGCAGAAAGTGTTCCGTAGCCAAGCGATGCGGTAGCTGTCAAAGCTTGAAGAGTATTTACTTCCTCCGTATCTGTACCTGTGCCATAATCCTCTCCATCGGTCATTGAAAGAAACCCTGTCCACGACGCCGTGTCGTCATCCGTGCGAGTTGCCAAAAACCAAAGCCCGGTTGTGCATGTTACCGCTCTGTCATTCCCGCTTACGGAGCCGAGTGTGCATTTACTGGATGCGATAGTATAGCAGTTAACATCGCTTGCACTGCATGCCTCATTGCCAGCAACGCCCGTAAGATATACGGTAGCGGTCGCGCTTGATATATCTCCGCCGCCATTGGTATCCGTTCCAGTTCCAACAACAACAACTGCCGTGGTAGTATTTTCCGTAAGAACTATCGGCGTTGAGTTTGTGCTCATTTTTAAGGTAGTACCCGATACGGTTGGCGCCGCGTTCCCCACGGTAACAGATGAAGTGACGGTTCCCGAATCCGCTCGAGCTCTGTCTATACGGTCAAAAGAGAAAGATAACGAAAGCACAAAAATTCCCAAAACAAGAATACTTACGGTTTTAAACTTTTTGCGGATATCCTTTTTTGAAGGATTGAGCTGTATTATGAGATTTCCAATCCGCCTTTTCATTTTTGTATAATCATCTTTAATGTTTGTTATATTGTAGGCCCTCTTCTCCTAGGTTGAACAAGGCCCGTTCGTATTGATTCGACCTTTTGTGCCACCTTTTTATTATAGCATTTCGCGTTACTAGTAAAATGTGGATATGTATAACCTAAAATCGCAAATTATAGATCGGTAGTATTGCTGTTTGTTTTGCTTGTTACCGTAGTCGTACCGTTATAATTTCCCGATGCAGTTCCTGTCGGTATTCCTATTTTCCAATAAACATCGTCTGCTTCATCGGATGTGTTTCCGATATGGGTCGTGGGGGTTACAGTGCCGATATTAAAACTCTTCGCGGAAGTAGAAGCAAGTTTTACTGATTCACCAAAGTCGTCTCCGGAATCTTCATATTGTAAATTTGAATTTGTCGTATATTGCTGTTGCGTTGAGGCAATTTGATTCCCCGTACATACTGCCGTATCGCACATATCATTCGTTGCCTGCAAGGTTAGATCTATGGCTTCGTTGCCAGTAGTTGTGACCTGGACGATTATCTGATTCGCTATCGAAGTTGTAGCCGCGGGAGAAAGGCCTGAGTAAGGAATAGATGCCGTAACTTGGAGCGCCTGTAGTGTGCTTACCTCTTCTGTATCCGTACCCGTGCCAACCACGCCTGCCGCGTCTTTACCGGCAATAAATCCAGTCCACGACGCCGTGTCATCATCCGTACGGGTTGCCAAAAACCATAATGCGGCTGTGCATGTTGCATATTTATCATTTCCTACCGCCGCGCTTAAACTGCAATTTCCGGAAGTTATGGGGTAACAATTTATGTCGCTTGCGCTACACGCCTCCGAACCCGAAACGCCCGTAAGATAAATAGTTCCCGTAGCGCTTGAAATGTCGGAGCCGCCGTTTGTATCGGTTATCGTGCCGACAACAGAAACCGATACGGTGGTATTTTCCACAAGCACAATTGGCATTGAGTTGCTTGTCATTTTAAGAACTACACCAGAGAGAGTCGGGGCGGAGTTGCCGGCCCGCCGTGGCCGCCGTAAATTCCACCTCCACCCCCTCCTCCATATAATCCGCCATCACCTCCTATTGCTATAACTCCCGTGTTGTCGCCAACTCCCCCACCGCCTCCGCCAGCTCCGTACGAGGTCCATTCAGAACCGCTGGCACCATCGCCGCCTGAAAAACTCGCGTCGCCTCCACCTCCTCCTCCGCCAGTTGCGGCAGTACCCGCGTCGCCCGCGTCTCCGCTTCCGCCCGCGCCCCCGCCACTGCCGCTTCGGCCAGCACCGCCATTTCCGCCGACAAGGGTTGTTCCCGCGGCTCCATCGGAAGAACTTGCGCCTCCAGCGCCTCCACCTCCTCCTCCGCCATCGCCTCCGGTAGTACCCGTAGTCCCACCTGCTTTTCCAGCCGCTGTAATCCCGCCCGCGCCCCCGCCTCCTCCTCCGCAATCGCATGTGTCATGCCCATCGTTTGCATTGCCGCCGCTCCACTTCGCACTGTTTGTTCCGTCCTCCACGCCGTTTGTTTCAGCGTAACCATCCGCGGCGGCGCCGCCTATGCCGTTCGCTGTGGTGCTACTCGCGCTAGTTCCTCCTTTCGCGCCCACAACAACAGCCGTGCCGTTTATATCAGAACAATTGGAAGTTGAATCGCAAAGATATGTGTCGCCTCCGCTTGATGTACTGCCTGTCGCGCCACGGCCTATCGCAAAAGTGCTTGTTGCACCCGGAATAAAATTTACATTTATAGATCTCGAGTATGCGCCTCCGCCTCCGCCCGCCGCGCCACTGCTGTTATTTGAAGAATATCCCGCTCCTCCGCCACCTATTATTTCAATTTTATTGGCAGAATCATCCCAGTCGCTCGGCACTACCCAAGTCATTGCGTTTGGAGCTTTCCGCGCGTAGGTAATTACAATAATACCCGGAGCGCCTACCCCTCCTCCATTCTCGCCCGCTCCTCCGCCACCGCCAAAAAGTCCTCCATTGCCCCCAAAATCCGAATCGCTCGCGCCTCCTCCACCACCGCCTGCGCCAACTCCTCCGTTCCACTCTGTACCGCTACCTCCTGTGCCGCCCTCCACTCCAGCATCAGATCCGGAACCGCCTCCGCCATTGGAACCACTTCCTCCGGTGCCGCTTGAACAACATACGCCGCTTCCGGTGCCGTTTGGTCCTTTGCCGCCCGCGCCTCCCCCATTAGTCGTTGTCGTACTATTTAAACCAGCCGTTGAAGATCCGCCTCCGGCACCCCCTCCTCCGCCACCACCTCCACTGGTATCAACCGTGTAGCCATTTCCTCCATTTTGCCCATTTCCACGAGGACCCGCCGCGCCTCCGCCTCCGCCTCCGCTATCGGCTATGCCATTTCCGGTACCTCCATTACCACCGCTATATGTCGTACTGCCGGTACCTTCGGCAATACCGCTTCCTGCGGCACCGCCGACCCCTCCCGTATCAGCCGTCACCGTACCTCCGCCTTTGCCACCTTTAGCCCCGACAAGTACGGCGCTTCCCGCGATAGTCGCGCAGTTTGAAGTGGCGTTGCAAAAAAATGTATCTCCTCCGTCAGCACCGTCGGCGCCGGTATCTGTCGCGCCTCCGGAACCAATTTGATACGAAACGACATCCCCCGCAGTTAAGGTTACATTTACGGATTTTGAATATCCTCCGCCTCCTCCGCCTCCTCCGGAATCCCCATTATCTTCACCTCCGCCTCCTCCGCCAATAACTTCGATTGTGTTGCTAGCGTTATCCCAGTCGCTAGGCACTACCCAAGTCGTCCCGGATGTAAGAATTGTTGGTGATAATATAATAGTTGTTGAAGCGGCATGGGCGTAATTACCAAAATAAAAATTATCTATTGTTGTTTTTTTCTCCATGGCGAGATACAATATATCAACTATTTTACCGCGTTCATCATATTCAAAATCAAGCGGAAAACCGCTCAAAAACATCAGCGCGATCAGCGCTATCGCTGTTCCATATCTGATTCTTTTTAATAATTTAGAGCTCATTTATGTAAAGAAATGTTTTTTGCGATATCTCGCTCATTATTCGCGCTGCGTGTTCTAAATCGGACTCCGGCGTACCGTTTCCAGTCACGCTAACAAGCACGGTTATTAAATATGGACGATTTTCCACATAAACTATGCCGGAATCGGAAAATACCCGATCTTCCTCGTTTATCCCGAATTTATGAGCAAACATAATATTTTTAGGTATATCCCTACTTAAGAATTCGGAAAAATCAGTATCCGAAAGCCACTCAAGCATAAACTCGGAATTTTCACGATTGAGAAAACTTGCAGTATAGAGCGCTCTAAAAAGCCGCGAATATTCCTTGGCGGTGATTTGACCGGCATCGTTAAAAAGATCTTTAAGTCCCAGTTCTTCCAAAACGCTATTCAATTCGACTGCGTCCATATTTCGATATAGAATTGCGAAAGCCGTATTGTCGGATTGCTGTAACGCCGTTTTCAGCAAAAATTCAATAGTGAAGATGCTTCCTACCGGATATTGATAAAGCTTGCCATATTTTTGATTTATATCTACCGGCAAAAGCACCAGTTCG
>MHOE01000015.1 GCA_001819985.1 Candidatus Spechtbacteria bacterium RIFCSPHIGHO2_02_FULL_43_15b
ATAGACGGGGATATGTACGCGGTGATAGGTTCTTATGGACCATAGACGGGGATATGTACGCGGTGATAGGTTCTTATGGACCGGATGGTACGGGTAATAACGAGTATAATTCGGATGATATATTGTTCGAATTAGCTAAATAACTATATTTATCAAAAAATAAAAACGGCTAATTTTAGCCGTTTTTGAATTTATTTGTTTCTGCCATACCTGTCTTCCACTCTGACTATATCCGATTCGTCGAATTTCCCGAACGCTATTTCTAAAAATTTTACGCCTTTATCGCGCCGCAGGGATCCGATTCTATGGAGTGTTTTTCGCGGGATAAAAAATTCGGCACCGGGCAAGACCGAACTGACAGTTTCCATGCCGACGGTTACGAACGCTTCGCCTTCCAGGATATGCCAGAATTCGTCTCTTAAACTATGGTATTGCAAACTTAAAATTTGCCCCGGTTCGATTGTTATTATTTTCACCGTAGTTCGCTGATTGCGGGTAAACTGTTCGAATTTACCCCATGGTCTTTGTTCCGTATATTTTTCAACTGGATTTTTCATAACTTAGATCCTCCGCTATGACTCTAAATTTTTTAAGGCCTCGGTAAGTCCGGATTGATACCCGGGCTTACCCAGAACGCGTCCCATACCGCGTTCGATTTTTTGCCGCGCTATATTCATTATCGTCTCGGTCGCGTTGCTGAAAGTTACTACAAAGGCATCGGGGTGTTCAGCCAGTTCCTTATCATTATCTCCATCCACAAATACGAAAACAGGCAAGGCCGGAAACATTTCTTTAAGAATTTTTATGGATTGCGATTTGTCAACGCCGTAGGGGTTAAAGTCAATTCCTCCATCCGAGTGCGGACCTACTATATTTATATTTAGAGATTTTCTCCTGATAATTTCACGCATCTTTTCTATAACAAAGGACTCCTCCCATAAAGACCCTTCGAATGAGTCCCACCTTCCACTAACAGCTCTTGTCCATAAGGTCAGTATGTCCTTTCCGGGTTCATAAAGCATTCGAGATGTTTTGCCATTCAAGGTTATCGTTGCCTGCGGCGGATCTATATGCGTTACTCTGAAATGAATCAGTGTTTTTAAGGTTGCGATAGCCGTCATATCTACGGTGTGGCGGGGTGAGTCGCCTCTAAATTGATATACCGCTCCATTTTCGCCAAATACAGCTTCGGCATTTATTTGATTCCCTATTTCCCAGCATCGTTCGAGCGATTTTCCGGAAGCCACGACTTTCAAAGCATTCGATTTTCGCAGAATTTTCAAAACAGATTTCGGAACAGCTGTTTGGTTTGGTTCGACCAATACGCCATCCGCGTCAAATATGTATAAATTTGTAAATGTGCTCAAAGCGTATCCTCCTTTCGCGATGTGATTTTGAATGCGGTATTACATATCTATTTTTTCCACTGGCTTATCGCCTTGGCGTAGGTTTCCGGCGTGCTTACATCGAACCACTTACTCTCAAACGAATACCCGCCTAATTCGCCGTCTCTCGCAAGTCCGGGGAAAACATCGCTTTCGAGGGATAAATTTCTTTTCGCGCTTAGGTATCCGAAAATTTTAGCGTTCAAGCAAAAAACTCCCGCGCTGATAAGGCGTGAAAGTCCGTCTTTTTCCTTTGGTTTTTCCAAAAATTCAACAACTTTTTCCCCGCGAAGTTTTGCTACGCCGTATAAGGAAGAATCGCGCGTAGAACTTAGTGCTATAGTCGCGACAGTATTGAGCCCAATGTGAAACTGCGAAAAATCCTTCATATCTATTTGAAGCAGTTCATCGCCATACATCATGATAAAGGTGTCAGCCGGCATAAAACTTCGCGACAGATAGAGACCATATCCCGTGCCGATTCCCCTGGCGCCTTGTTCGATATAATTTATACGAACGCCGAATTTGCTTCCGTCGCCGAAATGATATTTTATCTTTTCGCCAAGATGACCTATCAATATAACTATATTTCTTATGTCGGATTCCCTAAGGAGTTCAATTTGATATTCCAGTATGGGTTTGCCGTGAATTGAGAGAAGCGGCTTCGGCAGTTCTCTAGTAAGGGGCTTCATTTTAACTCCCCTTCCACCAGCCAAAATCAAAGCTGTGTGCACTTTTGGCACAAGGCTTTTCGCGAGAAGGTATTCGATCGCGTGGGATCGGTTTCGAATCTGTTCGGTATCCACGATCTGGTCCACTTGCTTGAGAAGATCCTTGCGTATGGTAATTGTTATTTTACTGCGTTTCATATATGGTATGACATAATCATACTTTATCATAAGATTTTTGCAAACATAAATTATCCACAGTTAAAAAACCTCCAAATCGGAGGTTTTGTTTTAGACATTTCCATCTACCTACGCATACAAGCGTTCAATATACTGGCGGACCATTCTGTCGCTGTTCCAGTATGCCTCTGATTCCAGCTTGGCCGCTAGGGCCTTATTATACCACTCGTCCTTCCTTTGATAATAAAGTTCCATTATTTGAGGAATCTGAAGGCGAAGTTTTTCTGCGTCGTATTCATCCTGCTCATACGCGGGCCCGGAGTGATGCTTCGCGCCGAAAATGAAACAGTTTTCGGCCTTTGCTTCGCAAGTCCAGCCGTCAAGCGTTGAGTTATGTATGGTGCCCTCCATTTGGGCGCTCATGCCGGATGTGCCAGATGCTTCCTGCGGGGCTCGCGGCGTGTTTAGCCATACATCACTGCCAGCTTTTAGAATTTTACTGAGATTTAACTCGTACCCAGAAAGCATCACAAGGTTTGGAACTTGAGTGCTAAGCCATAGGAAATGATTAAACAGATTAACCATCACCGTATCGTCCGGGTGAGGTTTGCCGGCAAATACAAGCTGAATCTTGTTTGACACAAGAAGATCTTTGATCCACTCAAAGTTCCGGAGTATTAGGTCTGGCCGTTTGTATTCCGCCCACCTTCTTGCCCATGTTATAAGCATAACTGACTCGCTTAAATATTTTCCCGTGTTTTCCGCTATGTATCGGAGTAGCCGCCTTTTTGCCTCAAGCTTTACTCGTTGAAGATCTTCATGACTTTGGGCTTTAGCGAAATCACTATCCTGCCAAAAATTCGTGCTAACCCCGTTTGTTACATACACAAGAGGAGGTTTGCCTGAAATATGGGCGGATAAATCGCTTACGATTTCAAAATGCCGTTTTGATACCGCGCTAAACTTTCTTGAAAGGCGAATGCACGCAGCGGCCATATCAAAGTATTCGTAAATGTGCGGACGCCTAGAATCGCTTCCGATTTTAATCATAGTTTCATGACTTATGAAATCGCCCATTCCCAGCATCCATTCGACTTTTGGAAGATCATACTTTGGATTTCCCGCTTCCACGGGGGTATGAGTTGTAAATACTATTTGATTTCGAACGGCTTTCCATCCGTCCTGCAAATTTTCGCCATTCTTTAATCTCTCATAGAGAAGATACAGTCCCGCGAATGCTGAATGGCTTTCATTCAAGTGATAAAGTTTTACCTTTATCCCAAGCCGGCGAAGCGCCTCTACGCCGCCGATTCCAAGAACCATGGATTGGGCAATGCGTCGCTCCATGTTTGAGCCCTGCTCTCTGCTTCCGCCATAGAGTTGCATTGTGTTTTTCCGGGAAAGTTCGTCATTTTCTTCGATATCGGTGTCGAGAAACAGCACGGGAGAGGAGCCGTACATTCCTTCTTTAAGGCGCCATACCTTTATATGCACAGGAGCCCCGCAAATTTTTATCACAAAAGTTACACCCGTATTTTCAAGTATGCCATCGTAGTATCTATTCATATATCGTATTCCCATAGTGTTCTGCCGGGTTATGTATTGGTCGTAATATCCTTGTCTCGGGAGTATTGTGACACCAACCACGGGCAAGCCAAGTTTTTGGGCGGAACGGAGAAAATCGCCCGCGACAACCCCGAGTCCTCCGCTATAAGTATGAAGTTCGTCATCTAAGGCGACTTCAGGCGTAAAATACGCCACAACGCCGTCATTGTTGAGCATAATCACCTCTTGAGAAATTGAAATTTCAAAGTGCTATGCATATATTGTAAAATAAAAACCACAATATGTCAATTTATTGCGGTATCCGTACTTCAAATTTATTCAATTACGCAATAGATGCATTACTGACGGATTTTACCGGCACGACGATGTCCATATCCTCGATTCCGTGAATTTCCAAAACCGCGCCGTGGATTTTTCTTTTTTGAATAGGGTCTCTGCCGCGATAATTCAATAAAACCTGATACGGGAAATTTAGAAAGTTCGGGAAGTTTTGAAACGGGAAGAATTTTACGAATAAGATGTTCAATGGCTCGAACCTCTCTTTCCTGATTCGGCATGGCAAAGCTGATCGCGTGCCCGCCAGCTCCCGCGCGGGCCGTACGGCCAATCCTGTGCACATAATCATCAGATGTCGAAGGCAAATCATAATTGATGACCAATTCTATTCCTATAACATCAATCCCGCGCGAAGCGATATCCGTCGCAACGAGCACGCGGTATTTCCCCGACTTGAATCCATCAAGCGCTTCTCGGCGTTGGCCAAGCGACCGATTCGAATGAATTTCAGAAGCGGCAATACCAAAGCTTACAATTTTTTGCGTAATCCTTTTCGCGCCATATTTCGTCCGTGTAAAAACTAAAGTGGGTCCCGGATATTTTTCAAGCAACGCTTCGAGCAACCTTATTTTATCATCTTTATTAACAATGAAGAGCTCCTGCGTTACCCGCTCAACCGTCGTACCCGTAGGAGCAATTTCAAGCTGGACTGGAAGTTTCATATGAACACTCGCGATTGTCATGATTTCTGAAGGCATTGTGGCGGAAAAAAGCATTGTTTGGCGATCCTTTGGCAGGGCCTGAAAAATTTTTTTAATTTGGGGAAGAAACCCCATATCGAACATCCGATCCGCTTCATCTATAACGGCAATGCGGACATTATCAAATCGAATATTTTTTTGATTCAAGTGATCTATCACCCGACCCGGCGTAGCAATAATAATATGAGGGTTTTTCGAAAGTGCGCGAATTTGTACGCCGATAGAAATTCCGCCTATCAATACCGCGGTTCGGAGACCCACATCCTGCCCTACATTCCTCAAAACTTCGTCTACTTGAAGCGCAAGTTCGCGTGTCGGCAACACAACAAGACCCTGTCCTTTCACTTGGGCAAGGCGTTGAATCATAGGAACTCCGAACGCGATCGTTTTTCCGGTACCTGTTTGCGCGATTCCTACTAGATCCTTCCCTTGTATGGCAACTGGTATCGCCTGCTCCTGAATCGGCGTAGGAATTTTGAAATTAAGCTTTTCCAGAGTTTCTAAAAGCGTCGGGGCAATCCCCAATCCATAGAAACCGGTTCGCACATTTTCGTGGATATTTTGTCTCATAAGAGAATTATAAGCGTTTAGTTTATCATAAACAATCTAACCTGTCAATTCAATTTCTTTGTTCTTACGGAAAAGAAACACCTCGTACTTAAGAGTACGAGGTGTGGTAGTTACAGCCGATTAGCCAAATATTCACCCCAAAGGAGTTTTGTCTTTTTAGCATGGCTCCTTTCAACGGCCTTGCGAGAAGCATCATCAAGCTGGCCGTACTCTGGTTCTGACTCTTTAATGACATCCTCATGCATATTCCGTATGATTTGTCCTATGGCTGATGGGGCTGTGACATCCACATCCAAAGAACTCCTCCACAAAAGCCGTTGCCGATTCTGGCG
>MHOE01000016.1 GCA_001819985.1 Candidatus Spechtbacteria bacterium RIFCSPHIGHO2_02_FULL_43_15b
GCGAAAAAGTATTTTCAAATTCAAAATCGCATAACCTTTGAGCGAGAAAAGGGGCGTGGCGCAAAATCAAATTGGAAAAATTGCTCCGAAGATATTTGGTTTTGCACCTTATCGGACGACTACCATTTTGATGTTGAGGCAGTAAAAATGAAGCGCAAAGTCATCGCTCCGTATAAAGACGAGAATGGAAAACCTAAAGATTGGGAAGATAATGGCGACAGGAAATATAGAATCACTTACCCCTCGAATGTTTGGACGGATATTACAATCCCGTTTTGGTCAATGCCCGAAAATACGGACCACCCGACCCAAAAACCGGAAAAGCTTATTGCTAAAGTTATTTTGGCAAGCTCAAAGCTAAACGATGTCGTTTTTGATCCGTTTTTGGGTTCGGGGACAACCTCCGTTGTCGCGCAAAAATTAGGGCGTAGATATGTTGGAATAGATATCGACGAATTATATTGTTGTTTAGCAGAAAAACGTTTAGAAAATGCGCGACAGGAAAAAACAGTGCAGGGTTATTCCGATGGGGTTTTTTGGGAAAGAAATACGCTTAATGAGCAGATGAACAGAAATGGAAAGAAACACAGAGTTGAGTTGTCGGGAAATTTATTTAGCAACAAACTTATATGAAAAAGAGTCAAATTTTTTACGGCAGTCCACATAGAGAGGAAATAGAGAAAAGACTCAAAAAGTTTTTGAATGAGCAAACTGATTTTCTTTCCGCACGGACAATAAATAGCCCGCGCGCCGTTGGCGATGCGATTGAGAATATCATTACTGAAAATTTCAAAACCATTCTTGGCGACCTCGTTGGCGAATACTCATCGTCTTTTGCGCGACGCGCTATGGCAGATTTGGCTTTTACAGATAACGATGGATTCTACTATGTCGTTGATGTAAAAACCCACCGTCTTGATACAAAATTCAACATGCCAAATCTGACATCCGTTGAAAGATTGTCTCGTTTCTACGAGGAGGATGTAAACTATTTTACTCTTTTGAAAATTAATTATAAAATCAACGGCACGCGGGCAGAAATAGCTAAAGTAACTTTTGCCCCGATTGAGTTTTTTGATTGGCAGTGTCTAACCATTGGTGCGCTTGGTTGGGGTCAAATTCAAATCGCAAACGCGAATGTGGTGAAAATAGTGCCAAAGAATAGTAGGAAAAAATGGATGTTGGAGTTATGCGATACAATGTTTGAATTTTATCCTAAAGAAATCGGCAAGATTGGCGAGCGCCTCGATCATTTTAAGAAAATCAGAAAAGCTTGGGAAAAGCGAATAATGCATGACCCGTTGCAGTTAGACTTCAACAGGCATTGATTTTTATTACTAATTTTAGTAGGTTTCATTATTTGTCATAAAATATAGAATAAGCTTTTTTAATAATTCCGATGTTAATAAACTCAAATTCATGAAAACAGTTGTCATGTGCGGCAGTCGTCGCTTCAAGCCGGAGATAAGAGAGTTTGCCAAGCGTCTAAAACGGCTCGGCGTTGTTGTCTATGAGCCGTATTTGCATTCAGGGCAAGATGAGTGGAATAAATTATCAGACGATTACAAAAAATTTGTAGCGCTCGGCTTGACACACGATCATTTTTATAAAATCCAGATGGCGGATGTAGTTTTTGTTTTCAACAAAGACGGTTACGCGGGCAATAGCACCACTTTGGAAATTGGATACGCGGTTGCGTTTGGCAAGCCGATTTATGCTTTAAGCGGCGACAGCAAAGAATTATGCCGCCATGTTCTTTTCCGCGAAATTATTTCTTCGCCGACCGCGCTGGCAAGAAAACTAAAATAACTATTTTGGCGAAGATGTTTCGGAAATTTTTGCTAAAATTAAGAAACCGATATGAACAAAATAAGTTCTGGTAGCGAATCTGCAAAATTCGAGCAAGAACCTGTTAGCCCCGATTTTTTACAGGAACAAATCCGACTCCCTAGGAATCAATGGAGCGAAAAATTTCGGCAATTGTTTGAAGAAAAAATTGCCGAAAATCAGCGAGAAAAAGTTGATGAACCTGAAGAATCCCCGGAATCCGCGCAGGAACGCACATTCAGACGCTATATCGAAGGATTGGGACTGGACGAAAGTAAGTTAAGGAATAAAAAGGTTTTGGACCTTGGCTGTGGCGAAGGAGAATTCGTGCGATCTCTTATGGAAAAAGGCATCACTTCCGAAGCGTATGGCATCGATGAACAGTTAAATGAGATTTCGGTCGAAGATAAGCTGAAGCCGTATCTTTTACGGGGCAATTTTGAGGAAGATCTTCCTGTTCAAAATGCCGATTATGTAATTTCGGTAGGCGCGGCATCGCTCTGTATTTGGGCCGGAGAAGAGGAAATGAATATCCGGCGCATAGTTGAAAAATCACTGGCTTCATTAAAAGCGGACGGAGAAATTCGGATGTATCCGATTCAGGAAGCGGCAAAAGCTACACCGCTTCCAGGGCTTGAAGCATCTCAACAAAAATGGAGCGAAGTGCTTTCGGAAATTTCCGAAAATCAAGGAGTGGAGTATAGAATTGAACCGAGGAATATCAGGGTAATTGGGAGAATGAACGATATCATTCTTGAATCGGTCTTAGTTATATGGAGAAATAAGGATTCTGTAGTTAAAAATAGCCCTTAATAAAGCTATATTGTTTAACCCTAATACCTTGAAAAACAGCAATGAAAATGATAAAATGCGTGTGTCTTTAAGTGGTGCCCGTAGCTCAGCTGGTTAGAGCGTCAGTTTGTGGCACTGAAGGTCGCCGGTTCGATCCCGGTCGGGCACCCATCGGATATAATATAAATTCGTATATGATTGCGGTACTGGACAATATCCGTAGCGGATTCAATGTGGGGTCCATTTTAAGGACAGCAGATGCCGCGGGATTTGATAAGGTCTATTTATGCGGCATAACGCCCGCGCCTTTTGACGAATTTAAGCATCCTCGCAAGCAAGTTACTAAGGTTTCCTTAGGAGCGGAGAATTATGTAAGCTGGGAGTACGCTAAGCAAACATACAGAGTTTTGGATAATCTGAAAAGAAGCGGTTTTCATATCTTCGCGGTTGAACAGAACGAAAAGTCCACGCCATATTTTAGGATAAATTTATTTCCCGATGATCTAGAAAGGGCAGTTCTTGTTGTCGGATCGGAAATCGGCGGCTTATCCGCGACAATTCTAGCGCGGGCGGATAAAATCTTGGAAATTCCAATGATGGGCGAAAAAGAGTCGCTGAATGTTTCTGTCGCGTTTGGAATAGCCGCTTTTCATTTGAGGTTTAATCCAAAAGTATGAGTGTTTCGTTTAATGAAAAAGTATTGAATATTGTCCGAGATATCCCCAAAGGCAAGTTAATGACTTACGGTGAAGTTGCCGTATTGGCTGGAAGGCCAAAAGCTTACAGGGCGGTAGGAAATATTCTGAATAAAAACTACGATAAGGCGATACCTTGCCATAGAGTAATAAGGAAAGACGGGAGCGCGGGCGGATATAACTGCGGTAGAGAAAGAAAACTGGAAATTCTCAAAAAAGAGGGAGTATATCCGGATTTTTAGTTTTCCAAATTTTCCGTATCTTGCTAGAATAAATCAATGGACGAACTTCTCAATAAAAAGTGCAAACCCTGCGAGGGAGGAACGCCGCCTTTAAGCGTGGAAGCCGCGACCGGTTACTTAAGCCAGGTAGGCGCGGAGTGGATTTTGGAAGGCAATATTGAGATAAAAAGAAATTTTAAATTCAAAAATTTTAGAGGGGCGATTGATTTTGTAAATAGCATTGCCGATATCGCGGAAAATGAGAATCATCATCCAGACATAATTATAAACTACAATAGGGTGACCCTAAAATTAACAACGCACGCGATAAAAGGTTTGTCTGAAAATGATTTTATAGTCGCAAGGAAAATAGATAACCTTATCGCAAAGAGCGTTTAATGTATGAATATAAGACCAGAGTCATCCATGGTTTCAGTAATTTCTCAAGGCAAGACGGCTTTTATGTTTGGATTTGGGTGGGTTCTATTTGTGGTAATTTCCTTTATCGCGCTTGCAACTATCGGACATTTTTTTCTGCTTGATAAAGAGGGAAATCCAGCTGTTTTAAGCGGAGGAACAAATATATGCGAGGGCTTCCGGCTATCGGTAAATTTTCCGCTAGAATGCAACAAGTATGTTGCCGAAAATTTTCCGGATATGAAGTGCGTAACCTCGGTGGTTCGTAACGACTCTGGAAAGTGCGCTATATGCAATTTTTCATGTGAAAGGATTACTGATGCGGGAGTTGACTAGCTTTCTATGATAGTAGTATGGTAGCGAAATTCAAACCTAAAGCCATCGCGCTATTTTTCGCGACGACGGCTTTTTATGTTTGGATTTAGATATAGCTTTTAATATACTCTTTGTGTGGTATAAGGTAATAAAATTAACAGCGATTTATGCACTTTATCAAAAAAATAAGCAGAGGTTTTGAGTATGCCTAATTGGATATGCGGAATAAAGGTAAAAATAGCAAAAACACGGCTTTGCGTTGGCTGATATTTTTTTCGTTTCAGCGATATTTTTTGGAGCGTATTTAATGGGATGTTTACCCACGGGTTATATGTTCGGAAAGGCGGCGGGAGTAGATTTAACGCGGCAAGGCAGTGGATCAACCGGGTTTACAAATATTTTCCGAATAGCGGGAGTAAGATGGGCATTCGCGGCGCTTTTCACGGATTTCCTAAAAGGCGCAGGCGTTGCGTACATTGGAAAGCAATTTTTTACCAGCGATTTATTTATACTTTCATTGATTTTGACGGTAGCTTTAGGTAATATCTTTTCGGTATTTCTCAAGTTTAGGGGAGGTAAGGGAGTCGCGGTTATTTCAGGCGGCATTGCCGTTTTAGCATGGAATCCGATACTGATCTTGCTGGTCGTTTCTTTTTGGGCGTTCATTTTACTTTGGAAGCGTATAATGTCGCTCGCGAATTTAGCGGTGTTTCTATTTGCGGTGCCGGTGTATCTTTTGGTTTTTTACGAATCCTGGATTTGGTATGGCGCAGGGTTTGGCATATTTATCTTCTTGCTTTTTACTCATCGAGGGAATGTGGGCAGGTTAATTCGGGGCGAGGAAAAGAAATTTATTTTCAAAAATACAAAAACTCGGTAGAGACCGAGTTTTTTACTTATGTGCCAGAACTTCGCCTGCGTTAATCCCCCGAATTTATAAAAGGCAGTTTAGCTGGTCAAATTATGCCTTTTTTTTACTATTTCCCAGGCAAGCTCCATATCGCTGACAGCGTGAGGCGGCGCGTTATATTTCAAGCGAAGATATGAAGAGAGTCCCGGGAACTCATCTTCAGTTGGAGGCACAAAACCGGATCTTTCAAGTATGGTTACAATAGGAAGATTGTAGCACTTCGAGAATTCTATAAGGATATGAGCACTTATAGTGTGAAAGGCATTTCCGTTTTCAATTTTAGATATGTAGCTTGGAGTGAGAGTGGTTCGTTTTGCGACCTCATACATGCTAAGACCGAGGTCCGACCTTACGCCTTTCAGGTACTGGCCCAAATATTTCATTTCGCTTGGTATTGGTTTCATTTTTTTTCGAATTTCAGAACTTAAGAGTTCCGGTGAATACGGATAGACCTAGTAAAGTTCATAAGCTAATACAAATTGTAACACAAAGAGTAAAAAATAAAAACGAAAATCGTGTAAGATCGGGAATAAACACGCGGGCGTTATGGGATATTCAAATTGTGGATAACTTTGGTTGGGGATATACCTGTGGAAAAGAAATGCTAGTTGCATGTTGCATTTTTGCAACGGTTTGTTTCTATTTCATTATACAATATTGCGAACATTTTTGTTATCCACACGGTTGATTTTTAGCTTGGGAAAGCCGTTTTTGAGCATTGCGTTTCCGTAAGGCAATTTACTGTGTCAATTTAGAAACAAATGAATTGGGACTTCCCAATATTGTGTTGCATTTTGGAAATATGCATCTCTTGACTGACACTTAAGGGGAGTATATTATGAATTCATCGAGTTCAAATTGTTTCTTATCGCGCCTAGGATGATAGGAAACACAGCATCCGCCAAAATTGTAAGAAACATTTTGGCGATAAAAAAGGGCATCAAAACAGCCCCCTCGGATATAGGGGCATATAGGAGCTCTATTGGTCTTGCATCTTATCAAAAATAAGATAAAGCGTCTCTTGATATTTGAGAGGCCGGGCCATTAGATGTCTACCCTCGTCTGGTTAGCATCTGCTTTACTGGAAGAGTGCACCATTTGGTGCTCTTTTTTTATCTTCTGTTTTGTGTTCATGGGTATGTATTTATTAGAGAGCTTGAATTCTATGCTCGGCTTTCGAAGGTTTAATTTGGCTCAATGCATATTTATCCTCGTTTTGCAACTTGATGTGTTTATTCCAAAAGGGGTATATTGATGTTATGGTAACGCTTACTTTTTGCGGCGGGGCGCGTTCTGTTACGGGAGCGAATTATCTCGTAGAGACCGCGAATTCCAAAATCTTGGTTGATTGCGGATTGGCTCAAGGATCGCGCTACGCGGAAGTTCAAAACTACAAAAATTTTTCATATGACCCCAAAACGATAGATGCTGTGGTTATTACTCACGCGCATATAGACCACACTGGCAGGTTGCCAAAACTTGTGAGGGATGGTTTTCGCGGGAAAATTTTTATGACCCGTCCCACTCAAGATCTCGCGAGTATAATGCTGGAAGACGCGCAGGGTTTGATTGGGGAAGAGGCTCGGCGGGATCGCCATGAGCCATTGTATTTGAAGGAAGACAAAGAAAATACCATAAAATTGATGGAGGGCGTTGACTACGGAGATGAGATGGAAGTGAATAAAGATATAAAATTCAGACTGCGGGATGCGGGGCATATCTTAGGGTCCGCGATAGTTGAAATGTGGGTGGAAGGAAAGAAAATAGTTTTTTCCGGAGACCTAGGAAATCCTCCGGTGCCGTTGCTTAAACCGACGGAATATATAGACGATGCGGAGTATGTTGTTGTTGAGTCCACTTACGGCGATAGATTGCACGAAGCGGTAGATGAGCGGAGAAATATGCTGGAAGACGCGATAGAAGATACGGTAGCAAGAGGCGGAGTTTTAATGATTCCCGCCTTTGCTCTCGAGAGGACGCAGGAGTTGCTTTATGAATTAAATTCGCTTGTTGAAAACCACAGAATACCGGAAGTTCCGATTTTTATTGATAGTCCGCTCGCGATAGACGCAACGGAAATATACAAAAAATATCCGGAGTATTACAACAAGAACGCCGTTTATCTCATAGAATCGGGAGATCAGCTGTTTAAGTTTCCGCGACTTAAACTTTGCTACACTACGGAAGAATCCAAAGCCATAAACGATGTGCCTGCTCCAAAGATAATAATTGCCGGTTCAGGAATGTCTTCGGGTGGCAGGATTCTCCATCACGAAAGAAGGTATCTCTCCGATCCGAATAGTTTATTTCTAATAATCGGCTACCAAAGCGCGGGAAGTTTGGGAAGGGCTGTGTTCGACAAAGCGAGAGAGGTGAAAATAATGGGGGAAAGCGTGCGCGTGAATTGCGAAATCCGCGCCATAGGCGGATATTCCGCTCACGCGGATCAGGCGAAACTTTATCATTGGGTTTCTCACATAAAAGACGGAGGGAAACTTAAGAAAGTTTTTGCGGTGCAGGGAGAAGACGCGGCTTCCCTTGCGTTTGTAAGGTTGTTAAGAGATAATTTAGGCGTGGACGCGGACGCGCCTCTTTTAGGAGATAAAGTTGAATTATGATTAAAAATTCATTATGAAATACAAACTTTGCGTTTCTGGCGCGGCAGAAACAACTCATTGCGGAAAAGATAGCTTGGAACTGGCGAAAGAGACAGGCAGGGAAATCGTAAGGCAAGGCGGAGTATTGGTAACTGGAGCTACTACCGGAATGCCTTACTGGGCGGCTATAGGCGCAAAAGAGGAAGGGGGATTTTCAATAGGTCTTTCTCCGGCTGTTTCCGAAAGAGAACATAGAAAAGTTTACCGCTTGCCGACGGATTATTTCGATATCATCATATATACTGGATTTAACTATTCGGGCAGGAATTTGTTTTTAATACGCGCGTGCGATGCGGTTATCGTGATTTGCGGCAGGATGGGGACTTTGAATGAGTTTACGATTGCGTTTGAGGACGGCAAGCCCATTGGAGTTTTGGAAGGAAGCGGAGGAACCGCGGATATGATACGGGAGATTATAGAAAGGACGAGAAAAGGTTCTGGGCAAATTGTCTATGACAAAGACCCAAAGGTGCTGGTGGAGAAAGTTATAAAGCTAGTCGAGGAAGGCAAAGAAAAGGACACGCACTAAAAGCAAACACTCGTTAAGATTAGAAGATGAAAAATTTTATCTTCGCTATAGCGACGCTTGTCGGAACTATTGTGGGCCTCGGGATGTTCGGCATTCCTTACACCGTTTCAAAAGCGGGTTTTTTTGTCGGGATTTTATACTTAATTGTACTAGGATTTGTATTTGTGATTCTGCACCTCATGCAAGGTGAAATTGTCGAGAGGGACAATAGCAGTCATAGGCTGACGGGCTTTATAGGCAAATACCTGGGCGCAAGATGGAAGGCATTTATAGGGCTAATGATAATAACAGGCATTTACGCGGGATTGCTTGCTTATATTATTGTGGGGGGCAAGTTTCTGTCGTCTTCGATGGGGGGTTTCTTGGAGCCGGACATAGCGGGTTTGCTTTTTTGGCTGGTTATGTCTGTTTTTGTATGGCTGGGTCTTAAAACCATAGGAGAAATTGAACTTTTAATGACAGGACTTTTAATATTGATTGTGGTGGGTTTATTTGTTTTTGGCGTGGGAAATTTAGATTTGGAATCCCTGCCGCCTTTTAATTTTTCGGGGTTGTTTTTGCCTTACGGAGTTATACTTTTCGCGTATAGCGGGTTTGTCGCGATACCGGAAATAAAGGAGCTTCTTAAAAACAGCAGTAAGATGTACAAGATGGCTATTATCGCGGGGTCGGGGATACCGATTATCGTTTACTTATTATTTACCTTTATGGTGGTTGGAATATCGGGAGAAAACACCACAGAGGAAGCGTTTGTCGGTTTGGAGAATCATTTGGGAGGATTTGTGATAAGGATGGGTTCGTTATTCGGAGTTTTGGCGATCGCGACATCGTATCTTGTTCTGGGTGTCAGCTTAAAGCACACATTTGAGAATGATTGGCGCTTGCCAAAATGGATAGCGGGATTTTTAGTTACGGTGATGCCCGCGTTGCTGTTTGTTTCAGGAAGTCAGGATTTTATAAAAGTGATATCGTTCGCAGGCGCTGTTGTGGGAGCCCCGATAATTATAAGCATCGTTCTTGTTTATGATAAGATATTGGAAAAAAACAAGTCGCGTCCATCGATAGTGAATGTGCCTAGATTTTTTAGGTGGGGTCTTATAGCGTTATTTGCGCTGGGAGGGGCGTATGAGGTAATATATCTAATAAAATAGGTGAAACAAAAATACGGATTTGCTAAGAGTTTGTTTTGAGTCGAACTTGGTGCTCTGCATAGATTCGCTTTAGCGTTTAGGAGCGTTGCGATAATAGGCAGGTTCGTTATTTGCGATTTCATTTTTACTTTAATGAAAACAAATTTACCAAAATACAAAGAGCCTGAAGCTTTCGGCAAGTCGCACGCTTCAATGGAAAAATCCAAAAAAGAAGAACAGGAGTTCGGTCCCGGAAAAGAGAGTATAGGGATATGCAGGGACTGTGGGGCTATGTACTATAATAAAAGCTGGCATCATAACTTGAGAAATTATAAGCAGTTGGACGAAGATAAGAAAGTAAATTTTTTTATTTGCCCCGCTTGTAAAATGATCGGAGATCAAAAATTCGAAGGGCAGGCGATATTGGAAAATGTGCCTGAAAATCTATTGTCCGAAGCGGTAAGAAATATTGAAAATACGGGAGAAAGGGCCTATAAAAGAGACCCAATGGATAGAATAATAAAGATTAAAAAGCAAAAATCAAAAACCGAAGGAACATGGAATGTCGAGGTATTGGCGACAGAAAACCAGCTTGCGAGAAACATAGCGAGACAAATCGAGAAAGCGTTCAAGGGATCCGGCAGTAATGTGAAATGGTCAAGAAACGAAAGCACGGCTAGGATAGTCGTTAGGTTTATTTGACTATGAAGTATATTGGAGATTTTCATATTCATTCTCACTTTTCACGCGCTACATCGCGCGATATGAATATCGAGGAGCTAGATAAATGGGCGAGAATCAAGGGAGTTAATATTTTAGGCACCGGCGATTTCACCCATCCAAGATGGCTTCGCGAATTACGGGACAAATTGACTCCGGCGGAAGAAGGTTTATACAAATTCAAGAACGGAAAATCTCCAATCCGTTTCATCTTAACCGTTGAAGTCAGCAGTATTTATTCTGAAGGAGGAAGAGTAAGGAGGATCCATAATATAATATTCGCGCCTTCGTTTGATGCTGTCGCGAAAATAAACAAGCGGCTTTCAGAAGTCGGAAATCTTCGCGCTGATGGCAGACCTATACTAGGGTTACCGGCGAGGGAGCTTATCAAAATCGCGCTTGATGCCTCGGAGCAATGCCTTTTGGTTCCGGCTCACGCTTGGACTCCGTGGTTTTCCGTGTTTGGTTCGAAATCCGGGTACGACTCAATAGAGGAGTGTTTCGGAGAGATGTCCAAGTATATTTACGCTATAGAGACGGGTCTTTCTTCGGATCCTTCTATGAACTGGCGTTTATCCAAACTGGATGGTGTAACTCTTATTTCGAATTCGGACTGCCATAGCGCAAGCCGTATAGGCCGTGAGGCGAATGTTTTCGAAGGAGAGGATTTCGGTAACGGTAAATCGGAACCAAACTATGAAGATATCATAAACGCGATTAAATACAGCCGTGTGAGCAAAGGAAAAAATTTGCGCTTTAAGTTATCGGAGACCATCGAATTTTTTCCCGAAGAGGGTAAGTATCATTATGATGGACACAGATTATGCAGGGTAAGTTTGAAACCCGAAGATTCGAGAAAGATAAAACAAATATGTCCAAAATGCGGCAAACCTTTTACCGTGGGCGTACTATCGAGAGTGGAAGAACTTGCCGACAGGCCGAAAGGCGCGAGGCCCAAGAACGCCATACCATTCAAAAATTTAGTTCCCTTAGCCGAGATTATAGGAGGAGCTTTGGGAATTGGTCCAAAGACAAAAGGGGTAGCTAAAGAGTATAATAAACTTGTGGAATATTTTGGAAATGAATTTTCGGTACTGCTAGACGCCGACTTGAAAGACGCGGCTCTTGTTTCACTTCCGGAAATTTCAGAGGGTTTACGGAGGGTAAGAAAAGGCGAGCTGGATATTGAGCCCGGCTACGACGGAGAGTACGGCAAGGTTGGGATATTTAAGGACGCGGAAAAAAGGCGCAAAACATCGCAGGCGAAGTTGTTTTAGCCGTAATATTTAAAACAAGCGCGAATTTAGTTTAAGAAATCTAATTTCCTTGCAGTATTTTAACTGTTTAACTTTCAGGTTTTTAAATTATTTTGAAACTTAAAGTTTGAAACCTTTATTTTATGGTTTTTATACCAAAAGTGAACAAGGTGATAAAAGTTTTAGTCGCTACGGATGTAATAATATACAGTTCGTGGGGTCTTGCGATGCCGATTTTCGCGGTGTTCGTTCTCGATTCCATAAAAAACGGCGACGAGGGGGTTATCGGAATGACTGTCGGGGTGTACTGGGTGGTAAAGTCCATATTGCAGATGCCCATAGGGAAATTTTTAGACAGGGAAGGGGGAGAAGGGGACGATTTATGGTTTATGATAATTGGGACTTTCATAGCTTCTTTTATACCGATAGGATTTATATTCGCGTCCGAACCTATGCATTTGTATATTCTGGAAGGCATTCACGCCGCGGCAATGGCCATGGTGATACCGGCATGGGGCGGGATTTTCACGAGGCACATGGATAAAGGCGTGGAAGCGGAAACTTGGGGCGTCGAAAGCTCCGCGCTTGGTCTTGGGGTGGGAATCGCGGGTATAGCTGGAGGATTTATAGCAGAAGCGATGGGATTTATCCCGCTTTTTATAGCAGTTTCTGTGATAGGTATGTTTGGAACATTTATGTTGCTTTTAATAAAGAAAGATATGGCAGGTAAACAAGTATCAATGATGCCCTTGAAGCATATATCTCACATAAAGTAAAATTCGAACAAAAAGAAAAACCCCAGCATAATTTGCGCTGGGGTGGTGTGCTTTTTTTGGAGGACCCCCTCGCTCTTGTAGTCCTTTAGTGACCCTAGGTGAGTGCACTATCGGACCTTTTTTCTTCTTTTTTAAAAGAAGAAAAAAGTGGGAGGGAAAAAGCGGGGTAGGTCCTCCTCTCTGCCCCTGATTTTCAGGTCCAGGGAGGAGAACCTCATCATACGATCATTATATCATAAAGAAAAAATTTTGTCAATAGTTTTGCACTAAAAGACCGTATTCTTTCAGATAAGGGCTGTATTTAAGCCATTTTTAGCGTCATTCTTCTTTCCTGCGGTACTATTTGAGCTATTTTGAATTGGTACTCATTTCCTTCTTGGAGTTTGGATTTCATATCTTCTTCCGATGAAAATTCAGATATATGAACAAGTCCCTGTATAACTTCGTCCACTTTAACAAGGGCTCCGTAGGAGTTTATTTTCGACACCACGCCCTTAACCGAAGATCCCTCTAAATATTTTTTATTAACATCTTTCCACGGGTCGTCTTTGAGGGCTTTTATAGACAAAGAAACTCTTCCGTCTTGGGTTATGTCTATAACTTTTACCTTTACCCTTTCTCCAATCGTAACGACATTTTGCGGGCGTTCAACCAGTTGCCAGTCAAGCTCGGATATATGTATAAGGCCTTCGACAAGCGGGTCTAATCTTATAAAAGCTCCGAATTCAACAACTCCTGTTATCTCGCCTTCAACAGTGTCTCCAACCTTGTATTTTTCGAGGGCTTTTTTAATTGCCTCTTCTTCTCCGGCTTTTTCCGAAACTATAAACTTTCTTTGCCTTTGGTCAACATCAAGAATTCTAACCTCCGTTGTTTTGTTTACGAATTTTTGAAGTTCCCTCAATATTTTTTCCTTGTCGCCTCCTTCCACTCTCGGATAATTGTTTGGAGATAACTGGGATACGGGCATAAAACCCTCAACACCGTCTTTTTCTATTATTAAACCGCCTCGGTTTGCGGCTTTAATCTTTACCTCTATTAGCTCTTTGGTATCTCGCATTCTTTCAAGTTTTTGCCAGTTGTTTTCCTTGCCGGCGGCCGACATAGAAAGCTCTCTTAAGCCATTTTCATTTTCGAATTCAACAACTTTGGCGGATAAGGCATCCCCTACATTTTTACCCTTAAGTTCGGATTGCGCTTCGTAGTATTCCCTTCCATATATGATTCCAGTACCGGCCATGCCAAGGTCAACATAAACAGCATTCCCTAATTTTGCTATAATTACGCCTTCTACCATATCTCCCTGTTTGGGAAACCTGAAAAGACCCCTTTCTTCTTCCATTACATCTTTCATTGCCGTGTTGCCCTTTGTTTTTTCGGCTATTTGAGCTTGTATTGCCATATGATTCTATTTATCATAAGCCAAATAAATAATCAAGTGGGCAAAGGTTAGGCCTATGCTTTGCCCTAACCTAAGCTAATAAGTAAGGAAAAGCCCCGAATTTACGGGGCTTATATTTTGCGGCAAGTTTAGCAAGAAAGCAACGCCGGAACATCTTCGGGTCTTCTCTCGTGAAATTTTACCGCCCGGCCAGTATTCTTGGTTAAAATTTCAGCAATCGGAGCTAGCGCGCCTTCTATGATTTCAAAGTGAGTGCGCGTATAAACCAAGAAATTAAAACTCAAGTTCGAGTTATTTTCGTCCGGGTTCAATTCCAAACTTAGCACATATCTTTTGTCGGGGAGAATTAAAAATCTTGTTCTTTCCCGACGCAAGCACGCAAACTGCCAAACGCCATGGCCGTTGTGTACTTGGTCATTGAATGTCCGCATTTGAACGCTATATGTTATAGGACCGAGATAAAATCCGAGTTCGTCGAGTTTTTGAGCCGCGGTCTTAAAAAAGTTTTCCAGTTCTATCTCTACGCCCTCTGGTTGACTGCCAATTAAGGTGTCTTTTGCTACCTTTGAAAGGGGCATCTGTCTCAACCCTCCTTTATATTTTTGAAGTTCGAGCTTATTAAATACCAGATATGTAAAAATGTGTCAAGTTTTTTAGGATATAGAATAATCTCGTCGGTTGTTAAAATGCGGGTTTTATGGCGCCACGCGAGGTTTGGATTGGATTTTGGACTTGAATGCGGTTTTTTTTCGTGATATTATTCTAGAGTAATATGATAATAAGCTGGTACGGGCAAGCGTGTTTTAAGATACAGAGCGGCGAGAAGGCGCTAATTTTGGATCCCTTCGAAAAAAGTATAGGCCTTACACCGCCAGCCGTATCCGCGGATATAGTTGCCGTAACGCACGATCATAAGGATCACAATAATTTCCAAACCGTAAAGGGAGAATATTTCCTCATAAATAGTCCGGGCGAATACGAGATAAAAGGTGTAAAGATTGCGGGTATTCCAAGCTTTCACGATAATGAAAAAGGCGCGAAACGAGGATTGAATACAATGTACTTGATAGAATTCGAGGGTATGCGCGTTCTTCACATGGGCGATTTTGGCCAGGATTCTCTGGAGGATAAGCAGTCGGAACTATTGGGAACTGTGGATATTTTAATGGTGCCGGTAGGGGGGACTTTTACAATAGATGCTAAGGGCGCTGTCGGAATTATAAATCAAATAGAGCCGAAGATAGTTATACCAATGCATTACAAAATTTCAAAGCTTACGATTTCGGAGCTTGACGGAGTGGACAAATTTATAAAGGAGTTTGGGGGAGAGGATGTTTCTCCGCAGGATAAACTTACAATAAAACATAAGGATTTAGGGGGCGAAGACGATAATATGAAATTGGTAATTCTGAAAGTTTAAGGATAAAAATTAAAAACGCATATTCGGTCGGATACATTTATAGAGCAACGATAAACGGATTCGCGGTAATGTATGCGCGTGTAAAGCGGCCTTAATTTTAATAACTTAGAATTCATACTAAAACCCGTGAGTCAAAACCGAACAATTCTCGCCATAGTTGTTGGATTATCGCTTGTCGGGTCGATCGTTGTAATCGCGCGTAATCAGGTGGTATCATACGATTTTTCCATGAAGAAAAATATTGAGTCGGTGATTGGAGACGATAATCCAAAAATGCCGGAATGGCCGGAAGCGACACTGGGGGAATTAAAGGGCGTTTTGGAAAGTTTAGGAGAAGCGGATTTGAGCAAATTTTTCGCGACATCCATAGCGACTACAACCGTTTCGGATACGGGCGTTGAAGGCGGCGCGGAGGAATCGCCAGAAAGCGTTTTTGAATACGCGACATCGAGCGCCAATACTGATTTCTAAAACGAACTAAGTAATCTCATCTTACGGATTTTTGTCGGAATTTAGCGCATCTATTTAGTGAAAGTATTAACATTTTATCTTTGCCATGTATATAGGAAAAGTTCAATCAAGGGAAATAACGGAAGAAATGAAAGATTCGTACCTCGACTATGCGATGTCTGTTATCGTGTCGAGGGCGTTGCCGGATGTCAGGGATGGTTTAAAACCCGTGCACAGAAGAATTCTATACACTATGCATGAAATGGGTTTGAGGCATAATGTGAAATTCAGAAAATCCGCCGCGGTTGTGGGAGATGTCCTTGGTAAATTTCATCCCCACGGAGATTCGGCGGTATATGATGCCATGGCAAGAATGGCTCAAGATTTTTCATTGAGATACCCCTTAGTTAACGGACAGGGGAACTGGGGATCTGTGGACGGGGACTCCCCCGCCGCTATGAGGTACACGGAAGCGCGTATGTCCAAAATCGCGGAAGAAATGCTGATAGATATTGATAAGGAAACGATAGAGTGGATGGATAATTATGACGGCACAAAAAGCGAGCCGAAAGTACTGCCGGCGGCCGTGCCGCAATTATTGATAAACGGAAGCATGGGTATAGCGGTGGGCATGGCGACAAACATACCTCCTCACAACATGACAGAAGTTATGGACGCGCTAATTTATCTCGCGGATACGCCGAATGCTTCAGTTTCAGATATTTTGAAATTCGTAAAAGGGCCGGATTTTCCTACGGGCGGAGTAGTTTTCGGAAAAAAATCAATGAGAGAAGCTTATGCGCAGGGAAGGGGCCCTATAGTTATGAGAGGTGTAGCTGAAATCAAGGACAGGAAACCAAGAAAGGGAAAAGTTTCTTCGGACCAGATCATAGAGATAACGGAGATTCCATACCAGGTTAATAAGTCAAGTTTAATAGAAAAAATGGCGGATCTTGTGAAAGAAGGAAGAGTGGATGGCATAAGGGATATAAGGGATGAATCCGACAGGAAGGGTATGAGTATTGTTATAGAACTCAAGAAAGACGCGTATCCGCAAAAGATACTTAATTCGCTTTACAAGTTTACGGAACTTCAAAAAACTTTTCATTTGAATATGCTTGCTCTTGTTGACGGAATACAGCCGCAAGTTCTTTCAATAAGGGATGTCTTGGAAAAGTATCTTGAGCACAGAAAATATGTAGTCAGGAAGAGGTTGGAGTTTGATTTGAAAAAAGCTAAAGAAAGGGCGCATATTTTGGAGGGGCTAAAAAAGGCGCTGGATCAGATAGACGCGGTCATAAAAGTAATAAAAAGTTCAAAAGACAGGGAAGACGCAAGAGTGAATCTTGAAAGTCAATTTAAGTTCACCGAAGTTCAAGCCAACGCCATACTCGAGATGAGGCTTCAGACGCTCGCGAACATGGAGCAGAAGAAAATACTG
The DNA here is from genome assembly GCA_001819985.1 of Candidatus Spechtbacteria bacterium RIFCSPHIGHO2_02_FULL_43_15b. GTDB lineage: Bacteria > Patescibacteriota > Minisyncoccia > Spechtbacterales > HO2-43-30 > HO2-43-30. The sequence continues at coordinate 16,959 of MHOE01000016.1, forward strand.
GAGGAGCTTGAAGAGAAGCGAAGAGTCATCAAAGAGCTTAACTTGCTCTTGGAGAATAAAAAAGTTTTCATAGATTTTCTAAAGGAAGAATTCGCCGCCATAAAGAAAAACTACGGGGACGAAAGATACACTAAAATTTTCGCGCAAGACGCGGAAGAACTGCAGGAGGAAGACCTGATACCAAAAGAGGAGACCATAATAACTCTCACTAAAGGCGGCTATCTAAAGAGGGTTATGCCATCCATGTATAAGACGCAACACAGGGGCGGGAAGGGCATAATAGGAATGGAGACCAAGGGCGAAGATGTGGTCGAGCATTTCATAGCCGCATCTACTCACGATAGATTGCTTTTCTTTACCGCAAAGGGCAAGGTCTATCAGACAGTCGCTTATGAGATACCAAAATCAACAAGGCTTGGTCGAGGCAGAGCTTTAGCAAATTTTTTGGATCTAGAGAGAAACGATTTTGTCACAGCGATATTGTCTCTGGAGCGCATGATTAAGGAAAAAGAAGAAGCCGGCAGTAAAGAGGAGCCGAAATTTTTGGTTATGGCTACTAAGCATGGTATAATAAAGAAAACTCCTGTTGAAGATTTCAGAAATGTGAGAAGGTCCGGATTGGGGGCCATACACTTAAAGAATAATGATGAACTAAGATGGGTGGGGGCTACGAATGGGAACAATAATCTTATGCTAATAACATCAGAGGGTCAGCAAATTCGTTTTAAGGAGTCGGATGTCAGGCCGATGGGTCGCACAGCGGCAGGAGTTAAGGCGATAAATCTAAAAGAGAATGACGCGGTAATATCAATGGTTGTGGTATCGCCCATAAGAAAGCATCTTCTGGTGGTTTCTGAAAATGGATTTGGCAAGAGAACCGCGATTTCAATGTTCAAAACGCAAAAACGCGGAGGATCCGGAATTAAAGCGGCGAAGATTACGCCTAAAACCGGCAAGATAGTCGCGGCATTGAGCGTTGACGGCGGTCAGGAAGAATTTATTGTCGTGTCCCAAAAGGGCCAAGTTATACGAACTATGATAAAAAGTATTTCTATTCTAGGGAGGGATACGCAGGGCGTTAAAATAATGCGCCTGTCTCAAGGAGATAAAGTAGCATCGGGAGTAATTGTATAATCAGAGTTTCCGCGCGAAACCCCAATAGTACCCCATGCCTATAAGGCATAATTTAGCGTATTTTACGGCATAGAAGTGCCACTTCATGTATAATGATCAAACTTAAATCCATAGCGTTTCCAGGAACAGGAGGATTTCTTAGGCCAGCGGAGATTATGGACAAGCTGGAAATAAGCAACGGCATGAAAGTCGCGGATTTAGGTTGCGGGTCGGGTTATTTTACAATCCCAGTTGCCCGTAAGGTCGGCAAGGACGGCCTTGTTTACGCGGTGGATGTGCTTGATAGCGCGTTGGATTCGGTAAGGAGCAATTCAAAATTGTATTCTTTGCTGAACATAGAAACAAGAAAGGGAAATCTGGAGAAAGAAAATGGTTCGGGTATAGAAGATAAATGCGTGGATTTAGTTATTTTGGCTAATATTTTGTACCAGGTCAAAGATAAAGCCGGCTTAATCAAAGAAGCGAAGCGGGTTGTAAAAGACGGGGGCAAGATAGTGGTAATAGAATGGGCGGAGAATTCCGCATTTGGTCCATCTCTAAGTATAAAAGTGCCCAAGAAATACATGAAAGATTTAGCAAAGTCATCATCGTTAGTTTTGGAAAAAGAGTTCGATGCGGGAGGGAGTCATTACGGTTTAGTGTTCTCTATGTAAAAGAAATTGAGCTTACAAATTTACAATAAAATTCGTAAAGGTGCTAAGAATTCAAAAATACCAGCGTAATAGGATAGCATTTGTTACAGTTTTCCTTGTAGTGGGCACTGTGGTTTTTTTGATGACGCAGTGCATAATCCCGGGTTTCAAGTGTAAAGATAAAATCACTTTCGTAGGGCCCCAGCCGGTAACTCTTGATGTATGGAATGTATTTGAGGACAAAGATATCTACAGGGAAATAATAAGCAAATACAGGGAATCCAATGGTTATGTTACAGTAAATTACGAAACGATTCAGTTCGAAGAATACAGAGCGAAGCTTATCGAGGCGTTTGCGGCCGGAAAGGGGCCGGATATTTTTGTGATACATAATACTTGGTTACCTACGCAGAAAGATCGGATTGCGCCCGCTCCATCCGACATGATTATTTCCTCCGAATTTGACAGTATATTTCCGGATGTGGTTAAGTTTGATTTTGTCCGCATGGCGGAAGACGGCGGCAGGTTTGTTTATGCTGTCCCATTAGCAATAGAGACATTGGGACTTTTTTACAATAAAGATTATTTCGACGCGGAGAATATAGAAGTAAGCCCTAAGTTATGGGACGAAGTCGTGGATTTCTCTCGGCTATTCACAAGATTTGATGAAAGGGGGGATATAAAAATTTCAGGAATTTCGCTCGGCGCGATAGCCAACATTAACAGGTCAACGGATATAGTGGGTCTTTTGATGATGCAGGGCGGCGCAAGGATGAATAACGAAAGTTTAACAGAAGCAACTTTTGACGAGACGGTAATAACGGAGGCAGGAGATCTAAAGAAAGAATTTAAGCCCGGGAAAGACGCCGTAGATTTCTATTTGTCGTTTAGCGATGAAAGGAAACCGGTTTATTCGTGGAACGAGAAAATGTCCTACTCGATAGACGCTTTCGTTGAGGGGAAAAGCGTGATGATGATTAACTATCCTCATCACATTCAAACAATTAAAAGAAAAGCTCCTCATCTCAATTTCAGTACTGGCCCCGCGCCGCAACTAAAAGACAGGAAAGAAGATGTAAACTACGCTAACTATTGGGGCTTTACTGTCGCTAAAAATTCCGATGCGGTAAAGGAGGCATGGAGATTTATAGATTTTCTCGCGAGTCCGGACGCAGTTAAGCTTTATGTGGAAAAAACAAAACTTCCAGTCGCGAGAAAAGACCTTGTTTTATGGCAACAACAGGACGAAGAATTAAAGCATTTCTCGAGCCAGATATTGACGGCAAAATCATGGTATCAAGGAGATTCTGATGCGGCGGAAGCTGTTCTTGGGGAAATGGTGGAATCCGCGAAGAGCGGCAAAAAAAGCATAGAGAAAGCGATTGAAGACGCGGCGGCTCAAATAAGTATTATAATAAAACGGATAAGGTCCGACCAAGAGATTTAACGCGATAAGATACTCGAAGCGAGCAAAATAGTTAATTAAGCAAACAAAAACGGATTTGTCAGCGGATGGTCTTGGGAAAGTATTAGTGTTTAGTTACTCTAGTATGCGAAAATTACTTGCCATATCTTTAATGCCAATTTTGCCGTTCGTTGTGTTCGGGGTGTTTTTCGCAATACCATCGGATGCCCAAGTGAATCCCCTGAATCATTGTCTTCTATTTCAGGAAATTTCAGTGGATGGCATCGTTTTACTTAAGGGTTCGGATATTAAATCGGGGCCGGATGACATCGTAGATTTAGATAAGGGGACAGGGATAAATTCACCGACAGACCCAATAATTGGCGTGGAGGGTGGAGTTTCAGTCGGAGTTCCGACATCCGATTGGGGAGCTATTTGCCTTATAGACAGCGTAAACAAAATTGTTGACTGGATGTTTTTCATATTGCTTACAGTAGCATTTACATTTATTGTAATAGCGGGATTTATGTGGATTGTGTCAGCCGGAAGTTCGGAGAAGCAACAAGCCGCGGGAAAGATGATAGTGGCGGCGCTTGTGGGAATTGTAATAGCTCTGTTCGCAAAGATTTTGCCCGCGATATTGCTCGGTATAGTGACATAACAGATGCAGAAAGTTGAAGCATCGTGGAATATTAGGATTTTTGGGTTTTAACTTATCCACATCGGTAAATATACTAAGGTTTTGCTGGTAATGGTAAAATGAATTCGAAAGAATTATGATCTGGAAAATAAGATTGAATTCGAATCAAAAACAAGGTCGAATATTTTAATTAACAAAAGTCGAAAGACTAAAGTACTGCGGGAATTTCGAAGTAAGGGTACTGGCTATTCTCGCAAAATAAGCATGAAAAAATTAACTCCATTAGTATTATCTATCGCGATTTTAGGGATAGTCGCGGCATTGCCCGCGGGAGCGCAGACTAGCCCGGTTAGCGAATGCAATTTAAGTAGCGATATAAAGGTTAAAGGTATTACCGTGCTCACGAATTCACTTGTAAAGACGGGGGATGTAAGCATAGTAGCTTTAGACACGGGCGCATCTCCAACTAACCCGGCAGTTGGCATTGAAGGAGGTGTAGGCGTTACAGTTTCGACATCTGATTGGGGAAGTATTTGTTTGGTCAATACGATAAACAAGATTGTTGACTGGCTGTTCTTCATTATGTTGACGGTAGCGTTTGCGTTGATTGTGGTCGCGGCGTTTTTGTGGGTAACTTCGGCAGGAGATTCGGCAAAACAGGAAAGCGCTAAAAAGATGATTATTGCCGCTATGGTAGGTCTGGTTATAGCGTTATTCGCAAGAATATTGCCAGCTGTGATACTCGGCATAGTTACATAGCATAATCAGCATAATAAAACTAAAAGAACTGTCCACACGGGCAGTTCTTTTAGTTTTATTATGCTTTTGTTATGATTATGTTATAGAAAGGTCTTCGAGTATTAAAGAGAAATTCAAAATAAAAACAAAAATGAAGTTTAACTTTTTTTTCAATTCAATAGTAGCTGTTTTTCTTTTGCTGTCAGTTATTTTTCCGGCTTATGCGCAGGGACCAACTACTCCAGTTCAGCAATGCGTGCTTTCGAGGGACTCTAGTATTAACATAAGGGTAACAGGAGTCACGACAGATGACATAGCAACTATAAAAAAAGACGCAGTAATTTCAAGCATTTTAGCTCAAACTACTGGGCAAGTCATTACCGAAAGCGGAACAACCCAAACTATGACATCGGCTCAACGAACAGAGATTACAGAACGATGGGGAATAATATGCGTTATAAACACAATAAATGTCGTTATAGATTGGATTTTCTACGCATTGATAGCCGTGGTTTTGTTGCTTGTGGCATTAGCGGCTTTTTTCTGGACCATATCGAGCGGAGATTCTGGTCGCCAAAAGAAGGCAAAGGATATGATAATCGCGGCTTTAATAGGTCTTACGATCGCGTTGCTTTCAAGGATGGCGCCGAATATAATTACCGGCATATTAGCTTAAGCCAATGCCATTTATGGTCGGTAAGATTTAAACCCCGTTCCTATTACGCGAGGAGCGGGGTTTACGGTTGGCGATATAAAGTATATTATACTTTGCGAGTATTTTGCTTTGCGTTACTTAAGAGAGAGTTTGGTTAACTAGGAGCGAAATGGTTTATCCCCTGACTCATGCGCCCGTGGCGGAACTGGAATACGCGTGGGGTTTAGGACCCCATCTCCTCACGGAGTTACAGGTTCAAATCCTGTCGGGCGCACCAGAATGGACTTCGTGATTTTTTGTGGGGGGAAGCAGAGGTTTGCTCGCCGCGCCGAACGGCGCGGCTCGCAAGGAATTGGGCGGTAAAATCAAACGGCGG
>MHOE01000017.1 GCA_001819985.1 Candidatus Spechtbacteria bacterium RIFCSPHIGHO2_02_FULL_43_15b
CAACAATCGTCTTAATTTTTGTCGGTTTTGCGCTGATGATAGCTATGTTTGCGTTTGCTTTAGTGTTTATTATAAGGTACATTGCGATCTGGCTCCTTGTTATCGTTTCTCCGCTTGCGTTTGTGGCGTCAATACTTCCCGACACCAAGAAATACTATGAACAATGGTGGGGAAAGCTTCAGAAATGGGCTTTTATAGGAGTATTCCCGTCTTTTATTCTTTTCCTTGTCGCTAAAATGCTAGAACTGAAAAACGACCAAACCTCAAATGCGTTCAGCTCCGTAACACAGGCACTGCCGGCGCAGGTTGGCGGATTTACTCAACAAGCTCTTTCAAACACAAATACGCTTATGGCCGAGGTTGTTTTTTGGATCGTAATCATAATATTTATGTTTATGGGTCTTTCCGCTTCCTTAAAAATGAACTCCACAATGGCGGTTAAGGCTAATAAATGGAGAAGGCAGGCAATTGGTGGCATAACGGGATTTGCAAAAAGAAAATTCGCTGAAAAATACGGCGACAGAATTGCTGGCGGAGTTAGAAATGTAGGGAATAGGGCGGGTAATCGTCTCCCTGGCGTTTTTGGTTCGTTTGCTAGACGAACTTCACAAAATGTCGCCGCTGATATAGCAAAAAGGGCGAGAGAAAATCTAGATCGGCAAAAACGCTCCGCGCAAAATATTCAAGGCAAGGATCCCGTTTACGATGACCTAGCTTTTGCGATTAAAAAGGGAGAATCTCCCGCTAAAAGAATGGCTTTAATTTCTAGGGCGCTCGACTTAAGCCAAGGCGATTATAACGACTTCCAAAATCAGCTGACAAATCGGGGTCTAAGCGCCGCCGATATAGAAAACGAATATAAAAACATAGGCAAACAGGCCTCCCTTCGCGGTGAAGAAATGCCGTTCCTAAAAAGCCGTCCGGATCTATACGGTGATATACGAGGCACAACGGCAGGTAAAGAGGACTTGCTTAAAACACTAAGCAACGACGGCTGGAGAAATATGCCGGATACAGTATTTAATGATCCGGTTGTCCGAGAAGAATTCTATAAAAGTTCCTCTATCAACGGCTCTGCAATGGGTAAAATCCAAACTGGGAACATTTCAGCGAATAGCGCAGGAACTGTTCTAAAAAATCCTTCCTTAACACCGACTAAAATTAATGAGCTTATGAACACAGGTTCTCCCGCTATAAATACATGGAATAGCGCATTCAAAGATTATATTGACTCGCAATTACCTGCAGGTACAGCAAACAGGCAAGCGCGTGTAAGTTGGCTTACAAGCCATGGCCGACAAGATTTGGCTATTTTCCTTAGACAAACTGACTTGCCGGGCGGTGGAAAGTGGCTAGAATAACACTTTACTGTCGCGGCGATATTCCTATGTGATGTATCGGGTATCGCGCGCGTTTTCCGATTATTTACAAAATAAATTTGGCCTTCGTAATTATCCAAATACTAATAACGCCAGTGCTGTAATATGAATACGCGCCGAAAAAATCCGTTAACCGCCTTTTTATTTGAAAACGAAGTCAGCATACTAAACTTTGCTTGTATTATTTATTTCGGCGCAATCACCTTATGCAACAATTTCAAGTTCCGCAATTTTTGGGCAGGGAAGCCCAGCTTCTAGGCCCTCTAACTATAAAACAAACCATACTTGTCGTTATTGGCGGGGGAGCGCTGTTTTTATTGTGGAATATTCTTGAGGTTTGGCTGTTTTTTATAATCGCTCCGTTTATTCTGCTTGTGGACCTGATGCTTGTTTTTTTGAAAATAAACGGCCGACCTATAATAGAATTCGTAGGTTCCATATTCTCATATCTTATATCTCCCCAAATTTTTATTTGGCAAAAAATAGATATCGAAAAAAAGCCTAAAGCAAGGTCGAGAGAAAAGTTTGAGGTGTTTGAAGGAGATGCTTCATCAACAACCGTGCGTGGCATACGCGAACTCGCCAAAAAAATAGACAGGAAAACCCCTTAGAAAACTATAAATTTTAAGATAACATTATGGCAAAAACGACCAAAAGCACGCAATCTTTTGTCAAAATAAACGAGATCAAGGATGATGTTGTGATTTTGAAAGGGGGCGGAGTAAGAGCGCTTATTGAGTGTTCCAGTATAAACTTTGCCCTAAAATCGGAATCGGAACAGGATGCTCTTGTATTTCAGTTCCAAAATTTTTTGAACTCGCTGGATTTTTATATCCAGATATTTATCAATTCGCGGTTTCTTAATATAGACGACTACATAGATATGCTAAAGGCAAAAGAACAGGAACAGCAAAACGATCTTCTAAGAATACAGACGGGCGAGTACATAGATTTCATAAAAGATTTTGTCCAGGCCTCAAATATAGTATCCACGGATTTTTATGTTGTTGTTCCCATGAACACTTCAGATATTATCGGCGTAACTTCTTCAGAAAGCGGCGGGGGGCTTTTTGGTTTGCTTTCCGCCATACTGCCCAAGCCCAAAAACGAAGAGGATGCGCCGGGCAGGATAGACCCGAAATTTGAGCATTACAAAAATCAGCTGTCCCAAAGAGTCGAGTTTGTGAAAGCCGGACTCCACAGAATGGGTATAACAACGAAAACGCTTAACACGGAAGAACTAATAATGCTTTTTTGGAATATGCATAATCCCCAAAACCTGCAAAAAAGAACCTTAATGAAAAGTGTTTTTGAAAAATTTCAAACTGAATAAATTTTCTAAATATGTTTAAGAACGGCGCAAAAAACAAACAAGAAGAGCCCAAATCCGCTATTGAAACATTAAGGGATATAATAGCCCCTTCTGCCGTGGAGGTCGGATCAAACTATATTAAAATAGGGTCTAAATACGCGAAGACCATGTTTGTTTTTACATATCCGAAATACCTTACGGTAAACTGGCTTGCCCCTCTTATAAATATGGATCAACCTCTGGACATTTCATTTTTTATACATCCTTACCCCACCGAAAAAGTTATGCGCGATCTCTTAAAACAGCTAACAACCGTCTCCGCGGAAATGATGGAGAGGGAAGAAAAAGGACTCGTCCGAGATCCCGTTCTTGAAGCCGCGTACCAGAACATCGAAGATCTGCGGGACAAACTCCAAACCGCGGAGGAAAAAATGTTCAAATTTGGCTTATACATAACTATCTACGGAGACAGCCCGAGAAAACTGGATCAGCTTGAGAACGAACTTCGGGCAATACTTGAATCCAGAATGGTTTATATTAAACCCGCCCTTTACCAGCAAAAAGAGGGGTTCACTTCAACATTGCCTATCGGATACGATGAACTCCTTATACATAACGAGCTTAATACTTCACCCCTATCTTCAACATTCCCCTTTGTTTCTTTTGATCTAACTTCGGATAAAGGCATACTGTACGGCATAAATCGCCATAATTCCAGCTTAATACTCTTTGATAGGTTTTCTCTTGAGAATGCGAATTCGGTTATTTTCGCGAAGTCCGGAAGCGGGAAAAGTTACTTTACAAAACTGGAGGTCTTAAGGTGTATGATGATGGGCGTAGATGTTATAGTCATAGACCCCGAAAATGAATACCAATTCCTAGCCGAAACCGTTGGCGGGAGCTTCTTTAAAATATCCCTTACCTCCGAACACCATATAAATCCTTTTGATGTCCCCATAACCGGCGAGGATGAAAGTTCGTCTGATGTTTTAAGAAATACGATCATAAATTTAACAGCCCTACTTAGGGTTATGCTCGGCGATATGACTCCCGAAGAAGAGTCGGTTCTTGATAGCGCGATAACCGAAACTTACCTATCGAGAGACATAACCCAAGATAGACGCGATATTTCGGATATAACCCCCCCGTTAATGACTGATCTTAAAACAATCCTTTCTAGCATGGAAGGAGGAGAGTCCTTGAGCATACGGCTCCAAAGATACACCGAGGGAATATACTCCGGATTCTTAAATCAATACACTAATGTCAACCTGGATAATCAGCTCGTAGTATTCAATATACGAGATATGGAAGAACAGCTTCGGCCGGTAGCTATGTTTATAGTTTTAAACTACATCTGGACCGAAGTCAGGAAAAACCTTAAGAAAAGGATGCTTGTTGTTGATGAGGCGTGGTGGATGATGCAACACGACGACAGCGCGGCGTTTCTTTTCAGCATAGCAAAGAGGGCTAGAAAATATTATCTTGGACTCACGACAATCACCCAAGATGTCGGAGATTTTATAGCGTCCCCCTATGGCAAACCAATAGTTACCAACTCGTCAATACAGCTCTTACTCCGACAATCTCCGGCCTCAATAGATGTCGTCCAGAGCACATTTAACCTGACAGACGAGGAAAAATTCCTCCTGCTTGAATCTACCGTAGGGGAGGGGCTATTTTTTGCGGGTAATAAGCATGTCGCAATAAAAATTATAGCTTCCTATACGGAAGATCAGATAATAACTTCCGACCCTGAACAATTATTAAGAATCGAAAAGGCGAAAGAAGAACTCCTGCAAACAAACGAACTCCCGAAATCTTCGCTTAATAGAGACGGCCAAAATCCGGAAATTCAGATTCAGCAGGGCACTGATATAGAAGAGGAATCCGACGATACGGCGTAAAAAATGGTGTCTTGTGAATATTTGGCGCTATGCGATAGATTTATCATATTGCATTAAATCAGCCCTCCGGCACTCTGGTTTTATTTCAATAAATTCATAGTATGGTAGTACCCATTGCGGCAGTTGCGGCGGCACGACAAAGAGGTCTTGCGGCCGCAAGAAACGCTAGAGAAAAAGCAAAACAAAATCTAAAAAAAACTCCGCAAGGTAGCGCGGATGATGTTTCAGCTGAAAAAAATCGACCTTCGTTGGCCGAAATAGCGCTGTTTGCCGGGCCTATAGCCGCGCTAAACGACGCGCTTGATATTTTTGAAATAACAATTATCGGAAAACTTGTTATAATACTAATAGACTTCGTTACCGCCGCTATTTTATTTTTGTGGTTTTGGATAAGAGTTGGAAGCAACCCGCAAAGAAAAACCGTAACAATGCTTATAACATTTTTTGCGGAACTCGGCTTGGGCGTAGGTATTTTTCCGATGTGGCTTATACTTGTAATAAACGCGCGAACCGGATGGTTTAATTTAATATTCAAAATGCCCGAAAAACTACTCTCTTTATAACTAATCTCTAAATATATGAAATTTTTTGAAAAACTACTAATTATATCCGCATCGCTTGTATTTGGATTTTTTGCCGCTACGGGTGTTTACGCGGGCCAAAAGCCTCTTGAACTAAACTACCCAAAACTTCCCGGCCTGCCAGCCCTTACTATAGATACGACCCTCCCTGATTTAATAAACTATCTTTTCGTATTGTCATTAGCCCTTGCGGGAATTTTAGCTTTTGTATCCTTAGTAATTGCAGGTTTTTCATTTATAATATCCGGGGCAAACCCGGGTCTTAGAGTTATGGCGAAAAAAAGAGTAGCGCAAGTATTCACGGGAGTACTCACTCTTCTTGGCACATATATAATATTAAATACGATAAATCCCGATCTAACGCTTGTAACGCAATCCGGCATTTCTCTTATGATAAGCCAGATACCCGCTATTAACGAACCAGCTGGGATATTCGGGGCCCCGCCT
>MHOE01000018.1 GCA_001819985.1 Candidatus Spechtbacteria bacterium RIFCSPHIGHO2_02_FULL_43_15b
CCCCTTTCATCGCCAGTATAAAATGGGTGGCACTTGTGGCACACTTCAATTTCCAGGTTTTCTTTTGTCGCGCCCAGTTCAAACTCGTTTCCGCAGGCGCATTTGACTTTGCAATTAGTGTAATATTTTGGATGAATTTTAGTTTTCATAGTTGCTTTTACGCGGGTATAAAACCATTTTGCGGCCTGGTAACCCGCAGTTTCAATATAATACAGCTTAGCAAAAACACGGTTATCTTGCAAGTTTTCAGGTTTTTTGGTATCGTATTTTTATTGGATTGAAGAGTCGTAGCTTATTTCTTATGAGCACTAAATAAAGTGAACAGGAGGCAATAAGTTCGGCCGGATTTATGAGTAATTCAGACGCATCAGACGCAATTAAGATAAAAGAAGAAAGTCAAAAACAGGAAACGGATTCCGAAATCAAAGAGATGGTAAGGAATGCCGTTCATTTCGGACATAAAAAGACAAGGCAACATCCCAAAATGTCCGCCTATATTTTTGGCGTTAGAAATACGGTAAGTATAATCGATTTGGAAAAGACCCAGGAGAAACTTAGGGTAGCTTTGGAATTTCTAAAAAAAACAAAGGATGATGGCAAGGTGATACTTTTCGTAGATACTGTTCCCTCTACGGCAGGCGAAACAAGAAAAATCGCCGAAGAAATCGGTATGCCCTATGTAGCGGAGCGATGGTCCGGAGGCACTATTACAAATTGGAAAACAATAACGACAAGGATTGAGCATCTTAAGGATCTTGAGATGAGTAGGTCTTCAGAGGATTGGGAAAAATACACAAAGAAGGAAAGAAAAAATATAGGAGATGAAATAATCAAATTGAATAAATCGTGGGGCGGTATAAAAAATATGAACAATTTGCCCGATGTCGTATTTGTTGTTAACATGAAAGAAGATGAATTGGCGGTAAAAGAAGCTAGAATGAGAAATATAAAAGTTGTGGCTATCGCCGATACAAATGTAGATCCGGAATTAGCGGATTATCCGATACCCGCGAATGACGACGCGTTAAGTTCCGTTAAATACATATTAAATAGAGTTAAGGAAGCTCTATTAAAGTAAATTTTAGCAAATATTGGATGTGAAGCTATTAGGCGCGCAAGCGCGTAAGATTTTTGAATGTTTCATGTCCGATGTTTTATTTATGGTAAGCGCTCAAAGCGTTCAGCAACTAAGAGAGAAAACGGGCGTGGGGATGATGGAGTGCAAAAAAGCTTTAGAAGAAGCCGGAGGAGATATGAATAAGGCGATAGAAATATTAAGAAAGTCGGGAATGGCAAAAGCGGTAAAAAAATCCGAAAGATCCACGGATCAGGGAATTGTTGAAGCGTATATTCATGGGGGAGGAAGAGTCGGAGTTTTGCTTAAGTTACTCTGCGAAACTGATTTTGTCGCGAAAAATGACACATTTAAACAATTAGCGCATGATTTGTCACTGCACATCGCGGGCATGAGGCCTATGTATGTAAGCATGGACGACATCCCGGAAGATATTAAAGAGAGTGAGCGGAGAATATACAGGGAACAATTCGCGGGGTCGGGAAAGCCCCCAGAGGTTATAGAGAAGATAGTTGAGGGCAAGCTTAAGAGTTTCGGCGCAGAACTCGCGCTAATCGAACAGCCGTTTGTTAAGGATCAGGATAAAAGAGTAGGAGATGTGATAAACGATTATATCGCAAAACTTGGCGAGAATATAAAAGTAGGCGGGTTCGTAAGATATGAAATATAACAACGGACAGCGGATAACTGCCGCCCAAAGCTTAGTTTAATGGCAAGGCCCATTTTGGGCTGGATAAACGGCGTTTTGGTCAGCAGTTAGTTCGGCAGTTAGTTGTTGGTGATGGTATACATTGTACCTCTTTTAATAATTGGATTTAGCTTTTTAGGCATAATTTTTATTGCCGTGAGGAGAATGAGGAATTTGCCTCGAGGGGCGGAGGAAAGTTTGGTTTACCCCGAAATGCCGAATAACGATTTAGGAAATTTTAGCAATTATTTTTCCGATGGTATAGTGAATTTTCAAGATAAGAAAGTCGAAAATAACAAGTTAAATATCGAAAAATCTGCAAATGTGACAGTTCATAACCAAAAATTTTCAGAAAAAAAGAGTAACGGCAATGTATTGGTAAATACTGTTTTGAAATTGGCGGGGTTGCTGTTCGGGGTTAATTTGATATCTTCAGGATTCAATAAGATGCTGAATTTAAGACCGTTTTTAGCGAGGGGGGGGAGTAAGATAGGGAAAGGGTTTAATCTCGACGCATCCGTGCCAGTCGCAATAAAAGTCGCTTCAAGGACTATTGTTAATGTCGCGCCTTCTACGGGAACGCTAGAGTTGGCTAAACAGATAAGACCAAAAGCGGATAATGTAATTCACAAAAAAACCGTAGATAAAAAAGACGGTGTTTCTTCGGAGATTAAAGAGGTGAAAAAAGTCGCGGAAAAAAGCATGGAAGATGCTTTAATGCCACAGGCGGAAGTATCCGACCTTTCATCGCTTAAAGACGGCGATTCGGAGTTTGACGAAAAATATTGGATAGGAGTTTTGAAGCAAGACCCTACCAGCTCATTTACATATAAGAAGCTTGGGGAAATATACATAGCGCGAGGTGATTTCAAGGAAGCAAGAACCGTGCTTAAATACGCGGTAAAGCTGGATCCGGAAGATGAAGAAATAGCAAAGAAATTGGAGTTCATAAAAGGCAAGAGGACTAAATTAGCGTAGCAGACCGTATTTTACCAATAACGGATAGTAATTTGGATGCACATCCAAATAAATTTTTATTTGGAGGATAAAAATAAGTATTGCTGAAATCCGGCGCTTGCCAACGCGTGTGCCATCCTAGCTCAATGGCAGAGCAACTGTTTTGTAAACAGTAGGTTCGCGGTTCGAGTCCGCGGGATGGCTTAGACCCGTTTTCTAAAGGTGAGTCGCCGGTTTGGATTTAGTATCTGCAGATAAGATAGCCCAGCTTAACATGAATAAGGGGGTGGCTTGTATGGAGTCGGAGTCCTTTGTCAATGTAAATGGTACGCGTATTCATTACATTACGCGAGGAAATGGTCCGCCAATGGTCATGATTCACGGTCTTGGGAATGGGGTTGGGGAGTGGAATTGGAATTTGGAGGAATTGAGCAGAGATTTCACCGTGTATGCGTTTGATTTGCCCGGGCATGGAGAATCTGAAAACTTTGGCTATGATTTTAACCTTGCTTCGACCCCTTCACTGGTAATTGGATTTTTGCGGGAACTGAATATAGATAAACCCATAATCATTGGGGCGTCATTGGGCGGACTTATAGCGCTATATTTTACAATTCATTTTCCGGAAGAGGTTAAAAAGATAGTTATAATAAGTCCCCCGGGTCTTGGAAGAGAAATTTCGTGGTTCTTGAGATTCCTAACGATACCTTTTTTTGGAGATTTACTTACAATGTCGTCGTGGGAAGATAAAGGGGCCGTAAATTACTTCTGCGGAGAACATTCAAGCGCGTCGGTCAAGGAATTTTTCAAAACAAAAAAGATGGAAAAAGGAAGGCGAGTTACGAGAAGGGCGATTGTACGAATTTTACGAAAGGGAATCCACTTTTTTAAGGGTCAGAACGACGCTATTTTACAGACTGCCAGTTTGCCTAATCTGAAAAACGAGATATTGATTATATGGGGAGATTTAGACAGGGTTTTTCCCGTGTCTCACGCTAAAAACGCGGCAAATCTTCTTCCAAATTCAAGAGTATGCATACTGAAAGGCGTTGGCCATCTCCCGCACATTGAGCGGCCGCAGGAGTTTAACCGGGTAGTTCGGGAATTCGCAAGTTCCCGCGCAACTAAGGTTCCCAACGCAAAAAAATCAATGGGTGCTTCCCATGCATATAGAGGATAAAAAGCTGGAATGGTTTATATTAAAAACTCTTAACGAAAATAAAGGCAAATTTCTCGACATTCTCAAGGTGATAAATGAGGTTAACAGATTTATAGCGCAGGATTACAACTGGGTTTATCGCCTGTATGTTAAATTATCTTTAGAATTTTCTTTCGACCATGAATGGGCAATACTTAGAACAGTTTATGAGCTTGAGGATAAAGGAAGAATAATATCAAAAGATGGTCGCTACGCGATAAATTCAAAGTCAACATAAGGCCGATATGGCCTTTTATTTTTGAAAATTTTTTTGCAGTGTGCTATATTGTAGAGCAAAGATGGGCGGTTCGCATAGCGGCTATTGCATCTGGCTGTAGACCAGACGTCTTCTGACTTCGGGGGTTCGAGTCCCTCACCGCCCATATTCAATCCCGCACATTTTCGAAGGTGCGCAGGATTATAATTAGTGAGGGAGGGGGTCGGGGAAAGGGGGGAGTTTTTGTAGTATCGGAATTGGATTTCATATTCATAAAGGGGAAGGTAATGGATGTAGATTTTGTATGGTGGCGAGTCGGAATTTTAGCTCTTTTATTTACCCTTCCGCACTTTTATTTTCATATATGGATGGTTCTTTATGAAGCAAAGATATGGAAAGACGAGAAATCAGCTCAAAGAATTGATGCCATAATTCAATCCTCGGTACTGTCAAAGAAACCGGAAAATTTTCAGGAATACGCGTTTCTTGCTTGGAACGCCGCAGTAAGCTTGTTATGGATTGTGTTTTTTGTGCTTTTAGTTATCAAAATGCTTATATTCCTGAATAATTTTTTCTAAAGCGTTTTCCTTTGAAAATATCAATGCGTAAGCGCTTTTTTATTTGCGTAAGGTGTGTTTTGTGGTACTATTTATTTTGTCCAGCCAGGGTAGCTTAGTGGCAGAGCAACACATTGGTAATGTGTAGGTCGAGGGTCCGATTCCCTCCCCTGGCTTCAAAAATGATGCCGAAAAACATCATTTTTGTTTTGGCTAAATCACTCTTGACATAATACTATATTGTATTGTATAATTTTCTTATTCTAGGAAAACGAAAAGGAGAGAGAACGAGATGCCATTGGGGGAAAATAAATTTCTGATAACGGGAAAGTATATTGTAAAGCACGGTGAAAACGACATTAAAGATCTCCTACTTTCGTATGGTTTTGTTGGAGGCGGAGTAAGGGACCTTGTTGTTCCCCAGCATAAACCAACGGAACGGCAGATTGTTTTGGGTAGGTTTCCAAATAATGTTCTGCCTGCTCATATTGATATTGCGCTCGAGCAGGCGGTGTTTGTGCGCCCAACTCTAGAGGAAGCTCTGGAGTTCGGACTCCAGTATAGGGGAGTTCTCTCCGATCTCGAGAGGGAATATTTACGGGATTCAAAAAATTACAGTACATTTTTAATTTTCCCAAACGAGTTGCCCAGGAATGCGGCTGGGCGTGTTGAGTATAAGTTTATAATTATGCGTTACATGGGCGGGGATCTAGAGGTGCATCTGGATTATGCTGTTCCCTGGAAGCGCGAGATAACTTTCGCCTTCGCGGCAAATGCCGATT
>MHOE01000019.1:0-179 GCA_001819985.1 Candidatus Spechtbacteria bacterium RIFCSPHIGHO2_02_FULL_43_15b
GCCGTCCTCGACATCGTAGATGTAGTAGGGCTGGGGAGCATCCACCACATCGGAGATCTGCGTCGGGTTGAGGTTGGTGTAGCCCACCTTCGAACCGTTCCGTACCATGGCCATGAGGTCGTAGGGGCTCCGAAAGGATCTGGGGATGACGGGGAGAAACGGAATGTTGCCGCCTCCGA
>MHOE01000019.1:239-20973 GCA_001819985.1 Candidatus Spechtbacteria bacterium RIFCSPHIGHO2_02_FULL_43_15b
TCTGCTCGGGGATGCCGCGATCCTTGAGAATCGCGATCTGGGCGTGGAAGAGCTTCTCGAGGTCGTTCCTCTTGGCCTGCTTGGACTCTGCCGTGAGCTGATTCTTGGCCTTTTCGGTCTCACTCGCCAGGCGGGTTTTGGTTGCGTCCATCACTTCATCGATCTCGTCGGCCGTAACCCCTAAGAACAGGGCGGCCAACTTGCCAATCAGCATTTCCTTCTCATCCGTGCATAGCTTTCCCATCGGTCTTTTCTCCTTTTCTAGGATGATTTCGTTGTCAAAACCCAGCACATACTGGACTTTCACTTTTCGCATTAAGTAAAGCAAGTTACTGCCTTCCTGTCAAGTGCCAGCATACTGTTCTATCTCTATTCTTTCTATTCTGATTCAGCTTATGTGGGAAGACGGGAATCCCACATATACAATTCACTATTGAAAATGTTTTATGGAAATAGTTTGCCTACATCCCTGAAAGTTATAAGTATAACTAAAGCTATTAACATATAAAAACCGACCGTATGCGCGATCTTTTCATATTTTCGATTAACGGGAGAACCTTTTATCGCCTCGATGGCGAAAAAAAGAATCCGCCCTCCATCCAACGCCGGAAAGGGAATTGAATTGATAATGGCCAGATTTATTGAAATCAAAGCTATGAATTGTAATACAAAAATTGATCCGAGCTGGCGAACTTCTCCCGTTAGCATAAATATTCCCACCGGACCCGATACCTCTTCCTCTACAACTCCCCTAAACAAGAAGTCGCTAACCATGTCCTTAAAAGCTTCTGCTGTTGCTATTGTAAATAAAAAGGTTGTCTCTATACCCTTAAGCGGCGCTATATGAAGCGGATAAAACACATCTCCAACTAAAGCCATCTCTATGCCTATCGCGCCTTCATTTTCCGGATGATTTGAACGGGGAACCACACTAGTTTCAAAAAGAGTTTTACCCCGTTTCATAAACAGCCGAACATCCTCCTCAAGATGCGAAGATGTAAAACTCTTAACATCCTCAATGGATTTAACCTCTTCGAGTTCATCCATCCCCGCTTTCATCCCGACTATTCTGTCGCCTAAATTGATATCCGCGCGCGAAGCCGGAGAGTCCTCCGCAATATATGCGATCCTTACCGATATATTCCTCACATTATCGGGAATGTCTCCTTCATAAAACGCTTGCGGCAATCCTACGGCGTATCCAACTGAAAAAAGGATTACCGCTAAAGCCAGATTCATTAAAATACCGGATGCCACAATCAGCGACCTAACAGATATGCTTTTTGAAGCGAAACTCCTGGAGTTCTTGCTGTCCTCGCCTTCCTCTCCGTAAATACGCACAAATCCGCCTATGGGAAAAAGGTTGACAGAATACACAGTTTCACCTATTTTTATGCCAAATATGCGCGGCGGAAAACCTACGCCGAACTCTTCAACTTTTGCGCCTGATTTTTTAGCTACAATGAAGTGTCCGAACTCATGCACCAAAACAAGCACAGAGAGTATGAATATGAAGATAACTATTGTAAGAAACATTATTTATGCCTAGCTACTGTCACCCGCCGTCACGGTTATTATATCCCCATTACCTCCAACTCTTTTTTCTTTACTACTTCTTCAACCCTATTATTGTATTCGCCAACTAGCTTTTGCGCCTCGTCTTTTTTTCGGAAAAGTTCATCTTCTGAAATTTCTTTATTGTCTTCCATCTCTTTCAAATCTCCGACAAATTCCTCTCTGGCTCTGCGGATTCTTATTTTCGCGTCTTCTCCTAATTTACCAACTTGCTTTATCAATTCCTTTCGGCGTTCTTCTGTCGGTGCCGGAAAGGGCAAACGGATCAAATCCCCGTCCACAATAGGATTCATTCCGGACAATTCACTTCTCAAAATATTCTCTATGTTCTTTATATTCCCCTTGTCCCATGGCTGTATTACAACCAATCTCGGTTCCGGACTAGAAAGACTCGCAAGCTGATTTAGCGGCATTTTTGTATTGTAAACCTCAACAAGGATACCCTCGACTAACTCAATTGAAGCACGGCCAGCTCTTAGCTTGGCTAATTCAGTTTTTAGATATGAAATCACTTCGTCTAGCGTCTGTTTGATTTTATTTGTTTCCATGTTAAATTAAAATTCTAAATTACTTCCTAACTGCCGCCTGTACAAATACGGTTCTAAGTCCCACTATAATTGTTTTTGAATTTACCGGATTTATTTTTATCGCGCTTACGCCTCTTTGGCCTGATAAAGTTTTTATCTTCCAATTTTTGCCTCCGTCTTCCGTTTTGTGAATTTGTAAACCAATGGCAAAATACACAACATTATCCCTTAGAGGATCGAGCGCAACATAAAGAATATGGGGGCTTTCTTCGGGAGACAACAATTCCATCCTAGAAAAAGAACTTCCGCCATTTATTGATTTCAGCAAGCCCCTGCTTGTCGCCGCGTACAAGCGATTGTTATCGCGCGGATCTATTGCGATATTCTCAATTAAAAAATTGAAACCTGCTCCGTAGCTCGAAAGCGAGTTTGAAATATCCAACCATGTTGCACCGCCGTTTTTTGTCTTGAAGACACCCGCGTTACCAACGATCGCATACATAGTTTTCGCGTCGTTCGAAGCCATTTCGAGCATCCTTATTTTATCCTTAAACTCCGCTTTTATAAACCAAGATTCGCCAAAATTTTCACTTTCGAGAAATAATCCGGTTTCTGTCCCCGCGTAAACGACATTAGGACTTGATCTGTTTATCCATACCCCAAGAACATTGTCTTGCTTACCCGAATTAGCGCCAAGCGTAGAGTAAACTTCATAAAAATAGTACGGCCTTGTTGCCTTCAATATTTTTCCTCCGGAACCGCTTTTAACCGCTAAATACATTCTATTCTTATTTGATTGATCCACCGCCACCGATTGTACCATGCCCAATCCCGCGGGGATCGATGATATATTTCCTGAAACTTGACTATAAACATACAGTCCGGTTGAAGTGCCGATATAAGCTCGATTTTCATCTCCCGGATCGAATAGGACAGAAAACACATCCGATTTAAGAAACGCCTCCATTTCAGGCAGTGTTCCTATTTTTGCCCACGAAAACCCCTCGTCTCTCGACACAAAAATTCCTCCATCCGTCGCAATTTGGGCCCCTTCTTCGCCGCCAATAATCCCCGCTTCTCTAAGATACGGGGACATTACATTATACATAATCCCCCCTATCACGGACAATATTACGATTGTGATTAAAAGTATTGTAGCTTCGCGCATACTTTCTTAGAAAATATCCAATGCCAGCTCTTCAAGTAAAAGCTGGGGATTCGCGTTTGTATTTAAAACAACACGCTTTACTTCCAGAAGCTTTTTTGCCAGCACTGCTTGTTTATTATCTCCGCCTTCTAAAAACCCGCGCCTACAGCGCGCCATCCAGATGTTGATAAAAACAATTAGCTCGCCTTTATTTTTCAAACTGTATTGTTTTGCTACCGCGAATTTTTTGAAAAGCGGCTCGTTTTCAAAAATATCTATAAAATCCGTATTGCTGTCTATTATTTCCTTTGAATAGAGGGTGTTCAAATCCAAGCTCGGCGACGCGAATTTAATCTCCGCGCATCTTGATGATATTGTATCAAGGATTGAAGATCTTGCCTGAACGACCAATATAATCACCACCTCTCCTTTTGGCTCCTCAAGAAGTTTCAACAGTGCGTTCGCGCCTTCGCGCCTTAGGGATTCGGCATTTTCAATAAGAGCCGCTTTTTTCGAGGAGCTGAATGGCGCAAGCGACATTTTCCTTTTTAGCTCCAAAATATCGGCTATGCTTATTCCGTCTTTTTTCAGCTGAAAAAAATCCGGATGAACCCCAGAATTCACTTGATTGCATGAGGGGCATGAACAACCCGACTCAAAAAAATTGGTGAAATCCTTGGCGTGATCTGAAAGAACCCATTTTGAAAGTTCGTATGCCACCCTTATTTTTTCGGATTTATCGATACCGGTGAACAAAAACGCATGGGGCATACGCCCGGATTTTCCCAAGCTCGACAGTAAAGATACCGACTTTGGATAGTTACTAGCCATATATTCATATTACTACTTTTTTCCAAAATGTTAAAACCTGCATCTGAAGTAAAACGCTTTTCGCATATTTATCGCGAAATCACATCATCTATGAATTCGTAAATTTTTTCCTCGAACCTGTTTCTGGAAAAGCGTTTCGCGCGCTCCATTATTTCAGCGCGATTATAATTTGCCATGTTTTCATTCAATCGCCTTACTCCATCCGCTAAAAGCACCGGATGCGAATCATCGAAAAATTCTCCGGTTACTCCTTCCACCACGATTTCTTTGGCCCCGCCTCGCCTAAGCGCCAAAACGGGCTTGCCAAAACACATTGCTTCCACCATAGATATTCCGAAATCCTCCTCCCCGGGGAAAATCAAAGCTTTGCAATTTGCGTAATACTCCCGAAGTATATCGTCGCCAACATAACCTAAAATGTTTAGGTTTTTGAAACCTTTGCACATCTTTTTCAGAGCGAATTTTTCGGTTCCATCACCTATGACAACCAGACGATACCCTAACTTTTTGAATGCTTCTATCGCTATATCAATTCTCTTATAAGGTCTAAGTTGGGAAACTATCAAATAGTATGGATCACTGCCGGAAGCATACAACCCCCCGCGGTCATTTGCTTGAAACTCTGCGTTTTCGAGCAAGCAATCCGATGGCGGATAAATAACCGAGGAATTCCGTTTGTAGTATTTTTCTATTCTTTTCGCGACATTCTCCGAATTCGCTATGAAATGATCAACCCTCCTCGCGGATTGATGATCCCAAATGCGAAGAGCGTGCAGTGTTATTTTCGCGAATACCGAAAGGACTCCTTTTTTTGAAAGTTGCTCTGAATACGGATGAGTCCAATCCCAAAGGAAACGCGTCGGTGTATGGCAATAACAAATATGGATTGAGTCCGGACGCGTGATTACTCCCTTTGAAAATGCCGAACTCGAAGAGATTATTATATCGAAGCCGGACAGATCAAGCGCTTCAACCGCTGACGGTATCAAAAAAGAAAGATATTTGTATTTTTTTCTCAAAAATGACGGAGTTTTCTGCAAAAAACTTCCTGCCACATTTGCGTCGCCCAAAAAACGATTAACAAAATTCCTATCATAGACAACGCAGTATATCGGAGCTTGAGGAAACATTTCATGAAAAACCTTAAGCACCCTCTCTGCGCCGCCCATCCTTAGAAGATAATCATGGACAATAGCAATTCTTTTCTTTTTTAATCCGCTCATGTTCATATCAAATAACATTATCAGAGAATAAAAAAGATCACAAACATTGCTGGCTCCAAATTTTTGCCGCGTTCTCGCGGATTAAAATTGAACAGCCATAAAACTTTATCGCTTTTTGCTTAAAATACTGCGCTTATAAACTTCGAGGTTCTCCAAGGCCACTCCCGCGCCTTTAGCCACGCACAAAAGAGGATCTTCGGCGATATACGCGGGCACTCCCGTTGCTTCGGTAAGCAAAGTATCCAGATTTTTAAGTAGCGCGCCGCCTCCGGAAAGTATCATACCCTTATCCATAATATCCGCCGAAAGCTCCGGAGGAGTTTCCCTTAATACCGCCTTTACCGCCTGAACAATGGAACGGATAATATCCGTCATAGCTTCCGTAACTTCGTTTGTTGTTATTGTTACATTCCTCGGAAGCCCCGTACGCAAATCTCTTCCTTTTATGTTGTACTCCTCTTCGTCTTTAACCGGAAGCGCGCTCCCTAAGGTCTTCTTTATTTCTTCCGATGTATGCTCGCCTATGGCAAGATCGTGTTTTTCTTTTATGTATGCGGCGATAGCGCCGTCTATCTTATCACCTCCGACCCGAACTGAAGTCGCGCACACTATCCCTCCCAAAGAAATAACCGCTACTTCAGTAGTCCCCCCTCCAATATCAACTATCATGTGCCCAGACGCTGAATTTATTGGAATATTAGCACCTATAGCCGCCAATATCGGCTCTTTGACAACATAAGCCGCTTTAGCTCCTGCCTTTACCGTCGCTTCGATAACCGCCCGACGCTCCGTTGATGTTATTCCCGCGGGAACAGAAACCATCACTTCCGGTTTGAAAAATCTTATCTTTCCGCTCACTTTATTTATGAAATATCTTATCATCGCTTCCGTCACTTTGTAATCAGCGATGACACCATCCCTTAATGGACGGTGAGCCACTATGGTATCCGGAGTTCTGCCGAGCATTTCCTTTGCCGCATTTCCCACGGCAAGAATAACTCCGTCGTTTATAGAAATAGCAACCACAGACGGTTCGTTTATGACTATGCCCTTGCCGGGAATGTAAACAAGCGAATTTGCCGTTCCAAGATCTATTCCAATTTTGCGATTTGAAAACAAAATATTGAATTTGATATTTGATATTTCGCATTTGGCGATTTCCAAAAGCAAAATGTCGAATGCCAATCAAATTACTTTTTCCACATTTGCGCCGAGCGATCGCAAGCGTCCCACAATATCCTCGTATCCGCGCTCTATATGCTCCGCGCCATAAACTACAGTTTTTCCTTTTGCGGCGAGACCCGCGGTTAAAAGCGCGGCTCCGCTCCTAAGATCCGATCCCTTAACATTTGAGCCCCTAAGACGAACCGGCCCCCCTATAATCGCACGGTGCAAATCCAAAATCTTTACGCGAGCGCCCATCTTGCCAAGCTCCTTTAAACACTCTAGACGATTTTCATAGAGCGGTTCGTGGATCAGGGTATCCCCTTTTGTATGCGCGCATAAAACCGCTAGTAGTGATTGTAAATCAGTAGGTATCCCTGGATATGGAAGCGTCTGAATTTTTTCAATCCTCATTCGCTTTCCCGAAATACCGCACCCGGGATAAGCGCTTCTTACCCTTATCGTTTTCCTTCGCGGATTTACTTCTATGTCCGCACCGAACGATACTAATTTTTTTATAACCAGATCCAGATCGCCTATCGGCGCGTCATTTATTATTATATCCCCGCCTACCGATAACGCCAAAATCAAAAATGTTCCCGCTTCTATGTAGTCCGGCGTCACACTATGAGCTCCTCCCCTAAGGCGGCTTTTACCCTTAACTCTTATAAAAGATGTGCCCGCTCCTTCTATTTCAGCTCCCATCTTTGATAGGAAAACGGATAAATCTTTGACATGCGGTTCGCACGCGCCTATTCTTATCTCCGTTTTCTTCGGTATTCCTGAAAGAAAAATCAGCATATTTTCTGTTGCTGTTACGCTGAATTCCTCTAATGTTACGATATTTGATATTTTTTTATTTCCCTCAAGGTATATTGAAAAAAACTTCTTTCCTATCCTGATGGAAGCCCCTAGATCCCGGAACGCGTTAAGGTGCGTTGTTATAGGCCTTGGCCCTATACTGCATCCCCCGGGGTACTCCATATTTTCAACTTTTCCGAATCTCGCAAGAAGCGGGCCAACCAGCAATATGGACGCTCTCATTTTGTTTACGGCGTCATTTTTTAATCGCGCGGGGAAAATATCCGTATTTTTAATGCTCAATGAATGACTGCCAGTCCATTTTACAGATGAACCTAACTCCGAAAGAAGTTCCAACATTCTTGACACATCTAAAACGCGCGGCACATTAGAGATATCGCACTTCTCTCTGCTAAGCAGAGTAGCTGCCAGTATCGGAAGGGCAGCATTTTTCGAGCCCCCGACATTAATCGTTCCGGAAAGAGGCCTTGCGCCTTGTATCACGAATTTTCCCCCAATCATATTCTACAAAAGATACCACAAAAAATCTCAACATACAAACCAAACAAATGGGTCTAGCCAAATTTGTCCGCCTGTTAAAAACTCATCGCCTGTGCTATACTTCAAATTGTTTATAAAGTTACCCGATCTAAATTTAGTAACTTAATATTATAATCATAAAGCATGAAAAAACAAACTAGAACATTGCTATTCTTTTCATTTTTAGCAATGTTCTTTATTATTACGCCAGTAATAATCGGCTATTCTAGGGGATACAGAATCGAATGGAATACGCGAAAAATAGTAAAAATTGGCGCTTTATTCATTGAGCCAAGACCGGCTCCGGTTGAACTGCTTATTAACGGCAAGTTTGAAAAAAAGACCAATTTTGTATTTCAGAATATTTACATAGACAGCCTCCTGCCTAAAACTTACAATCTTCAGGTTAAGAAAACTGGCTATCACACCTGGTTAAAGAACTTACCGATAGATCCCGGCCTTGTCACGCAAATCAAAAACTTAAATCTCTTTCCTAAAGATGCGGTGGCAGTCAAAGTGTTTTCGGACATAAACTTAATGTCAGTCTCGCCTTCCCAGCAAAACGCGATACTTGTTTCTCATAAGACAGGTGATCTCAATCTGCCAAAAGTTTACATATACGATCTTAATACAAAGGAAAGCAAAATTTTATTTGAAGCGTCAAAACCCATCCGGGACTTTGCGATAACCGAAATTCTTTGGAGCGATGATTCGGCCAGAGCGATTTTCATTTTTGAAAACGGCAACCTTCAAAAAAAATGGCTTATTGCGGATATAGGAGAGGGCCGACTTATATTTTCAGACCTTGAAAGCGAGATACGCGCCAATCGGAATTTTACCGAAAACACCGAGGTTTTGCCGGAATTCTCAATTGTTTCCGTCAAATGGGAACAAAATGGCTCGTCTCGAATATTTTTTGTCGCAACCGGAGAATCCGTTGCTTCGCAAAACGGCAAACTCGGACTTCTGTTTGAATACAACCTAGATAAGCGTTCTGTCTCCGATTCTTTGGCAAAAGATATTCTTGACTACGCGATATCCGGAGAAAATGCTGTTTATTTTTCATCGCAGACTCACAATCTAAAAACCCTTAATTTATCTATGGGAAGCGCAGAACCTCTAACCCTAAGCTCTACGAGTATAAAAAACTTCGATGAAATTCGCTTCGTGACAGAAAATATATTCCTTGCCGGCTCCGGATATTTGAAAGAAGCGTTTGTGTATATCCCGGAAACAAAAGAACTGAAAAAAATCGGAGGAAAAATTTTTGCCGCGATACCCTCCACGCGCAATGATAAAATAATGTTCCTGCAAAAATACTCAATATTGGTGTACTGGATGAACGATGTAAGCAATCAGCCATTTCATAAGCGTGGAGACCTCCTCAAAATAGCGACATTTACGGATCCGAACGCTCTTAACTCCGCGATATGGTTTTCGGATACAGATGAACACATTATATTTTCCGATGCGAATTCCATAAAAATTGCGGAACTGGATTACCGCGATAAAATAAACGCATACGATATTGCCGACTGCTCTGCTGATCAGATGTCTTATATCCAAACGGATGGTATTTTGAATTTTATTCATCAACAAAAATTCTATCAAATATCTCTTAAATAACCTAAATTTAAGCCCCTAGTAAAACAAACCCGCGAGTTTCGTATCGCGGTTTGTTCTGTTATGCCAGCTAGAATCCATGAGAAATTACCTCTTTGACCACTGCGGAGCGCGTCTTGCTTTTTTTAGACCGAATTTCTTTCGCTCGGTTTCTCTCGGATCGCGGCGCAGATATCCCGACCTCTTCAACCTCTTTCTGAAATCCGGGTTAAATTTCACCAGCGCGCGCGCTATGCCGTGCCGAACTGCTTCCGCCTGGCCGTGTATGCCTCCGCCCATCACCTTAACGGAAACATTGAATTTATCAACAACTTTCATTTTCCTAAGAGATCCGTCCGCGGTGGAACGCAACTCTTCGGTTGGAAAATAGTCGGTGTATTTTGCTTCGTTTATCGTAAATCCCTTATCGCCTCGGGTAAAAAGTCGAACGCGCGCAACGGCTCTTTTCCTTTTCCCTACGGCTTCATAATATTTTACGATCTTTGAACCAGCCAGTTCCATTTCTTCGGCAGTTTCTTCCGCAACAACCTTAACAACCTTTTCGCTCTTTACCGCCTTTTTCTTTTTTTTCTCCGGCGCGTCTTTCTTCTTCGCGCTTTTTTTTACCTTTTTAGTTGTATCTTTTTTCTCCGCCATATCAAAAATTACTTAACTATAAGTCTTTTAATCATTTGAAATCTCAATTTATTTTTTGGAAGCATCCCATATACCGCTTTTTGTATTATTTTTGCGTGATCTTTAATCCTCAACGATTCATAGCTTGTCCCTTTTATTCCGCCCGGATATCTTGAATAGTGCCAGTACATCTTCTCTCCCGCTTTTTTTCCGCTAACCTTAAATTTATCGGAATTCAAAACTTCAACAGTATTCCCTGAATCCCTGTATGGAACAAATTTAGGGTCGTTCTTGCCGCGTAAAAGCACCGCAACTTCGGTTGCGAGCCGTCCAAGTGTTTTATCTTTTGCATCGACAGTATATTTTACCATACGATAAAAAATGCATTCTATACTAATTCTATTACTGCCATTCTCGCGGAATCGCCGCGCCTCGAACCAACTTTGGTAATTCTTGTGTATCCGCCTTTCCTATCGGAATATTTTTCGCGTATTTCTGAAAACAACTTTTTAACCGTATCCGGCCCTAAACGCTTTGATATCAATCTTCTCTTGTGAATGGTATTGGCCTTCGAACCTGTTATTATCGGCTCAATGAAAACTCTAAGCTCTTTTGCCTTGGCCTCTGTTGTTTCTATTTTCCCATGCAAAATAAGGGCTCTCGCTAAACTCTTTAACAGCGCCCTCCTTTGATCCCTTTCCCTTCCAAATTTTCTTCCCTGTGTTTGCTTGTTCATTTTTTATTAGAGCGCGCAAACTGAATTTCTAAATACCACGCGCTCGAAAAAATTAACGCTTTTATTTTTTATTTGTTTTCTTTGTTGCGCCTGATTTCTTCTTTTCTGATTTTACTTTTTTCTCCTTCTTCGCGGATTCTAACTTCTTTGGCTTTGCCTCTTCCGCAATATCGCCGCTAACTTCAAAATGTTTTACGAGGAGATTCGATGAATACCTCAAAGCTTCGACCGGCGATATTGTCCCGTTCGTAACAACCTCCAATATAAGACGGTTATAATCAGTCCTGTCG
This sequence comes from Candidatus Spechtbacteria bacterium RIFCSPHIGHO2_02_FULL_43_15b, assembly GCA_001819985.1. Taxonomy (GTDB): domain Bacteria; phylum Patescibacteriota; class Minisyncoccia; order Spechtbacterales; family HO2-43-30; genus HO2-43-30. Next base: position 11,312 of record MHOE01000019.1, read on the forward strand.
CCAACTCGCATATTTTCAACTTCAAAATTCACCTTAACTACCGGCGTGTATATCGCATCGAGAGGAATAGAACCTATCTCGATTCTTTCTTTTTTCTGATGCTCGACAGCCACATATCCCAAACCTGCTTCTATCGTAAGCTCTAAGTCGAAAACCGCATCTTTGCTTGTCAAAGTCGCTATATGGGCATCTTTATTTATCACCTCCACCTGGCTTGGCACTTCCATATCTCCCGCTTTTACTTCTCTTACGCCTTTTACTTTTATAGTAGCTGTCTGCATTTCTTCGCTATGAAGTTTTATGTGAATCTGTTTCAAATTTAATGTTATCTCAAGAATATCTTCCAAAACGCCAGGCAAAACAGAAAATTCATGAGTCGTGCCCTTTATTTTAACCTGCGTTATAGCCGCGCCCGGTAACGATGAATAAAGCGTCCGCCTAAGAGAATTCCCTAGAGTTACGCCGTAGCCGGGATATAAATCTTCTATGACAAAGACAGCTCTGTTTTCGCTCTGCTCTTTTATTTTTGGCGCTTTCGGTAAAGTGATTTCCATAAAAAATTCTTTGCTTCTTAGCGGTTTAGCTTCTTCGGAAAAACATAAATATCTCCGGGAAACTAATAAGCCAGAAGCTTAACGAGAATAAAACTCAATAATTGGTTTAATGCTTGAAGATATAAAGGAATCATCAACTTTCGGAGCGGACAATATTCGAATAGATAACTTATCCGCATCAATCGCAAACCACACCGGCGGTTCATGCTTTTTTAGCGTTATCGACAGGTCCTTGAATGGAATAATGGACTGACTTAGGGGATGAACGCTTATTTCATCGCCTATCTTTGCCCTATACGAAGGTATGTCAACATTTTTACCGTTAACCTTAAAATGTCCGTGACTTACGAGCTGACGCGCAAACTTCCTTGTTATGGCAAAACCAGCCCTGTATACAATATTGTCCAAACGACTTTCCAGCAATTCAACCACGCTCTCCGGACTTGCGCCAAAAGTAAAATAGCGCTTAAACTGCTTCTCTCGCAAACCGTAGGATTTCTTAACCTCCTGCTTCTCATGGAATTGCGTCCCATATTCAGATTTTGGCCTTCCTGGCCCTCCTGATCGTTTTGGCATATTTTTATTTAATCAAATTATACTCTTCGCGCCTTTCTTGGCCTGCACCCGTTATGTGGAATAGGTGTTATATCATGTAAACTGCGAATGTCAATTCCCTTAGACGCGAACGCTCTAAGTGCTGAATCTCTTCCGCTTCCCACTCCCTGCACGAAAACAGAAACACTATCTAATTCTATACCGCCAATTTTTTCAAGTAAGGTCTCTACGACTTTTGAAGCCGCGAATGGCGTAGCTTTTTTTGGACCCTTAAAACCCAAGGATCCGGATGTGCACCATGCGATAACATTGCCTTTTGAGTCCGTCAGCGTAACTGATGTGTTGTTGTAACTTGCTGTAATATAAAGCCGTGGAGAGATTAATCTCTGGATTTTCTTTTTCCTGCCTTTAGCCGATTTTCCGCTTTCAGAACCATCGGCTGATTTTGACTCAGCATTTTCTTCACTTGTTGCTATTCGTTTTTTTCCCATAGTAAATGAAACTAAATATCGAAAATCTAAACATACAATCTGCGCAAAAATCGCAAATCGAAATTATGTCGGACTTGCCGGCGGTTTTCTTCCGCTACCCATAGTTCTTCTCACATTCCCTCTTCTTGTTCTGCCGTTTGTCCTTGTCTGCTGACCGCGGACTGGAAGCCCTTTTATATGCCTGATCCCGCGATAGCATCCTATATCTTTCAATCTTTTTATGTTCATCTGCACCTCCCTTCTCAATTCGCCTTCCACCTTGAAAGAACCCTCCACAAGATTCCTGATTTTATTCAACTCATCGGCGCTCAAATCAGCTACTTTTGCTAATGGATTGATCTGCGCCTGATTTACAATCTTTTTACTTGAAGAAAGCCCTATTCCATAAATATAGGTTAACGATACCATTATCTGCTTATTGTCCGGAATATTTACACCGGCGATACGCGCCATTATTTAATTGCCTATTCTCGCAAGCCAAGCCGCGCAAACGCGAAGCTCGAATCGCCTGCAATTATGGGCACTTTATAAAAATCTTTTGAAAAATTTTTATAAAGTTCTCACAACGGGTTTTGAGGATATTTATAAATTGACCAAAAAAAATTTAGCCCTGCCTTTGCTTATGCTTGGGGTTTGTCTTGCATATAACAAAAATGCGACCATGGCGTCGAACTATTGTGCATTGCTTGCAAATTTTTTTAACAGATGCGCGTACTTTCATTCACTCACGGATCCGCGCAAACTGCCCGCATACTGACGCGTAAAATTCCGCGTAAGTTTGCGCCAATTGCCGTGAAACCTTAAGCATAGCCCGAACCGCGTTTTGCGCGGTTAAAATCAGCTTTTTTATTTGTATCTATAAACAATCCTTCCCATCGTACCGTCCGGACTTAATTCCACAGACACCCTATCTCCCTGTAAAATTCTTATAAAATTCAATCTCATCTTTCCGGAAAGGTGAGCTAAAACTTCTCTGCCATCTACCAATTTTACACGAAAAGTAGCATTTGGCAATGCCTCCGAAGCTACACCATCTATTCTGTTTTCCTCATTTTTCACGCTCATTCGAGGGTTAAATGGGATGATCTATTTATAGTAAATAAGATATCAAATAATCGAAAAGTAGTCAATGACCATTTCCTTTTCCGTATTCGGGGGCTAATCTATTTACTAAAATACTAATCGCAAACCAAATGTTACTCAATAATAATCTCTATACGAGACGGGTCGTCCGGTATAGAGTTGACCCAAAACGGCCAGAATGTTACCTTTGCTTCTTTAACTCCCGGGTATGAAGATAAAACCCTTCTCACATCCACCTCACTTTTCCCTATAACCTTCTCCTTCATTTCATCAACGGAAATCACAGCGAATGCTTCCATATTAGAAGACAAAGTAATGCCTATGATTCCGTCTTTGAAATCCTTTGATTTAACATCAAAGGTCATTTTGGCTTGATTATCGGAAAGGCGCATTGCGGGAAATCTGGAGGTAAAATCATTACTTAACAAATCAAACGCGTCTTTTTCCAAGATTGCGAACGCCTTCAATGAAACCCTTCCCAATACAGAAAATGCTTCGGCTTCGTCTCCAATTTTGCTTTGCGAAATTATGGAGACATCGCTTATTTCGTAAGCTTCATCCGGCACAAAAAAACCGGCAGGTATTAAGGATTTAAGGGATTCCGTAGATTGCGTTTTCAAATCTCTTTCAATATGACTTACGACCGTATTATAGTCGTTTTCAGTTATAACTTTAACCTTCGCAATCTTGCCTCCAGACATACTCTCCTCCGATTTGCCATAAAAAGCAAGATATTTTGGAGTTCCCTTGAATCCTGGAATTGAAAATGATGATGGACCTATATTGTATTCCGCGCCGGTTTCGGAACCTTCCACATTCACAAAAATCGAACTGCCCACTATTTCTCCTCCCTCTACTTTCGCCCCGGGCACAACTATTGTTTCCGTAGTCCTGAATATTTTTCCGTCCTCTGATATAAACCTCGTGGTTTTTACCAATGTCTGCGGTTCCGAACTATAGGAATTATACACCCTTATCCTTCCCCTTGCTCTTTCCTTTATTTCCTTTTCTCCGGAAGATTTAACTACTTTCGAAACCTCCTCGGTTTTTTCGAATATTTGAGACGGTATCGTCAGATTTTTTTCGTTTATTTCTGAAATATTAGCGTCGCCTTTTATGAAAAGCTCAAAGCTCAAATCCTCACTCACCGGCTTCACGAAAATCTTTGAACTTGGCAGAATTGAATAAAAAGTAAACGCCGTGATAGAACCTGAAATTAAAACGAGAAAACCCAAAATCGCCTTGAATACTTTAATCTTGCTTGCGGAAAATATTCCCCGCGAAATCTTTTTGCGGCTATCTAAAAGTCGTGCTATCTTCAAATCTCCCGATGGCACCGCATTCGGCTTACTTTTATCTCGGCGAAAATTTCCTTTTGGCAATAATAGCTTAACACTGCCTAGACTTGGCAGAAGAAATAACTTCTTAGTAATAGCTTCGTTTGGGGTTTTTACGCGCCGTTCCGCTAAGTTGTTGCCGGCATCTTCTTTCCCGCCAAACGATGCGCTGTCTTTTTTATTCGATGACGAAACTGATACCTCGGCAACTCCTCGCTCGCCTTGACCCGCTTCTCCTATCTCTGTTCCTTTGATAAATTGCGATGCCGGAGGAGGAGTTATGTCCCCTACTCGTTTGGGTTGTGCCTCCGCATTTGAATTATTCTTTTCCCTTGCGCCCAGTTTGAATTCTTCCGTTTCGTGATGAACCTGAATTGAAGATTTCAAAGCAAGCGCCTGCACTCTTGGATTTGCCGACACAATAACTATTTCTTTACCCAAAGCGTCCGCTTCGCGCTTCAGCAAACGAAAATTCAGCGCGTGTTGCGCGATCCGAGAATTTTCAGGGATCAACAAATATACTCGCTGTGCTTCCGTACTTACAATTTTATCTATCAGCAAGGTCAGTTCGTCTTGGGATTTGATTTGTATAATGTAGGAATCCATTTATATTGCTATCCTAAATAAAATACGCTCGCTTAATCTTGTATCAAGCGCAAAATTCTTTTTAGAACTTTAGCGGTTTCGTCTTCGTGGCGAAACTCTTTGATAAACATATTCGCGACCGCGACCGGAATGGTCCAGCTTACATCGCTTAGTTCTTTTGATTCAATCTTTGAAGGATTATCAATTAAACCAACAATCGGGCTAAGGGTGCCGACAATGGGCTTTGAAAAAAACGACAAACTATCGCGCCATTCCTTGCGCTTTAGTTCTTTGAAAAGCAGAGGCAACATACAACCTCCCCCATATACATATATTCGCGAAGGCAAAAGACTAAGATGCGAAAAATCCGACAAAACCATGCTAAGACCTCTCAAAAAAACCTCCATGTCTCTCGCCAATAGGTCGTTAATTTTCTTAGCCGCCGACCTGCTCATATTTCCCTGATAAAATCCGCATTTAATATTCTCCGCTTCCCAAAAACCCACTTTCAAGCCCTCTGAAATACTTCTTGTAAAAGATGTTCCACCTATCGGAATAGACCTTATGTCTTCAAGCCTGCCTTTTCTGGATAAAGCCACTTCCGTCACACTGCCGCCGATATCTATTAGGATGAATTCGCTTGCGTTTTTTTCGCCTTTAGATACCGAACTAAACACCGCGAATGGTTCGCAAGCTATTGAAGCAAGCTCTAATTTGAGAGATTTAACTATTTTAAGAAAATCATTCAGATGCTCTTCGGCTATGTAGGAATTAAAAAGACTCACCACTACTTCCTTTCCGCTAAATCCAATGGCGTTAACCACTTGGTAACCGTCTATTTTCACTTCTTGAATCGCGGAATTCACAATCCTCACCTCCAATTCCGATCGGCCAGTTTCTTTTTTGAAATCCCTTCTTATCGCCTCGAAATTTCTTTGCTGGATTTTCTGAAGAATATTTATGAATTCCACATTATCTATTTCCTTTCCGGGATTTTCCCGTATATATGACTGCGGAATTGTTTTGCCGTACATAAATCCTCCGCCTATGCCAAGTACGACTTTATCGGAAGATCTAAACTTTCTGCCCGATTTTTTTTTCAAATCCTTTAGGGTAAAATCGCATGTTTCCGCTATCTTGGACGGGTCAAATCCCTGATTAGAGTTCATATCCCATCCAGCGTGATTTTTCTTTGAATATCCGGACATTTGAGCGGAGTCCCCGTGGATCTCCACGACCATAGCTTTGACGCTGAATGTCCCTATATCAAGTATTATAAACGACTCGCTTCCAAAGCGTTTCAGAAACGGAACAAAACCTTTCGAAAAAAAAGCTTTCGATATCATTCATTAAGATCATCTGCTCAAATTCTTGGGAAAATCCAAAAATTTTATTGGCATTATGATGTTTTGCGACTTACCGCGTTATACAAAACTATAACCCGCCGCATGATTTCCTGTCATTAAATATTGCGCAGATGTTCTGTTATTATTATATCACAGATGAAAAGAATATCAGAAACGCAAACTTCCGCCGCGTTATCAAACGACTATTTTTCGCCTACCGTAGCTCTGATTCTTCTTAGCCCGGCGCCCACCGATTCCTCCTTAAAAATCTTGAAACTTTTGAGTTCTCCCGTATGCGACACATGAGGTCCGCCGCATAGTTCCCGGGAAAAAACCTCTCCTGTATTTGAATCTTTTGCCGTATATACCCTGACATTAGGCGGATATTTTTCCTTTTCGAAATACAAAGCGCCTGTTTTTATCGCCTCCCCATACGGCATCTCTTCGTAACCCATATCCAAATCGTGCTCTATGGCCCTGTTTACTAAATCTTCTACCTCGCTCAACTCGACGCTTGACGGTTTTCTTTCAAAATGAAAATCAAAACGCAATCTCTCGGCGGTTATATCGGAACCTCCCTGATGAATATTATCGCCAAGAACTTTCCGCAAAGCCGCTTGCAAAAGATGCGTTGCAGTATGAAGGCGGGTTACCTTTTTCAGTTCCTCTTCATTTGATGCTTTCAACTCGCCGGTGTCCAGTATAAGGCCGTGACCGCCGAATTTCTTTTCCTTGCCCGCCCTGGACTGTTCCCTATGCTTGTCGAATTCGCTGTCGAATTCTTCCCTGCCAAGACCTTTCGCTTTATCTTCCCCAAGTTCTTTTATTATTTCATATGGCAACCCAAAACTCTCATATAGATAAAACGCGGATTTCGCGTTTATCTCGCCGATCCTGTTCAACTCCCTCAATCCCTTGCGCAAAGTTTTTGAAAATTTTTCCCGCTCCTTTTCGAATTCGTCCAGTATTATTTGCTTCTGCGAAATTAGCTTTGGATATGACGAACCATACTCGCTTATTATCTTTTCCATTATTAAATGAATGTTAAAACCATATCCCGAATGCCCCGCCGCTCCATCGGATGACATATCTTCGTGAACAATTATCCTTCTTAATAAGCGGCGTAATATATATCCAGCCTCTTTGTTGGATGGTAAAATCCCGTCGGCTAACAAAAATACGGCGCCCCGGGCATGATCCGCCACTATTCGTCTTATTCTTTCCGGCATATTTTTCGGAATTAAACTTAAAATAGGTCCGAATAAATCGGTTTCGAATATATTTTTCACCTCCTGCGAAACCATAGCTAGGCGCTCAAGGCCCATTCCCGTATCAACGCCGGGATTTTTAAGCCGTTCAAGCGTTTTGTCTTTGTTTGAGTAGTATTCATTGAAAACTATATTCCAAATTTCCGTAGATTGACCCGATTCCGGCATGGATTTTATGTAAATTTCCGTAGTCGGCCCGCATGGCCCTTCGCTTCCGGTTGGCCCCCAGAAATTATCCTCTCGCCCGGAGAACTTCACATTGCCATTTTCTTTTGAAAAGCCAAGGTTATTCCATTCGTTTTCCGATTCCATATCCATAGGAACACTTTCATCTCCCTTGAATACGGTAACATAATCAATAGTTATGCCGAGTTTTTTTGTTAAAAATTCATAAGCGAAATTTATCGCCTCTTCCTTGAAATATCCTCCAAAACTAAAATTTCCCAACATTTCAAAAAATGTAAGATGGGTTTCATCTCCAACTTCATCTATATCCGAAGTTCTGAAACATTTCTGCACCGAAACCGCATTCTTTGATCCGATCGGTTTTCCGGAAAGCGATGTGTGCGGAGAACTCAAGGGGTCGGCCTTCGCTGTGTAGTAGGGCTTGAACTGCTGCATTCCAGCGGTAGTCAAAAGCACCGATGGATCATCGGGCAATAATGAGCTCGAGGGAACGACTGAATGTCCCTTCGATTTGAAATAATTTAAAAATTCTTCCCGTAATTTTTCAGCGGTCATTTTTGTCCTATTCTCTGCTAATCAAATCTCCCTTATTCGCGCCGAACCTTCTTTCCATTTCAACTTTTCTTATTTCTGACTCGATAAGAGGGAGCTCTCGCTGAAGGCGACTCTTTTCAGCCAATAAACGCTTTATCTCCATCTCCGTCCGGATAAGAAGAGATTTGCTTTTCCTAAGATCCATCTCCAAAACCCGCATCTGTTGCATCCTTCCCTCGGTCGCCTCTATTTGTTTCTGAAGCTCATCTCGTCTTAACATCTTAGAGCGTATTCTTTGCTGGAACCTAGTAAGCTCCTCGCGTGTTTTTCTGAAACGAAATCCGATGTCCATAAGAGCCGGGCATTAGGTTTTGGTAACAGGTTTTATGACGAAAGAGTTGAAATTCGTCTAATGCCTATAACCTAACGCCTAAAACCTAGTTAATTATTCCTCCCCCAATTAATTCGTCGCCCCTATAAAAAACAACTGACTGGCCCGGGGTTACGGCGCGTTCGCCTGAACCGAACTCAACATTAATGCTCTCGTCTTTATTCACACCTTTTATTCTAGCATTTTTATCTTCCTGGCGATACCGTATTTTTACCTTGCATTTATATGGGAAATTAGAGGGTTTTTCCGAAATCCAGTTTACATTAGAGCATACAGCCCCTTTTCCGAAAAGCTTGTCGTCGAATTCGCGCGAAACCAAAAGTGTGTTTGTTTTGCGATCTTTTCCCCACACATAGTATGGCGGCCCGCCTCCTATATTTATCCCTTTCCTCTGCCCTAGCGTATAATAATGAAGTCCTTTGTGTTCTCCGACAATTTTGCCTTTCGCGTTAACGATGGGGCCTTCTTTATCGGGTATGAAATCTTTCAAAAAATCTGAAACTTCAAGTTTGCCTATAAAACAAATTCCCTGGCTGTCTTTTCTTGTCGCGTTCGGCAAGTTAAACTCCCGCGCCAGTTTTCTCACATCGCTTTTCATATATTCACCTACGGGAAAAATAACTTTCTTAAACTTTTCCCGATCAACCGCCCATAGAAAATAACTCTGGTCCTTATTTGGGTCTATGCCCTTAAGCAATTTAGGATTCGCGGAGTCCGATTTACTGCTTTTTGCGCCGTTGCCGTAAACCAATCTCGCATAGTGCCCAGTCGCAATATAATCCGCCCCCAAACTATTTATAGCCCAATCATAAAAAACCCCGAATTTTATCTCGCGGTTGCACATTACATCCGGGTTTGGCGTGCGTCCTTGCCTGTATTCTTCGATGAAGTAATCCACCACATTCTGTCGATATTCGCCTACGAAATCTATGCTGTAAAATGGTATTCCTATTTTAGACGCCGCGCGACGAGCCCATTGCTCGTCTTCTTCGGAAGTGCAAACGCCGGTTGGCATCTCTTCCTCGGACCAGCATTTCATAAATACGCCCGTAACATCGTATCCCGATATCTTGAGCAAAGCCGCTGATACGCTTGAATCAACTCCGCCACTCATCGCTACTACTACTTTAGCTTTATTGGGGGCGATATTTGACTTGTAACGGTTGTAACGGGTCGTACTGAAATATCTATTTAATTTTGTCCAAATTCTTTCCATTTTGATTTCAATACCGTCAATTAAGAGATTTAGAATACCATATTTTATCCGTCATGTCACTAATTTAACCCAAGCTTGCTCCGCAAGCGAATGCAAAGGATCAAAGAATCCAAGAG
>MHOE01000020.1:0-26240 GCA_001819985.1 Candidatus Spechtbacteria bacterium RIFCSPHIGHO2_02_FULL_43_15b
GCCGAGCCGCGAAGCGGCGAGGCAACCTCCCCCAAAAATCGGGAAAGTATCATCTGGTGCCCCTGGTAGGAATCGAACCTACATCAACGCCTTAGAAGAGCGCTGCTTTATCCATTAAGCTACGGGGGCCGTAGATTTTAGCGCGAATTGAGCAATCCGAGCGTTCACTAAATTTGGAAACTGGCTGGCTACCAGCCCCGGAAAACCAGTTTACCTTTTTTACCTAAACGGGTCAATAATATTTTCTTGGGGTAAAAATTTTGATTTTTCAGATAAACCGGAAACCGCGCTTTTAAGAAGCTCCCTATCCACACTAATTTCTTCAATTCCGATTTTAGGTTCGTACTTTGCTACCTTGTACGCGTTGAAATAAAAAACTGTTCCGCCAAGAATAGACACAAAAATCACTCCGGCTAATCCGATGGCTAACTCATTTTTTTCGAATTTTTCCGCCGCCGAAAGAAACGAAAACTCCTTAAGAATACTTTTAGTTGCTAGGTTTAATTTCATGAGTGAAAACTTTTACTTGAAGCGTAGCTTTTGTCAAAACAACTCCCCCTTCTTCAGCTATCCCGCTTTTGCGTATGTCCAAACGCTCAATGTTTATGTAATAAGGCATCCTATTCAGACCTTCGATGAATTTAACCAAATCCGCATAGGTTGATTCGAGATCTATCTTGAAAACTATATGGGGGAAAGTGTCTAAAACTCTGTCGACCGGCAAATCTTTTATGCTTGATGGCTGAATATTCGTAGCGTTTCTTGCTATATTTATTTCGTATTGAATACCTAGGGTTTTTGCTATGTCCTCAACTTGAATAGTGAAGTTTACTGTATCATCAAAACCTGCTCCCAAAAACGCCTCATTTATTTTTTCCGCGTCATCCGAAAGTTTCACCAAATCATCCCTTAGTTGCTGACTTTGCTTTTTTCTTTCCTCCAGCACTACAAGCTCCTTTTTTTTATCAGAATATGACTCTTTGTGGGAATTAACCCGGCCCAAAAGATAATACGCAAAATAACCTATCATCGAAAGGCAAAGCAACCCTATGAAAATGAAAATCAGGCCATTCTTACCGTTTGTTGTCATACTATTTGCTTAATCTTGAACAATTAAATGTAAATTTCACATCTTGCTCTTTTAACGGCACTATGGGAGCATTCAAATTGTCGCAAAAATCCTCGTTCTCCAGCATCTCCTTAAATTCCAAAACATCCGATCTAAAATCAGCTATTCCCGCCAGCGATATGCTGTTTACAGAAAAGATTACCTGATCGAGATCTGCGCCTGCGGGCGTAATCTCTCCGATTCTTTTCAGTAACTTCGGAAGATTTTGGATTCCGCCTTTTTGTATAAGACCTATTTTCGAAAGCATATTGTTCAGCGATTCTATGTCGCTCTCGACAAGCCGTACATCCTTAGACGCCTCTGTCCCTTTTCCCGTTTCTATGCTTGATTCAAGGGCTGGTATCTGAATTTTCAAATATAAAATCATTGAGTATTCCAGCACTAAAAAAATTGAAGCCCAAAAAACAATCAACACAAATACCACAAACGCAAGTTTGAACCTTATCTCGTTTTCGATCGCCTTCTTTTGTGAACGCGCTAATAAATTCACTATGTTAACGCCGATCTTTCGCAAACAGTTTTTCTCACTCTTATTTAGATTAGATCAGCGATTTAATGACAAGCCCAATACCGTGGCGTATCTTATGGATTCTTCGTATGGCAATTCCGGAATTGTTTTTACATCATCGCCAAGTATGTTCACCCACGGATTTGCTATCTCGACCGGAATATTCAGGCTAAGCGCCAGGTATTTTTCTATACCTTTAAGCAACGCTCCGCCTCCGGACACTAAAACTCTCGAAACTCTCGGTTCGCCGTTGTGCGTGTGAGCGGAATGCTCCGCGTAAAAATCCATATACCTCTGTATCTGCTCTTTAAGGTCAGTTAACGCCGGAATAATAGCTTCAAAAACCCTAGGGTCCATATCCCTGTCTAAACCGACCCCCATTTTGAGACGCTCCGCTTCGCTCTTATCCACGCCCATGCTCCTCATTATTATCTCGCTTATCCCGTCGCCTGAAAGCTTTGCCGAAGAAGTAAATCTGATAGCGCTCCCAGCATATACTATAAAACTTGTGCGAGCCTGGCCTAGATCAACCACCAATAACGGCTTTTCCGAAAACCCTCCCTTGATTATACTTCTCACCAAAGCTACGGATTCCGGCTCAAAAGAAAATGGAACAAGGCCCGCCTTTTTCAGCATTCTTGAATAAGAATCCACCAAATCTTTTGGCGCGACGCTTACGAGAATATCGTAGTGGTCGAATGCCCTAGTTTTATCTTCATTAACGGGATGGATAATCTGCCAATCATAATATGCTTCGCTCAAAGATATCGGCACATTTGCCTCTATCTCCCAGGAAATAGCGTCTCCCATGTCCCTTTTTTCCATTTTTGGCAATTGCACAATACGCAGATATGTTTTTTGTTCGGGCAATGAACAAGATGCGTACCTAGTCGCTATGTCACCCGTTGTCAGACTACCTACGCCGTTCTTTATCACATTTGCCAGTTTTTCTTCATCCGTAATAACTCCGTCCTCGAGCAAGCCGGCATCTATGTCTATATCTCCGAAATGCTGTAACAGTAAGCTTGCTTTCTTTTTTGAAAGTTTCGCGATTTTGAAAGAAGTATCGGATATATCAAGTCCGAATGGCTCGGGGGTTATCTTAAAAAGATTGCTGAACACTTTATGTGTTGTTGAAGCTAACCGGCTCATTTATTTAGATCCTAGCTAGCAGTCAATGAAAATTTTTAATCTTTACTGTTTGAAATGTTTATTTCAGCTTATATTGTAACTTTTATGGGATTTCTTTCCAACTCGTTACGGTCCATCCGCCGCTTGGTCCGCTTATGAAAGCCGCATCTTGTAATCCGATTTCGTATGTGACTGTCGCATTATTTTTTATACGCAACCCGTTACCGGTAATTTCCCTCATTGCCGCGTTATTTTCCACTTGAACAAACTGGCTCGAAGCATAAAGGATGTCCACAATCGCATTATTCTTAATGATAATCGCCGGATCCTCGGAGGATGTGGATATATACATCAAATAACTTCCCGCCTGCCCAGAACCCGAAGATATACTGTTATTCTCTAGCGTAATATTCCCGTCGCTGATAAAAACTCCGCTCATGGTTTCGTATCCGCTGTCGACTCGCACTTGCGTATTATTCTTTATAATCACATCCCCCGTCACCCAAACGGTGCCGGTAAGAATCACCTGGGCGTCATTTTGTATCGTCATATTGCCCGCGATTTTCCTGGGACCCAACGAAGAAGTTCCGCTTGAGCGGTTATAGTTGCCCGTGGTTGTCCCTCCCGCTTCCGCATCTGCTTTCCAATCATCAATAGTTGCGCTGGGAATCGGAAGCGGAATTGGGACTGGAGGAGATTCGGATACAAACACTCCACAGCCGCTACTAGTTAAGGCGTAAAGCGTGCCGCCGACGCTCGCATTTATGCATGTGTCCACATATGCATCTCCGCCAATATCTCCGCCTGAAAGCTGATTTCCGGCATCAGATATTTTCACGGTTCCGGTAATTAAAGCATCGTTTTCCATTTCAATGTCTCCGTTTGAAAACACATTTCCCACGATTTGGCTGTTATTTTCCATTTCAATTCCCAAATCTCCTACCTGCGCCCCAAAAAAGAATCCCGGCGTAACGGAAGAAATCTCATACACAGCTTGAACTCTCCGAAAGCGATTTTGGGAAACGCCCTCCGATGTGATTGTTTGAACTCCACCGCTAATAGACGAGATCGTAACTTCGGTTAAAGCATCCCCGACTTGAAGCGTATACGGGCTTACCCAACTACTGCCGCTCCCAAGCCTAAAAAGCGCGTCCTCAATCCCCGACTCTGCCGCGTAAACGCTTTCATAAGAACTTGATAAATCTTTTACGGTTTTTATCTTATTAAGAAACGCGAAAACAACCGATAGTGAAATTCCCGCCGCCGCCGTCATTACCACAATTATAACCAGTATCGCTATAACGCCTTTTTGGCTTGAATTCGTCGTTAAATTCTTGTCTCTTAAACTTAATATCCGCATATTCACTAGTTCTCTCTATTAACTAATAATTTCTTAATCTTACGCTTGTTTGAATCGTATCAGCGAAATAATACTCTGGCCTGGGACTATTGAATCTTACTGTCGCTCTCATTTGCACCGATTCGCTACTTAAACCTTCGTCTGTTACTGTAAATATCAGTGAAGTAACCTTAACCCTCGAAGATGTTACGCAATCAACCCCAGAAATTTCTTTTTTCGTGCAGAATTTATCGTTGTCCACATATATATCCGTGTAGGTTTCGTTCTCGTCCTCGGGAAGATTGATGTTTGAAACAAAAGACACCTGTCCGGGATCGGATACAAAATCGGATGTGGGGCCGTAAATTGTGTTTGAATGACGGGCTATATAGTCGAATGTTCGCGCGATAGCCACGGCATTTTTGCCAACCTCGTCTTTCGCGTCCATCCGCGCGGCTGACTCGACTACGGTTAAAATGAATTGCGTAGCTAATGTTAAAATTACGGCCAATAATGCCACATACACAAGAAGTTCAATTAAAGTAAACCCTCGCACAAAATTTTTCACCTCCGAGTGTTAACGAATTTCTCTCTAGAATAAGAAAGTGTCGTATTTCCCGAAAGTTATGCTAATTCCTACTGCCAATTAGTCAAATACATAGTGATGGATTTCGTTTTCGTGATTCCGTAACTTTCCCACTCCGCATAAGCTATAATTTTCAAAGTATCGGCGTCTATAACCCCTCCCGAATCGGTAATATCGAAATTCGCGTCTCTCCTCACTTCGTCCACAACAATCCACCGCGTGAATCCATCTATTGGTCCCGGGTCTAAATTTGACAGAATCCATGAACTTCCCGAAATTTCCGGATAGTAATTCGTTCCCGTACTCAAGCTTGATATATTTGCCCAATCCGCATCTCTCACGCTTCTTACGGCTTCAAGCGATTCCGCAAGCAACGCGTAAACACTCAACTCTTCTCGTCTTAACCTCTCCGCGCGTATCTCAACATTAAACAACTGTAAAATTGACATAACGCCTATTATTGCAATACTGACAACAACTACTATTTCAATTATGCTCATCCCTTTATCCGCTTTTTTGCTCCTTATTTCCAACATTTACCTGTATATCATACTGCCTCCGTGAACCCCGACTGTGGGGTCGCCGATAGCCGTATAAGAAACTATTTCTTTACTGTCTATGTATATTGTGACGGCCTTATCGTTGAAACGGCCGTCTCGATGCACCGAAAGAATCGTATTATTGCTGTCCATATAGTTCGTGTGGATGCGAATTTTCTCGATATTCCCGTTCACATCTACATCGTCTTCCCAGTCAAAAACCGTACTCGAAGCATTTGAAAAATCGGGTATGGAAATATTCATTGCCACATCGGGAATATCGCTAAAAACTAAGGTCGAACTAGCCGCTCCTTCAATACCCCAACTAAACCCGGATGCGTCTTTTAAATCGAATTCCATGTGCCTTGAATCCTTAGCTGAAGGCGGGTCTATGCCATAGACGATTTTGAAACTAAAATCATACTGATCTACTGGTCCTAATTTTTCACCTTCATATATGGGCGTATTGTTTTCGTTAATGTATCTCCACGCGTCTCCTCCTGCATATCCCGGAGGAGAACTTGCTGAATGTTCGTACCCCCAATAAATAGTCCCTGCCGCTCCGGACAACGCTATAGCGGAATCAGGCAGAGATCTCAATCTTAAAAAATATTGCGTGCTGGATTGTAAAAATACAGGATCGGAAAAAATAAATCTAATCCATCCATACGAGTCGCCTATCGAGGATCCATCCAATATCCAGCTCCTCCCAATCACATCTCCAACTGTACTTGCCTCTCTTATTTCAAGAAAAATATCGCTTGGATCCGGAGTTGTCTTCCTTAAATACAGATCAACTGATCCCGCGTAAACATCACCGCTTCCAGTGGTAAAACTTTGTCCCGGATCTCCTTGACCCGCGTTTGAAGGGAACGAGGCAAGATCAAGGTCCGTAGTTCCCGTGTCGTAAAAAAGTAAATTTTCCGCGCATTGTTGTTGAATCTCAACTATTCCCGATCTATTTATGCATATCTCCCTCTTAAATAAACTATTAACTGAATCTTCCAGAGTTACTACTCCGTACGCGGATGTTTCTCCCGTTAATCTGTCGAAAATAATATCACTTCCTCCGCCCTGAAAATTCAGCGAAGAAATGGAAACCCTTTCATGTACGGCGAATATTTCATTCTCCGGATCACCGACAATGTATGAATCTCCCGAGAAAAAAATATACTCATTATTTATATCATCTATATGAACTCCGAATCTTTGCGATTCTTCAGACGAAATTGTTTGGCTCCTTGCGAGATTTATAACACTCTGCATTTCCCTCGCCGCGACATCCAAATAACTTCTCTTCAAAAACGATATGTAAACCCCAACCGAAGTTGCAATAAAAATAGCTGAAGCGCCTATAACTATTATCAACTCTATTAAAGTAAAGCCCCTCACGAAAAGATTAAAAATTAATGATTAAAGTTACGATGCTCGCCATGAATCAAACCTAGGCATGGCGCACTTTAATCTTAAATGCTAAGTCCTAAAATATATTTACACATTTCCCATTAGGGTGTACATCGGCTGAATCATCGAAATCGCGAAAAAACCAACTGCCGCGCCTATAACAAGCATTAAGATCGGCTCTATTATCGACGATAGGTTTTTAGTCGCGTTGCTAACTTCTTCTTCGTAAAATTCCGCTATTCGATTCAAAATGTCGCTAAGTTCTCCGGTCTCTTCGCCAACTTCAACCATTTGAACTATCAGCCCGGGATAAATGTTTCCAAATTTCGAAATCGATTCATGCAGAGTTTTTCCTGTCCTAATTTCTTCGTAAATTGTATCCATACTTTTTCTGTAGTAATAATTACCGAGCGTATCTTTTGTTACTTTTATGGCATCCAGTATAGGCACGCCTCCTCCTATTAAGGAGCTTAGAGTTCGCGCAAAACGCGCGGAATTCACCTTCTTTGTAAGCGGCTTAAGTATCGGCATATTAAGTAAAGCCCACGAAGACGCGCTCTTCCCCGCATTTGTCGCCAGAAATTTTTTAATCATATAAATTAGCGGTACAAATCCGCCAAGTATAAACGGCCAATACCCCGAAAGAATCTCACTCATTCCTATAAATATTTTTGTCATTATCGGCAGATCTTCGCCGAAATCTTCAAAAATTGCCGCGATCTTCGGAACGACCATCACCATCATAAGCACTCCTATTATGGTCATGGCCACTACCACAACCGAGGGATACATAAGCGCTCCCTTTACCCTCGACTTTAGCTCGTGCTCTTTCCTTAGCTGATCTGACAAAAGATTCAGAACTTCCGTCATGTTGCCGGCAGTTTCTCCTGACCTGACCATGCTTACATATAAGCTGTTGAAAATCTTGGGATACTCCGAAAGCGCGTCTGAAAAGGATTTGCCTTTTCTTATATCTTCTAAAATGCCCGCTATTGCTTTCTTGAAACGATAATTACCGGTCTGCGCGGACAATACGCTCAAACCTCTAGTTATTGAAACCCCAGCTGAAATCATAACCGCCAAGTGTCTTGAAAACATCATCTTGTCAGCAAGCGATACTCCTTTAATCAAGTCGATTATCCGGTTTAAGTCGAATTTTACTATTTTAGATATAAAAAAATTCGACTTCTCAATCTCTTTCCCGCCTTCCGACATCTTTATACTTACGGGCACTAACCCCTGCCTTCTAAGAGATCGGGCAATCTCAATTTTATCGTTTGCCTCAAGTAAACCTTGCTTTGTTTCTCCTGACGCGTTTTTTGCTGTGTATGAATAAGTGGACAAGCAATTGGCCTCTTTCTTCCCGGAACTGTTTACTATTTATGTAAACCCGAAAAGCTAAGAAGATTAACTATTCCCTGGTTACCCTCAATACTTCTTCTATTGTAGTGATGCCCTGGGCCGCTTTTATAATTCCATCTTCCGTCATGGTTATCATCCCTTCTTTTCTCGCCCTGTCTTCTATCGCGGAGTCGTTCGTAGAAGATGTTATCATGCTTTTTATTGATTCTGTCACTTCCATAACTTCGTATATTCCTATTCTTCCCTTGTATCCATCTGGACAAGTTTTTGACGGTTTCGGCCTATAAAATTCTAGGTCTTCTATCTTTTCCGCGCCTTTAACGAAATTGTTTTGTTTTAAGTATTCGATAACCCTGGCTGAATCTATGCTTTTTTTTATATCATCCCAATCCGATTTATTGAGTTCGTACTTTTCTCTGCTGTCTTCACACAGCTTTCTGACTAACCGTTGAGCTATTATTAGGTTTACTGTCGATGCTATAAGAAACGCTTCCTGGTCCATATCCAGAAGCCTTGGCAGTGCTCCAGCCGCGCTGTTCGTATGGAGAGTGGACAAAACTAAATGACCGGTAAGCGCCGCGTTTATCGCGAGAGATGCCGTCTCCGAATCTCGAATCTCCCCAACCATGAGTATATCGGGGTCCTGCCTAACCAGCGCGCGAAGACCGTTCGCGAATGTAAGCCCTATATCCGGTTTCACTTGCGTCTGATTTATTCTTGGCATTCTATACTCAATAGGGTCTTCGATTGTTGAGATATTCACTGCCGGCGTATTCAATATATCCATCATCGTATAAAGTGTCGTAGTTTTGCCTGATCCTGTCGGGCCGGTAACCAGAATCATACCCACGGGACGCTTCAAATTCTTATGCGCTTTTTCAAGATACTCGCCCCAGAAACCCAGTGATTCGAGAGTATAACCTTTTACATTTTCTTTTAGCAAACGCATCACGATCTTTTCTCCGTCATGCACGGGCAATACAGAAACTCTGAAAGATACCTTGTAATCGTCGCTCTCCACCTTGAACCTGCCGTCTTGGGGCAATCTGTGCTCATCGAGTTTGAGTTCGGATAGAACTTTGATGCGCGCCACAATTCCGGTCTGTACGGCCTTTGGTAATGTCATCGTGTCGTGGAGTATACCGTCAACTCTGTAGCGAACATTGACCTCTCTTTCCTGTGGTTCTATATGTATATCTGAAGCGTTTTGAAGTATGGCGTGCCTCAATATAGCGTCAACTATCTTGATTATTGGCATCTCTTCCGCCTGCTTCTGCAAAGATTCCTCCTCACTTTCCCCTTCCTTTAACTCTTTCACTCTAACTTCGCCGGCTTCCTTTCCTATTAATTCGCTAAATTCAGCCTTTAAGCTTTCCTCGTACTGACGAAGCACATTTTTGATGCTTTCTTTATTCGTAAGCCGGGGCAAAATTTTAAGATTTGCCTTCTTTTTCACAAAATCTATCGTCTGGAGATCATCGGGGTCGAGCATCGCAACTTCAAGCACCTTGCCGTCTTTTCTATAAGCTATTATATTGTGCTTTCTCGCTATTGCCTCCGGAATTATTTTCAGAATCTTAGGATCTATCATTTCCCTTCCCAAATCAACGAATGGGATGCCAAGGATGTAAGCTTCGAGTTTCGTCAACTCTTCGGCGTTGATAAGTCCCTCCATAACCAAAACATCCCCCAGCCTCTTACCTTCGGTTTCTGCTTTTTTTTCCGCTACCTTTACTTTTTCTTCCGTTACAAGATTAGTGTCTAAAACAAACGCTTTCAATTGTTCGTCGAATACTTTCATGCGATATTTAGAGCCGGCTTGCCTGGTCTTTTGATTATCAAACAAACTAATGCTCTAATAAAATAATTTGGGGTATCGCTATACTCCGAAATCAAACCCCATAAAAATACCTAACTTTAGATGAGTATTATTTACCCAATACTTCTTTTATTTTGACTACTATCTCATCGAGGTTATAATTTGCCTTGACGAGATATGTTGTAGCCCCAAATTCTATCGCTTTTTCGATATCCCCCGAACTTTGGAGATTTGTGAGCACAATAACCTTTATGTCTTTTGTTTCGACATCGGATTTCAAATCCTTCAAAACCTCAAAACCGTCTCTCTTTGGCAATATTAGATCCAGAAGGATTAAATCCGGTTTCTCTGACTTTGCTACTTGAAAACCCGATTCTCCATCCGTAGCTTGAAATATCGTAAACCCCTCCTTTATAAGAATATCGCCAACTGTTTTTTGAAGACTTGGCTCGTCCTCCACAAATAAAATTTTACTCATGATATTTAGATTAAAGATTAAAGCTAACTCGCGCAATTAGATTTATTCGCTGGCTTGGCTCTTTAATCTTTGATTATTAATCTTTTTGCTTAACGGTAATGTAAACCAAAATGTTGTTCCCGCACCCTCCGTTGAAACAAAACCGATGCGACCTCCATGGGCCTCTACAAAAGCTTTCGCCAGATACAAGCCCAAACCGGTTCCTTCTGTCCTATGACGCATTACGCTTGTTGATCTAAAAAATTTATGAAATATATTTTTTTGCTCGTCTTTCGGAATGCCTATGCCGTTATCTTTAATTTTCGCATCCACAAAGTTTTTATTTTTTTTCAGGACAACCTCTACTTTGCCGGTTTTGGGTATGTATCTTATCGCATTATCTATTAAATTACTAACTACCATTGTTATGTACTGCTTATCCGCGTGTATGTTTAGTGGCCCTTTGTCGCCGAGCAGTTTAAGATCGACATTATTTGCATCAGCAAAACTTTTTACTTCGAGAACCAAACTCTCTGCCAGCTTAATGATATCAAAATCTTCTTTATTGTAGGCAAGCCGTCCTTGTTCGATTCTGGTAACACTTAACAAGTCGTTCACTAATTTTATCATCCTTTCGTTCCCTTCCCTTATTATTTCAAGGTACTCTCTTTCGTTCGGGTTTAAGTTTGAATCTTTTGATATTAGAAGATTAAGAGACCATTTAAGAGCAGTTAGCGGACTTCTTAATTGGTGAGATACTATGCTCACAAATTCGGTCTTCATGCGGCTTACATTTGCCACTTTTTCAAAACTCCTTACAACAACATTGCCTACTGAAAAGATAAGCACCGCTACTGAAGCCACGCTTATCACAACAATTTCCGGATCAGCATAGCGTATCGCTATCAAATTCGTAGCTACCATAGACACTACGGTAACCAATCCCATTATAAGAAACAGAAACCGCGGGCATTCCCAAATGCTTACTCCGTATTTATTGCATTCTTCCCAGAATTTTATTTCTTTGGCTATGTACGATAGTATTCTCATCCCTGATTATTAAAACAAGCGTACTTGAATAATACAAAATTATGTCGCATTTACTTTTCTGACCCTTTGCTCTTAGCCATACTTTGAGTTTCTCGACGATCTATGACCGCGAAGCATTCGGGGATTTTTATACTTTAATTATACCAGCCAATACCGATTGCGAAAAGTGTACAAATTTGATATGATGATGATTGGTTTCGATCTAGTTTATCTTCGTTTCGTTTTTGATATATTTTTACGCGGATAGTATCGAAAATTATCCGATAAATCGGGCTGTAGTGTAACGGCTAGCACGAGTCCTTTGGGAGGATTTAGTCCGAGTTCGAATCTCGGCAGCCCGACCATTCAGTACTTGTCAAATTTTTCGCTGGCTATATTTAAGCGCGGGTATCGTATATCGGTATTACCACAGCTTTCCAAGCTGTTGAGAGGGGTTCGACTCCCCTTACCCGCTCATAAACACGCTTACTAAAAGCGAAATGGCATACAAACTCCTTATACTTAGTGTGCTATGCTATATGGTCGTACTCGCCAATCTTACTAAAATCGTTTAGATCGCATCGCGCCTTTCGGGTCAGATGTATGCGATCTGAAAAATTGTTAAAAATTAACATAAAACATTATGGATTACGAAAAAATTCCCTTGCGGGAAAAAATCAACAAAACCGCCGAATCCCTTGAAGCCCGAGGAATTAAAACCTTCATTGTCGAAACGGCAAAAGAAGCCCTAGGAAAGGTTAAAGAATTGATACCTGCCGGAGCTAAAGTAATGAATGGCTCTTCAACGACGCTTGAACAAATCGGCTTCGTTGAATATCTAAAATCAGGTGAGCACGGCTGGAATAATCTGCATGACGCAGTTCTTGCCGAGAAAGACAAAGATAAACAGAATCAGTTACGGATGCAAAGCTCATTTGCCGAGTATTTTTTAGGAAGCGTTCATGCCATTACCGAAAATGGGCAAATTCTAATTGCTTCCGCTTCCGGAAGCCAACTTGCGCCATACGCGTTTACCGCGCAAAATGTTATTTGGGTTACGAGTTCAAATAAAATAGTCGCGACGCTTGAAGATGGACTCAAGCGCATATGCGAATACAGTTTCCCCCTCGAAGATAAGCGCATGAAAGGCATTGGCTACCCAGGTAGCGTATTGGCAAAAATACTCATTTTTGAACGCGAACCCGCAATGATGGGAAGAAAAATAACAATGATTCTCGTGAATGAAAAATTGGGTTTTTGAATTGCATAAAAATATGGCAATTAAAAAACGAAGAGATATTCTGCATATTGCAATAATAGGGGCGTTGCTAATGTCGTTTGGAGCCAGCTTTGACGCTTGGTGGCATGTGTCAATGGGGCGGGACAGTTTTTTTGCTCTACCGCATCTGTTTATTCATAGCGGTGTTTTTGTAATTCTTGGGGCGAGTTTCTGGGCGTGGAGAAAGCAAGCACATAAGGCATGGAAAAACATATTCTTAGTTCTTCTGCTTATTCCGCTCTCTTTGCCTTTTGACGAGATTTGGCATTATTTTCTAGGCAAAGAATCCGTTGAATCTGTTTTAATTGTCTGGAGCCCTCCTCATATACTGCTCTTTGTTTCCGCGATTACCGCGCTATTCCTGCTTACCCGTATGTTGCACAGGAAAGAAAATATGGCGGCCAAACAAATATTTGGAGCTATTTTGCTTGCGGTACTGCTAAATCTGGCGTTTATTCTTACGGGTCCGTTTTTCCCCTTTAGCCCGTTTGCTGTTATCGGTTTTTACGGAGCGGCCATAACTTCATTCGTTATGTCGTGGGTTTTCTTTCGCGCTACAGGATTGCTTCCCCATGTAGCACCCGCTTTTCTCGTTGCTACTTTTTCGATTATTTTACAAAGCACCATCGCCGACTCTGGAATAGTTTATGCGAGTAGAGCCATAGGCAGTTTCCCGTACATACCCGGCTGGATACTTGTTTTATCCCAAATAACATCGGCTGTCGCAATTGATACCCAGTTCATAAAGAATTATACGATGAGGGGTTTATTTTCTGGGATTATTGGCGGACTTATTCTATATGTCCTTTCGCTTCAATTCACCGATCCTGCGTTTCACTATACGGCCGCCGAGGCCGTAATAGCAGTAGTATTTGCCGGATTAGGCGGGGCATTGGCAGGATATTTGCATTCCAAAAAACCACTCCTTTAATCTTGGGGTGGTTTTTTGGATTTAAGATACTGAAAACATTTATCTAACGGCGTCTTTCAACGCTTTTCCCGCCTTGAACTTTGCGACTTTCATAGCAGGTATCTGGAGTTTTTCTCCTGTTCTTGGATTAACGCCTTGTCTTGCTCCCCTAGTTGAAACCTGAAAAGTACCAAATCCGGTTAAAGCTAACGAATCACCCTTGCTTAATCCGTCAGTTAGGGTGTCCAAGAAAGCGCGAAGCGCGTCTTCAGCGGCTTTTTTTGAAATATCAGCTTTAGCGGCCATCTGCTCAATTACATAATCTCGAGTCATGCCAATTTTGCTCAAAAAAGCAAGTTACGAGCGGAGCTATCCGCGACGCTCGATTCACTTGCAGATTGAGCACTCCGAGTTTGCCGAGTTCGAATTCTCAATGAATCCGATCGTTATCGGACTAACCCGGAATAAAAGTTTCCCAACGCTTAAGAGCATCAGTTTACTCTTATCGGAAATCTTTTACGACCTTTTATTATACCTACCACAATTATACCGCTCTATAAAGCCACAACGCAAGTATTTAATCCACAAACTCCCTGATTCTTGTAACTTTTCTGCATTTACCTTCTTTTCCAATGTCAAATAATACGCCGCCTATTTCAACCCTTCCCTCGGCAACTTCCTTTTTTTGCGGGACTTGGGTTACCATTTCCCTCATCATGGCATGCTTATCGAGCCCAATGGAAGAATCCGTTACGCCGCACATACCCGCATCGGTTATGTATCCAGTACCGTTTACCAATATCTGTTCGTCCCCAGTTGGAACATGAGTATGAGTTCCCGCCATACAAGATACCCTGCCATCCAGATAAAATCCTAGAACCTTTTTTTCTGAAGTTGCTTCCGCGTGAAAATCCACGAATATCGCGTCTATCTCGCCCTCCGTAATCTCTGCTATCGAAGATTCGAGAGCCACATCCGTTATGCCGTATCTCAAAAGAATTTCGTCGGCTTTCCTGAAGGGGCAGTCAATCTGAACTCTCATAAATACCCGACCCATCAGATTTATCACTAAAAGCTTTCTTGTCCCTACATTTACAATGCAAAAACCCTTTCCGTAAGCTCCTGGTGGATAGTTTGCAGGCCTAACCAAAGGCAAGCCCTCTTTTAACAACAGCTCCTTGGAGTCCCCTCCCTCCCAGACATGGTTTCCTGATGTAAAAAAGTCAACCCCACCGTTCATAATGTCATTGATTGATTCATTTGTTATGCCGCGGCCATGCGCTAAATTCTCCACATTAGCTCCTATCACATCCGGACTATATTTTTTTTTCAACTCGGGCAATACAGATGTTACGCCATCTCTTCCAGGGCGTCCAAATATGTCGCCTAGAAACAAAATTTTCATTCCTTAAGCTTACGGCTTGCCAATCTCGACGCATTTATCACTGCTAGTGAGATTGACACAGCCAAAACAAAAATATTCTTTTTAATAATGCGCTCATTATAGTAATATCTCCGTAGCTTGCTGAAATTAAAATTCCGCAAATGTTCGCATATCCATTACCGAATCCTACCATGCTTGCCAAAAAACAGAAAGCGCTGGCAAAACCGTTATTTGCCGGCAAAAACCGCAAAGAGGATGTATAGCATTAGCTTATCTCGCGTATTCAACATATCGGTTTTCTCTTATAACAGTCACTTTTATATCGCCGGGGTATTTAAGTTCGTCTTGAATCCTGTTGGCTATTTTTCTTGCTATCATTTTTGCCGCCGCGTCATCAACAGATACAGGCGTTACAAAAACTCTGACTTCCCTTCCGGCCTGTATGGCATAGGATTTTTCAACTCCACTAAAAGAATCGGCAATTGCTTCGAGTTCCGTCAATCTTCTTATGTAATTCTCCACAGTATCGCGCCTTGCGCCCGGACGAGCGGCGGAGAGAGCGTCTGCCGTCTGAACTATTATGGACTCCGGGGTTTCGTACGGGTATTCTTCGTGATGCGACTGCATCGCTTTTATAACATCTTCGGAAACTCCAAATTTTTTAAGAAGATTCCTTCCTATTTCGACATGCGACCCCTCCACTTCGTGATCCACCGCTTTACCTATATCGTGAAGCAATCCTCCTTTTTTAGCTATCTGTATGTCGCATCCGGTCTCCGCCGCCAATGCTCCCGCTAAATGGCACACTTCGAGAGAATGCATAAGCACATTTTGGCCATAGCTAGTCCTGAATCTTAATCTTCCCAGCAACCAAACCAGCTTGGGATCAAGTCCAACTATGCCAGCATCGTACACCGCGGCTTCCCCCGCTTCTTTTATTTTTGCAGAAATTTCTTCTTTTGCCTTTGATACATACTCTTCTATACGCGCGGGCTGTATTCTGCCGTCCACCATCAATTTTTCCAAAGCCAACTTAGCAATATGACGCCTTATGGGATCAAACCCTGAAATCATCAAAGATTCCGGAGTGTCGTCTATAATAAGTTCTACCCCGCATAAACGCTCCAATGTGCGTATATTTCTACCCTCTTTGCCAATTATTCTTCCCTTTATTTCATCAGATGAAAGAGCGATTGTTGTTGTAGTAGTTTCTTGGGATTGAGAAGAAGCGTACCTTTGCATGGCTGTAACCAAAATATCTCTGGCTCTCGCGTCAAAAACTTCTTTTCCGTGGTTTTCCAATTTCTTTAACCTATCGTGCAACTCAATCTCGAATTCCCTTTCCACTTTCACTAAAAGCTCTTCTTTTGCTTCTTTGCTCGAAATGTTTGCTACGCGCTCGAGTTCCTTTAACTGTTTAACGCGAAGCTCATCCACCTCTCTTTTCGCGGAACGAACCTGTTCCGCTTTTCTTGCGAGATCTTCCGTGTATTGTTGTGCCTCATGGCTTTTTTTCTCTAAAAGGGCTTCTTTGTCGAAAACCCTTTTTTCATGTTCGAGTATTCCGTTTTTTAGCGCCTGATCTTCTTTTTTAGCGTCTTCGAGTATTTTTACTGACTTATCTCTGGCGCCTATGAGTATATCGCGAGATTCTGTCTTTGCCTCGGATAGCATCTTTGAGACATGCTCCTCGGCAGTACCTCGCTGATGCTTAGCAATACTTTGCCGCGCAAAGTATCCTAAAACCGCTCCAAATCCTATTGATACTAAAGATATTATAAGAGTAGTTACTTCTACTGTCATAAAAATTTTTAGGTCGTTCGAGTCCTTTTACTGAGCTTCCTCCGACTCTCCGCATTGCTGACTTACGATTTTCGCAAATTGTCTTTTTAGCAAATTTTATAGCATTTTTTACTTGTTTTCCCGAATCACCAAAAACAACGCCTATATGCGCGAGTATATTCATAGTGCGATCTTCTTCTATACGCTCAATAAGATATCGAACTCCTAAGGTTAATTTCTTTATCATAACTAAAGTATAGCAAATTATACGGCTCTTTGCAAGTATGAGATTTTAATCTGATGCTGGTTTTGCTATAATTAAAGCAATGGATAGTATCGCCAAAAAAGTAATTTTGATAATTCTGGACGGCTGGGGTGTAGCCAAACCGTCTAGCGGTAACGCTATTACTTCGGCCAAAACTCCGAATATTAGCGCGATAGAAGCGAAGTACCCGTCTTTACAAATTCAGGCCTCCGGAAGGACTGTCGGTTTGCCATGGGGAAACGAAGGAAATTCTGAAGTCGGCCACTTAGCCCTCGGCTCCGGCAGAATAATATTTCACTATCTTCCAAGAATAGTAAACTCCATACAGGATGGCTCTTTTTTCGAAAATCAAACCCTAAAGCGAATATCTAGCCATGTTAAAAAGAATGATTCCAGCATCCACTTTATGGGACTTGCATCTTCCGGTTCCGTGCATAGCTATATAGATCATGTGTACGGCTTACTCGAATTTGCCAAACGCGAATCCATAGAAAAAGTATATTTACATATTTTTACCGACGGTAAAGACAGTCCGCCAAATGAAGCCGCGAAATTTGTTTACAATTTAGCCCATAAACTTAAAACTCAAAATCTCGGCAAAATAAGCACCGTTATAGGCAGAATATATTCTATGGACAGGAGTGGGGACTGGGGGGCAACCCAGAAAACCTATGATCTTTTGGTTAACGGAAGAGGAACTTTGGTAAGGGATGCCGTAAGCTACATAAAATTATCCTACGAAAACGGCATAACCGACCCGTACATCGAACCTGCCGTAGTAAACGAAGATGGAAAAATCGAAAAGAGCCAGCTTATATCCGATAACGATGCTGTTATCTTCTTTAACTTCCGAGAGGACAGCGCTAGACAACTTACAAAAGTTTTCTTGGGTCATGACTTTCCGTATTTTGAAAGAAAATCGTTTAACAATCTGCTTTTTACCACATTGGTAAAATACGAGGATTACATTCCCGAATCAAATGTTATTTTTACTCCGCCAGATATATCAAACACTATTTCAGAAGTCATCTCAAACTCCGGTAAAAAACAGGTTCATATAGCCGAAACAGAAAAATACGCCCATGCCACTTATTTTTTTAACGGAATGCGCGAAAAACCATTCCCAGGAGAAGAAAGAGTTCTCATCCCGTCTTTTGGAGCTCCTCACTACGAAAAATATCCCGAAATGGGCGCAATAAAAATTACGGATGAAATAGTTCGATGTATTCCGAACTTTGATTTTATTCTTGTTAATTTTGCAAACGCAGATATGTTAAGCCATCTTGGCCATTTTAACGCCATTATTAAAGGCGTAGAAGTAATTGACGAATGTATTGGCAGAATTTTAAAAGCACGAGACGAAAGCACTGCTATTTTAATAACATCAGACCACGGAAACGCGGAACAAATGATAGATGCCCATACGGGAATAACGAAAACTGAACACTCTTTAAACCCGGTGCCTGTTTACTTAATTCATAAGGACTTCGCTTTAAAAAAAACGCGATATAAATCTCTTTACACAGAGGACATAAAGGGTCTGCTTTCAGATGTCGCTCCAACTTGCCTTGAGCTAATGGGTTTGGACATACCGGACAAGATGACTGGCCAAAGTTTATTGCCTGTTATGATAAACTAGCTCACTTTCTAGTGCGTGAAAACAGCCCCTAAAACGGGGCTGTTTTCACGCACTAGAACACCGCGTATCATATCACTTCGCTCTTTTTGTAATCTTTTGCTTGTTTTTATTGAATATTATTTCGTCTATTAAACCGTAATTTTTTGCTTCTTCCGATGACATATAAAAATCCCTGTCCGTGTCCTGCTCTATTTTTTCAAGTTTTTGGCCTGTGTGAACAGCCAATACCTGATTTAATTTCTCTTTAATCTTTACTATATGTCTTGCTGAAATTTCTATCTCAACAGCCTGACCTTCCGCTCCCCCCATGACTTGGTGCAGAAGCATTTCCGAATTAGGTAGAGCGTAGCGCTTTCCTTTCGCCCCTGCCGCAAGTATTGTAGCCGCCATTGAAGCGGCCATGCCCACGCAAATCGTTGAAACATCCGGCTTTATGTACTGCATCGTATCGTATATGGCAAGCCCGGCGGTTACAGAACCTCCAGGACTATTCACATAAAGCTGAATGTCTTTTTCGGGGTCTTTGCTTTCCAAAAACAAAAACTGCGCGATAACCGTATTAGCCAACGGGTCGCCAATCGGACCCGATAAAAATATAATGCGTTCCGTTAAAAGTCGCGAATATATGTCATACGCCCTCTCTCCATATTGCGATTTTTCTATAACTGTTGGGATTAAATTCATAGCGCGTAGTTAAGCTTTAGCTCTAAGTACGCAGGCGTTAGTATTACTAAAACCTACGGACGGGCTAAGATACTTTTTCTAAAGATTCCAATGCCTTTTCGCTCCTCAATAGATCGCGTACATACTCTTCGAGTCTATCTGTGCTGATCCTTTCTTCCGCTTCCTTTATACCGCCGAATCGCTTCAAAAATTTTTTTGATTCCTCTTCTATATCCTCCGCCTTTATCTCTATGTTTTCTTTTTCCGCCACCGCGTCCAGTACCAAATATGTTTCTATGCGTTCGTTGGCGCTATCGCGCCATCCGCCTTCTAAATCCTCCTTCTTTTTTTCTATTCTTTTCAGATAATTGTCTAATTCCAAGCCCATCTGGGAAATTCTATCCTTAAATTCTTCCTCTATTTTGCGAGTTTCGTTGTCTGTTACTTCTTTAGGTATTTCTCGTTCGGATTTTTCCATAATTTCTTTTACAATCGCTATTCTGATGCGGTCCTTCTCTTTCTTTTCCTTTTCCATTTTTATACCTTCGCTTATATTATTTCTCAATTCGGCCACATTTTGAAAATTTCCTACATTTTTGGCAAATTCGTCGGTTAATTCGGGTAATTCTTCTTCGTTTTTATCTTTGCTTGGCGAGGATGTCCCAGAAACTCCTTTTTTATGGTTTCTACGAAGCCAATTCAATGTTTCCTCTACTTCGCTTTCTTCAATACTGACTTCACGCTTCTCTCTAGCTATTACTTTTTTTGCTATGCCCCTGTAATCTTCCGCAAGCATAAAATATGGAATCTTGAAAATTATTTTGTAAACAAAAGGATTGTTTGGCGCGAGTTTTAATACGCTAACTTCCGAAACCGCTTGCCTCGGCAAATGCTCCACAACGCTTTTCAAAATTTTCCCGTTGATATCGCTGTCTGAAGATAAAACATTGCCATTTAATGCTTCGGCATAGGATCGTTGCATGGCTAATTCAGCCGCTTCCTTATAGAGATTATCCGAACCAACCTTTTTTTCTATGATGCTTCGCGGCGCATGTCCTTTTCGAAAACCTTGAGTGTTCAAATTTTCTGACAGTTTTCTTGCCGCTTTATCCAAATATTCACTAAAATCTTCCGAAGAAATCTCAACTTCCAATTCTTTTTCGGTTTTTGACTTGTTTAAAAAATTAGCAGTCATTACCTAAGAAAATTTAATACTAAAAGCTATGCTTCGCGCTATTAACACGCATGACTTCAAATTTTAGTATATCAAGCTAAAAGTCCTACTATAAGCAGAGCTACTAAATTGAGTACCTTTATCATTGGGTTTATCGCGGGTCCAACGGTATCTTTGTACGGATCGCCTACGGTATCTCCTGTCACGGCGGCTTTATGGGCTTCTGATCCTTTTCCGCCGTAGTTTCCGTCTTCTATAAATTTTTTGGCGTTATCCCACGCTCCTCCGCCGGAAGTCATTGAAAGCGCCAAAAACAGTCCTACTGTTATTGCTCCCACAAGAAAACCGCCTAATGCCTCGGGTCCCAACTTTAACCCTATAATTATCGGGGCAACTACCGGAATCAACGCCGGCAGTATCATTTCCCTTATTGAAGATTTAGTAACGATATCAACTGTTTTTTCATAATCCGGCTTAGCCGTGCCTTCTCTTAACCCTGGAATTTCTCTAAACTGGCGCCTTACCTCTTCAACAACGGCGCCGGCCGTCTTTCCGACCGAAAACATAAGCAGGGACGCGAATAAATAGCTTGCCACCC
The DNA here is from genome assembly GCA_001819985.1 of Candidatus Spechtbacteria bacterium RIFCSPHIGHO2_02_FULL_43_15b. GTDB lineage: Bacteria > Patescibacteriota > Minisyncoccia > Spechtbacterales > HO2-43-30 > HO2-43-30. The sequence goes on from MHOE01000020.1 coordinate 20,998, forward strand.
CTCCTAAGAATAGCCCCACTAAAACATACGGGTCATCAATTGAAAATTTTACGCCTTTTTCAATCATTACCGACAGTTCTTCTCTAAAAGAAACAAACAAAACAAGAGCCGCCAATCCCGCGGAAGCTATGGCGTACCCCTTTGTTACTGCCTTTGTGGTGTTACCCGCCGAATCAAGTATATCCGTTGATTTACGCGCCTCTTTGGGAAACCCAGACATTTCTGCTATTCCTCCCGCGTTATCGGCTATGGGACCAAACGCGTCAACCGCCACAACAATACCCGCCAGAGACAACATTCCCATAACCGCTAACGCGACTCCATACACTCCGGCAAGCCAAAAACTCACGATTATTCCTATACTTATAAGCATGACTGGCAGTGCCGTTGCTTCAAAGCCAACACCAATACCGGTTATAATGTTTGTCGCGTGTCCGCCAGTTGATGCTTTTGCTATTCGTTTTACCGGTGAAAAATTCTTTGAGGTATAGTAATCAGTCACAAAAAACATTCCCGCGACTAACGCAAACCCGACAAGAATGGAAAAATAAACCTCGAGAATAGAGTACTGAATGTTTCCGTTGATAACCGCCGAAGACACAGGAAACAGAAATATCGCTGAAAGCAGTATTGTAAGCCCTACCGAACAATACAGATTTTTCATAACTTTCATATACGGAATAAAGCTTGAGGCCAAAACGCTGATTATTGTCGCCGCGACCCCAACTCCCCCCACTACTAGAGGAAATAGAGTTATCCCATCGAAATTCGGAAACATCAAAGAACCGAGCAACATTGCTGAAAGAGTAGAAATTACATAAGTTTCAAAAAGATCCGCGGCCATTCCAGCGCAATCTCCAACATTATCTCCTACATTATCCGCTATAACCGCGGGGTTTCTTGGATCGTCTTCAGGTATTCCCACTTCAATTTTACCGACTAAATCCGCTCCCACATCAGCGGCTTTAGTGAATATGCCTCCACCTATTCTTGCGAATACGGAAAGCAGACTCCCTCCAAAGCCAAGACCGATGATAGCGGAAAGATCTTTAGTGAAGTAATAAAACACGGACAAAACCAAAAGAGCCAATCCGCAAACCATAAGTCCAGTAACAGCTCCGCCCCTGAAAGCCGAGAAGAACCCTTCTTTCTCCGACCGCATTGAGGCCTCAGCAGTTACGGCGTTAGCGTAAACGGAGTTCAAAACTCCAATGTATCCCGCCAATGCCGAAGCAACAGCTCCGATAAAAAATCCCAGCGCGACATTAAATCCAAGCCCCGGAATAAAGAGTAACGCAAAAAATACAGGGATTGCTACCAGTCCTATCACCTTATATTCTCTTTTTATGTAGGCCTTTGCTGAAACTCTTATGTAGCCGGCGATTTCCCTGACTTTTTCGCTCTTGACTTCTGTTTTTCTAAACTTGAACGCCCAAAAACCGGCTAAAGACAAAGCTATCAAAGATACTATTACCGATGAAAGAATAATCATGGTTAAATTGTATTAGCTATATTATCGCAAATGAACGATTTTTAATTATCCTCGGCTTTACCTTTTATCTCCTTTTCTTCCGTTTTTTGTTCTTCTTCACCCGCTTTCTCTTCTTTTTCATGTTCCGAATCTTCCACAGATACGCTTTCTTTTGTCTCGCCCGCTTCCCTGCTTTTTATATCTATCTTCCATCCGGTTAGCTTTGCGGCTAGCCGTACATTCTGACCTTCTTTGCCGATCGCAAGAGATAACTGATCAGCAGATACTGTAACAATCATTCTGTTTTTATCTTTATCAACTGACAGCACTTTTGCCGGCGCCAAAGCATTCCCGACAAATTTTTCCGGATTTTCATTCCACTCTATTATATCTACTTTCTCTCCAGCAAGTTCATTTATGACGGCGGATACTCTCGTTCCGCGCTGGCCAACCATAGAGCCAATGGGGTCTATACCCTCCGCGGTGGAAGTTACCGCAACCTTGCTCCTCTCGCCTGCCTCTCTTGCTATGGACTTTATAACTACCGAACCCGAAGCTATTTCCGGGACTTCCAATTCAAAAAGACGGGAAAGCATTTTAGGATGAGAACGAGAGAGATAAATAATTGCGCCCTTTGGACCCATTTCAACGCCAACCATATAAACCCTCATACGCTGACCTATACGATAGTGCTCCTGCATAATTTGGTCTTTATCGAGCATTACTCCCGTGGTCTTACCCACATCAAAAAACACGGTTCTCCCCTCTACCCTCTGAACTATCGCGGAAATTATCTGATCTTCTTTGGTTTTATAATCTGAAAAGACCGCGTCTCTTTCAGCTTCCCGAATTCGTTGGAGCACCACCTGTTTTGCCGTTTGCGCGGCAATTCTCCCGAAATCCTGCTTTGTTTCCAAATCAAATACCAGTTCATCTCCTGGCTTTGCGTCCTCTTTGATTTCCTTTGCCTCATCTATCATTATATGTTTTTCGGCATTGAACCTCACTTTCTTATCACCTTCCTCCGTCGTTAAATAATCGTCGTCCGCTGGTAACTGTATTATTTGACCTTCTTCGTCTATTTCTGCCTCCTCTTCCGGCTTAAGCATGCTTTCGTCAACAACTAACTTAACTTGCCAGAGTTTTAATTCTCCGGTTTCTTTATTGAGCTTGGCCTTTATTATCTGGCCCTTTTTCCCGTAATCTTTTTTGTAAGCCGCGGCAATAGCTGTTTCTATGGTTTCTAGTATTACCTCTTCGGGTATGCCCTTTTCCTCTGATATTTGGGCTATTGCGGAACTAAATGCTTTTAAGTCCATGATGTTTTATTTAAGATTAAAAATTTTAGACCACATCAATATTCAAACTTTCCAGTTTTACAGCTTATACAATCTCTAATAATCGATTCTAAATCTTACTAATAAAGCCCCGAAAAATCGGAGCTTCAATGTACTATCAGCATAGCATCCGACTAAAATATTGTCAAATAGATACGCTGGCCAAGCCCCTAAATTTACAAATAATTCAATCTTTGCAAATCTTCCCTCGGGTAGTTTTAATTCTAATGACCGAATCCTCGTTTTGCATAATTATTGTCACTTTCCGCACACGCATATAGCGCTTGGGGGGTTTAGTTGAGTAACATAACTATTCGGGCAAGACCCATTTTTTATAGCTCTTGACCCAAAATCAAGCCATACAAAATCGTTAAACCCAACTAATCCTAACGCCTGGGCGCTCGCATGTGTTCCTCCTTCCGCGGTTTGGCTTATGGGAGCTCCTCCTGCCGCCACGCAAGCGTTAGAGCATGTTGCGTCGTACAGTTCCGAGAACGCGTACGAATCCTGCGCGTATGACGAGGTTGCAAGAAATCCAAAAACAATCGGTATAGACGCAAGTATCGTAAATATTCTGCGATGGGCCATATTCGGTATTATAACACGGACGAAAAGGCCTGCCAGATATTTCCATCGAGCAGGCCTTTATTTTTTACTTAGTCATCTTCTCTATCTCGATCGTGATCTCCGCCGCCGTTCCTTTTTCCCCCCTTACCCTTATCTTTCTTTTCTTTTTTCTTGTCTTTATCGTGCTTAGCTTTCTTTTTTTTCTCATGCTTATCGGTGTCTTTCTTTTTGTCTTTCGTTTTTTCTGATTTCTCCTCGTCATCATCATCGGATTTAACGCGAGGATCAATCTTAACTAGCGTAACTCCGTCTTTTATAATTGCCGCTTCTTTAGCTTCTGGAGGAAATGGCACGCTAACAACGAAAGGCATATAATTTAGCTTCGCTCCTTCGATTTCAAACGAGGCATCGAACGGAAGCTCAAAAATCAACGCTCCGTTTTTATCCAACACTCCGATCGAATACAGCCCAGATTCCGCCATAGTTACCGTGCCGTTATCAAGTATTTCCGTGTCAACAATATCCACAATGCCGTCTTTGTCTATAAACCCGCTTATAAGAGCGAGTTCCGGATCTTGTGGAATCTCAACAAAAGCGCCGAACAACATATTATAAGTTTCTGAATCGCTCCAGATTCCTGGAGGCATTTGATTACTGCACGAACTGTGCCCTGAACACATATAGTTTGCCGACAATAATGGATCGACGGCCCCAACACCGTTAACATAATACCCGTTTGGAAGCGCAAAACGATGATCTACTGAAAACAAATGCGCGATTTCATGCGGAGTCCATGACCCGTGGCCTTCCTCGACTATCACGCATTTCATTAAACCTCCCAAGAACGCGACGCCGTGCCAACCCGGAAGGCCGTGATAATCAAAATACCCGCGTGGAACAACGACTACCGTTATCTCCGTATCGGTTTGCCATCGCTTTGCGATCACGCATCCAACGCGAAGGTCGTTCACGATTCCTTTTGTTATAAACGCGCCGGTTGAAGTCTCACCTGCTTGCTCCGTAGTTGAATCACCGGCAAACGACCGCCCGACATCTACTACATTTACATCGCTTTCCGATATGGGAAAAAGGGCAAGCACCGCCTGTTTTCCTTCCGTTATAGTGTCGTTAAGGCGCGCATCAGTAACCGAACCGTAGCATTCCCCGTTTTGGCATCCGTTAATCCGAACAATTGAAATGTTAAGCGTCCGAGTGTCCTTGACCCATATCTCTTCAAATACTCGAGATATGAAATGATCCTGAACGGCCTCAAATAACATAGTTTTCCCGCCGGAAGAATCTGGCGTAAAAAAGAGCTCCCCAAACCTATTTGCCTCAAGTTCGTCCAGCGTAACCTCTCTGGAATCCAATACAACCCCGTCCGCAGACAAAACAAGCGAAACCGGCATTCCACTATAAACCAATCCGTGAATCGAATAATATCCTAAAACGACAGCGGGCTTATGATTTACTAGATCGGTAACACCGTCGCTGTTCGCATCGGGATTTAATGACACCTGCACGGGATTTGCGTCGCAGAAAGTAACATGACCGCCGCGGCTCGCGCCAAAGCAGACCTCCGCGGAATCCGCGCCAAACCCGGTGGAATTCGTAATAAGTTTTCCGCTTGCAGTACTGTCGCCGGAAAATATTTCTGAATCCGCATTGTAAATAATTTTGAGATTCTTTCTTGACGGATCTTCGTTTATGTCGCACTCGCTTTCTACAAAAAAATCTTTTTCAAAAACAAGAATGCTAATCGGCACTTCACCAGCCACCGTCGGTGTGACATCCGCAATAAACTCCCAGCCGGGAGCAACATCCCTGCCGCTTACCGTGTCGGATACAAATTCCTTATCTCCAATTAC
>MHOE01000020.1:26254-28197 GCA_001819985.1 Candidatus Spechtbacteria bacterium RIFCSPHIGHO2_02_FULL_43_15b
ATTCGGGTTCTCCGCTGAATAAATTATCGCCACAGCCATCGGCGACCTCGAGTATCCTATCTATGCTGACCAAAACCGAAACGGATAGCGGAATCTCGCCTGCTGGCGGCGAAGCATCGCTTGGCTCAAGATGCCATTCGGAAACTTCCACATCCTTTGTTAAACTTGTAAACCCGAAGCTCGATACAAAAACAAAATCGTTTCCCCCTACGGGCTGTCTGTCAACTCTGCCTATAAGCGATCCGTCCCAATACGCCTCGAGAAATGCGGGGGAAAATTCCACTTTGAATTCGCCCTTTGACGCCGGCGCCGCGAAACATACGCTTTCCTTGATTGTGCCGGATCCATCAATATATTCATTGAACACGCGAACGCATGTTTTAAGATCAATCTGTGTTTCTACGGTAACAAAAGAATTTTTCCTTAATTCCACCCTAAAATTCCCGCGAGGGAACATTTCAAGCATTGCTATAAAACTTCCTGAAACCATTTCGAGTTCAGTTCCGTCTGGATTGAAAATTTTAACCTTATAAGGAAAGCTTTGCGCGGCTTTGCATATTAAAATGCCGCTTTCCACCACGCATTCGTTTGCTACGCCTTGAATTAAGTTATAGGTATGCCCGGAATCCGCCATGTGATCTCTTAACTCCACCGAACCAGAGCCGGAAAAAGTATCGGCTAAAACTTCACTTGCTTCACCCGCTGAAACCGACACAAGCAACCCAATCGCCGCGAGAAAGAAAATTAAGCTTCTCTTCAACATCTTTAACCTCGCTAGATTTTTTGATGTTTTGAATACTCCCTCGCCGCACACGCCGGTTGTTTGAGTTTTCACCTCTTTTTGAAAGTACAAAAAATCATCGCTGAATCGATGATAATTTTTACCATAAAAATGACTGGCAGTCAATGCAAATTACTACTACTCCTCATGCTAAAACTCCCTCGACAAGCGCAATAAATACTTTTGCCAATAACACCACAACTAAACCGGCAATAGCCCAAATGAAGGCGGATCTGGCAGACGCAACCTTTGCCGGATCCTTGCCCGATGTCATAAACTTAAACGCCACCCACAATATCTCGAGTATAAGAATCCCCATTACCAAATTCAGGATAAAATCTACTATATTATTCAGAATATCTATTATCTTTACCATACCGGATGTTAAAGTCGCGGACATACAGCACTCCTGTCCAGCCGTTGAACACGAATCTCCCGTAACGATAGTACCGCACGACCCGACGGAGACGCATGTATTTGGCGAAATGCACATTGATATCGGCGGAGATGTCTGCGGAGGCGCCGGAAATACCGAAATACTGGAATTGGATTCTTCAGATACCCCTCCCCCTCCGGTGCTAGAACATTGAATAACGATACTTGATGGATTCGGCGAACCCCCTTGAAATGTGTAATTTTTGGTCGCTGTGCAATTCTTACAGGGGTTTTGACTAAGACCCATACTTCCTTGAGATACCGAATTCACAAAAAATTCGCACTGGGACACCCCTCCGGACGAATACGAATCTCTCACATTTGCCGTGAAGTTGACTGCCGAACTTTCGGGCGCGGAAACCGGACTTACCGGCGCTACGAAAAGCCGGCAATCGGAATAACACCCGTCAAGTTGAACGGTATTTCCGTCGTCGCACGCCTCTCCGGTATTTATAATTCCGTCCCCGCATATCCCTGCCCCGCCCGTTATACTAATGTTTATTGAATCACCGCTCGAACTCCCTCCGGAATCTATTACAGACGCTGTTATCGTGTGCGTCCCCATGCTAAAAACGCTTACAGAAAAACTCCCGCCGAATCCTATACTCCCGTTTACGCTTGAATTCCACGACAAATTTGAAGTTATATTCCCGTCTTCGGCATCTGATGCCGTTCCCGTAAATACTACGACTGACCCCGATGGAAAAGATGACCCGCTTATCGGATT
>MHOE01000020.1:28206-36339 GCA_001819985.1 Candidatus Spechtbacteria bacterium RIFCSPHIGHO2_02_FULL_43_15b
CCACTATCAAAGCTAGTGTCTGAATTGTTTGTGGCGCGTATGCTAAATCCATAAAATCCGTCTGTTGCCGATGCCGAAGATGTTATTGTCACAATTGAATCTCCGCCTGTTCCCGGAGATACCGCCAAAGACGCTGGGGATATGTTCGATACCCATCCCGGACCAATTAAATTGACCGAATCAAGAATAAATATAGATGCTCCGCACGACGAACTATCGTTATTCGTTACAGTAGCCGTATAAGATAACGCGCTTCCTGGAGATCCGCTTTTATTAAACGGCGAAACAAACACGCTCGGATTTGACCTAACGCAAGTCGCGGATCCCAAAACGACATTCACCCTTATCTCGGAACTTGTTTTTGAAATCGGCTCAAAGGATATTCCCGTGCTGGGATCGGTATATTGAATTCCGATTTCGAGGGTGCTATCTTCAAAGTCGCTGGCTCCTGATTTGGAACCAGGCGTCATATCCAAAAGATATGTAAAACTCGCGGGATTTTCATCTGTATACCAATGCGCCAAAACTCCATTATAGTTGATGCTAGGGTCTAAAAATCCAATATCAAAGCCGATTGGCTGACGATACTCAAGAAAATAAAAATCCGAGCCCGATGAAACAGGCAAAGATTCGGGTATTTTGAGAAGTAGAGTTCCCACGGAAGCATTTTCTATGTTATTTATTACATAAATTCCATCCGCGCTGACTTTCTGTATTTGGCTTACTTGAATCCACCCAAGCCGCTCCTTGTGAAGCGCGTTAATGTGACCCCTAGTCGACGGCCCCATAACAGAAAATGGATCCCTATAATTTTCCACGCTACACGACGACGATGAAGAAAAGGGGTTCGCCTCAACAACATTCACGCCGCATTCAAGCCCTTCCGAATGGTTAAGACCCAGATTATGTCCTATTTCATGATGCGCCACGAATGGCAGCGAAACGGTAGGCGACGGGTCAATAAACCAAATCTTTCCGACCGTAACAATTCCGTCATTTGTCGTGAAAAAATCCTGACCAATTGTAGCTTCGGCGGCTACTCCTGACTTCTTAAACGCGACCACGACACTCGCGTACGGCGGAAAGAATACATCGGCATCGGCCGCCGAAACGGCCTGATTAAATATTGCGGATTTCGAAGAGCTACTAACTATAGGCAATGTGTAATACCCAAAAACATTCCCGACTACACTAAGCTGGCCATACGAAACTTCGTCGTAATACGCCTTTACCGAATTAGGACCGTTGAAAAATATATTTCCGATTTCGGTTACTGTCCAGGGCTGGCTTGTATCATCCACGAAATTTACAAGTATAATAGCTGTCTGCCAAGTCCCATTCGGGCTTTGCGCCGCCGCGTTAGCTTCGTTTACCAAGATATCGAAACGCGTATGGCTGTCCTTGACGCGCCTATCTGGTAAATTAAAACCGGATGCAGAATCTGCATCCGGAAGTTTCATTATTTTGATATCAGTTTCCGGATCTAGAACGAAGATTCTATCGCCGAGTACTAGTCCACTAATACTGACATCCGTATTTGAAACAAAAGATTTAAGCGATAACTCACCGATTTTGGAGCTTAACAACAAAAAAGACCCTTCCGAAGTTCTCAATGCGACTACGCTTATGTATTCGCCGAATTCCTCGAAATTATGCACTGAAAAGTGAGAAATCGTTCCGTTTTTTGTAACCCAGTCCTCAATATCAGCTCTTGCGTCCCGCGGAAGCTGACTCCTTAAATCTCTTGGGATTTCCAGCCGTAAAAAGTCGTCAGGGCTTAACTCCGCTATAAGCAACATATGCGCCTTTCGCTCTTTAGCTACAGCTTTGATTTGGCTTATTGTCTCTTCTCTATCTTCAGATTTTTCGCTATTATACCTATTTATAAGACCATAAAGGTCTAAGGTTAGAATTTCCGCTTCCGCTATATTCGCGCTTTTGCTTCTCTTATTCTCCAAAACTTCATCAACAAACCTATCAGGACTTTCGGTATCTTCAATACTCGTAGTATTAGCGGGGGGGAGTTCTGCGCTATTCCTAAATACAAAAACCCAAACCGCAGTTACAGAAATTGCTAGGATTGAAAATATTGAAAATATAGCCAGAATCCTCTTTATATTCATACTTATTTCCGTTTGCACCTATTTGGCAATCTAACCAAAGAATACAATAATTATAAAAATCGTCAATATAATTAACAACGACCCTATATAGCACCGGAAACACATCCGGCTCGCAATAAGCAGTTAAATTATAACATAAAAGACCCCGCGTAAGGGCCTTTTTTTGTTAATTTTCTAAAACTTGCCTTATCCTATCAACCGCCCATTCCAACTCTTCTCTCGCAATAATGAGCGGCGGCGCGAACCGTATTACATTTTTATGCGTTTCCTTGCATATTATTCCCGAGGGTTTAAGCTGAACCAGCGCCTCACAAAACCGTCTTGCGCCTCCGGCCTCAGGTAAAAGCTCCACGCCCACGAAAAGTCCCCTGCCCCGTACTTCTTTAATGTGCGGATTTTTTATTCCTTTTAGCTGTTTCGTAAACCATCGGCCATTTTTACTGACATTTGCCAAAAGCTTGCTCCCTTCCGCGGAAAAAACCTCGAGTACCGCGATTCCTATCGCGCAGGCAAGGGGATTATCGGCAAATGTGCTACCGTGAGTACCCGGAGTAAAAACCGCGTCCATTTTTTCTTTATCCGCAAGCACTGCGGAAACTGGGATGTAGCTACCTAAGGACTTTCCGAGAATCAACACATCCGGCTTCGCGTCTTCATGCTCCCATGCGAACATTTTTCCTGTCCTTCCAAAGCCCGTCTGAATCTCATCCAACGCAAAAAGCACCCCTTTTTGCGCGCAAATTTGCTTTGCCTCCGATAGATACCCTTGGGGCGGTATGTTGATTCCTCCCTCGCCTTGAATCGGCTCCACTAAAAACGCCGCTGTTTTAAAGTTTATGGCCTGCTCCAGCGCTTTAATATCTCCGTATGGAATAATCCTAAAACCCGGCGTTTGAGGCCCAAAACCTTCTCGGTACAAAAGTTCGGATGAAAAACTGATAATTGTGGTTGTGCGCCCGTGAAAATTGTTCGCGCATACTATAATTTCCGCGTCGTCTTCCGCCGTATCGCCTATGCCCCCCACCCTCACTCGATTCAAACTGCGCCACTTCCTGGCAAGTTTAATGAATGTTTCAACCGCTTCCGCTCCGGTATTCATCACAAGTGCTTTGTCATACCCGCAAAACTCTGCCAATTTGGTATTAAAAATCTGCTTATCGTTGTAAACGGCGTTAGAACAAGCAGTTAGCCCGGTATCGAGTTGCGTCGTTATGGCTTTCGTGAGTTTAGGGTGCTTGTATCCAAGATTTACGGCCGAATAGCACGAAAGCATATCAAGGTAACTCTTTCCCGCCACATCTTTTACCCAGCATCCGTCTCCTTCAGAAAGCACGACCGGTAATGGCTGGTAATGATTTGGCGTTCCTTTTTTTATGCTGTCTATAATATTTCCCGATCTAGTCATATGCGCCTCCTATTTCGCTATCTACCGTTTTTGTAAACTGCCATTTGTAAAAGGACAATCCCATTTCCCAAACCTCCCATAGCAAACTGAACTATAACCGGCAAAGGTGTCTGCTGGAACAATGATACTATAAAGAAAAGGCACAGCCCTGTAAATAAGCTCAAAAACATCATAAGACTTACGCCTTGAGTTGATTTCCTTTTGTAGTTTTTTATTATCTGAAACCAGGTAGCCGGAAAAAGAAGTATCAGTCCCGTCCAACCCAGCGCATCTATTATGAATTTGCTAGTGCCGGAACTAATTATATCCATAAACATCCCAATAGTCATAATAAGCTAGAGTGATTACTCGCTAATATCCGCGGGTAAAAATCAGATTAACATATTACGGTTATTATCCATAAAAACTAAAAAAATCGCGAAGATACCGCATTTTTCGTATGCCTAACATGAGCTCGCCGTATATCCATATTTAGTTCGACTCCTATAACATCTATTTGCCACTCGGTGTTATCGGGGTAATTATTTTCTATCAAATACCTTTCTGCCGCCAGTATTAGCTTTTTTTGCTTCCTATCGTCCACATTTCTTTCTGGAAACAGAGAATTTTCACCAATCATTTCCTGCGATTTAACCTCCACAAAAACTATAACCTTGCCTTTCTTCACGATTATATCCAGTTCTCCAAATTTATCAGAATGATTTCTTTCAATAATTTTATAGCCGTTATCTTTAAGATACTCGGCCCCTATTTCTTCTCCCAAATCACCTTTTCTTCGTTTTAATGTCTTAGCCATTGCCGATCATCATAATCAGTATTTAATAAAACAGTCAAACCATCCTATTCACTCAATGCTTACTGATATTGGCTAAGTATAAAATTATTCATCTAAAAATACTAAGGCGTTATCTCTTTGTATTTAGGCAACGGCGGAGTCAATTCCACTATACTCGAATCAGTCGAACCGGCAACATTTGTCGCTGTAACCTTGTAAAAACGCTCAAACAGAGTAGGCGCTACATCGTCGCATTCTAAGTCCTCCGGTCCGGGTACTCCTCTGCAATCCGGACTTTCTTCCGTAATATCAGAGCAGACGACTTGAGGCGAGCTGAAATTTACATTGTCATCCTTCAATACATTATAGATAATGCATTCTCCATTTGCAGTTGTGTCGGACTCTTCCCATGTAACCCTAAATGGTCCGGTTTGAAGATTTATCCATTGGCCTTCGGCCGTAAACGGTCCGGGTATAGCAATCGGAATAGCTGTGTTTAGATCATTGGAAGCTATTCCACCTTCGGGTTCGCTAGTTGAATTGAATGACTTAAGCGGATTCGATGAGTCAAAAGACGCTGAATTATTGTATGCGTAAATTCTGTAAACATACGAAACGCCATCCGTAATAGTGTTATCCACATAGAATATTGTGCTGTCGGAATCAAAATACTCGCTTCCTGCAACAAGATGCGCGATTTCGCTGAATGTCGCGCCTCCATTAATGGACCTGAAAACCCTGTAATCCTGTTCTGGACCGGAATCTGACCAACTAATTGAAACCGAAACTTGAGCCGCGGTGGAAATAATCGTATTTAGCGATAAATTTGCCGGGCTTGGCGGTAAATTAACGCAGTCAAGGCCCGTAACAATCGGACTTACATCTGAAAGGGATATATTGCTTGTGCCCGAACCCACGGCTTCTATCTTATATTCATAATCGTTATCCGGGCTGACAAGATCGTAATCATCCGTGTCATCACCGGCTAGACCCGGATTTCTTATCGCAAAACCGGTTTCTCCGGCAGTCACATTATTGCGGCGTACATTGAAAAAAATAGTGTTGCCGGTTATATCAGAGCTCCATTCCAGCTTCACCCTTGAGCTTGTTCCAAAGCATACCGGGTCTGGAGTGCTGTTTATAAATGCGGGTTTTAATGGAGGATTCAAGCACATAAGCGATGTTCCTCCGTCTGAATTGGATACAGTACTACCCGAAAATCCCACCGCGGTAATAAAATAATCATAATCAACCGCGTTTTCGACATCGCTATCCGAATAAGAAAGTGCCGGCGGGAAAACCCTAACGAGAAAAGTAAACGGATCCTCGTCTCTCCTTTTGAAAATATCCCAGTAATCGGTGTTCGGATCCGCGCCCCACTCAAGAAGAAACCCCGAGTCCCCCGATACGCATTGCGTGGTTGTTGTCAAAACAGGCGCCGTGGGATTGCAGTTAGCTATAATCGAAATCGTGTTTGATGGATTGCTCTCATTGTCATTACTAAACCCTGTAACATAATATGTGTAACTTTCACCGCTCACTAAAGGTCCAGAATCGAAAGAACTGTCCGCCGAAGAAAGCGTAACCCAAATAGGCGGACCTATATCTAATACTCCGTTATTACCGAGGCCGGAACTGTCCTTTACTGTCGTTCCAGAACCTTCATCCATATGCCATACCCCCACTAGACCTTCTTCATTCTCATAAACACCGCTTGCAATGCCTTGAATCTCGATGTCGGATAGAGCTCTGTTGTAAACACGAATGTCATCCATTAGCCCGCCGAAATCTCTAATTCCGGAAGAGTTATCGCCCATCAACACGGGCTGATTTTCATCTCCCGCGTTGTCTGATAAATTTTGGTCTCCAATAGGGTCTTTGGCGCCATCTATGAAAAACGCGATAGTTTTTGCTCCCATTCTCCTAACAACTATATGGTGCCAGGTGTTCATTGAGATTGTTTGGGAAGAGTTTACAGTGGACCCGCTTCCTGTACTTCCGGAAACAGTGCAAGCGGGTGAGGTTGGGCCACTTATCCGTCCACAATCTTGGTTGAACGCGAGATTTCTGCCCGGCCCAACCCTAAACTCATACGCTGTTCCGTTGCCGCTTCCATTTCTGCGATTTGAAACTAAGGTGTCTTCCGACCCAACAGTATTAGTATTTGTGTTCACCCAGAGGGCAATAGTCAAATCGCCCTTAATATCAAGCGCGTTGCTGTTTGGAATGCGCACCGTATAGTTATCCGCTGTTGTCGTGTTGTCTGCGCCTCCGAAATTCAAAGCGTAGCTCCCTTTATCTTTTTCCGGAGAAATTCTCGTATTATATGTCAATACCGGCGTACTTAAGCCCTGTCCCCTATAAATTCGGTATGAATACGCGTTTTGGCTCGCATTCCACGACAATTCAGATTGCGGGATTCCCGCTACGCAAGAAATGCTTACAGATAAACTAGATGGAGCGGTCGGCGTAACTCCGCAAGTAAAAGTAGTAACTGATTTTGCGCTCGAAAGCGGGCTTGACCCTTTAGGGCCTAACGCCTGCACTTTATACGAAAAACTTTCTCCTGAACCGGACCCTAAATCATTATCCCAGATTCGAGTGCTAAATTCAGGGTCTGAACTCGCAATGATCTTGACAACTGAACCGTCTCGAAAAATCTTGTAGCTTGTCGTATTGGAAGGTGCCGCATCAGACCAAGAAACAGTATTTATCCTCGATCCGTTTTGGCAACTAGATATTACGGATATTATCGACGGGGTAGAAGGATCGCAGAAATTTCCCGACGGCAAAAAAGCCGGGTCCGATTCCATGCTTCCTCCGGGTCCGAAAGCCCGAACCGTATATGTGTAAGCTGTGCCGGACGAAATCCCAGTGTCTATCAATGTATATGTTCCTGAATTCGTATCCGTTATATTCGGGGACAACGGCGCCCCATCTCTATAAATAGTGTAATAATCGGTAAAATTAGAATCAGACCATCTTATTCTTGCTTGAGGAAACGAGCCGGAGCACTGAAATTCAAGACTTGTTATAACCGGTTTAGTAGGGAGAGTACAATTTGGCGTTTCTGCTGACACAGTATCCGAAATTGTATCCGGAAGCGCGGCCACCGAATTTACGACTACATAATAAGAATACGAGGTGTTGGGTAAAAGCCCTATGCCGAAATTGTTATCGATTATATTTCTTAATGCTTCGTTGCTTGTCTGGCCTACTGTTCCGATAAGCGCGTCCGACGCGCCCTGTTCCCTGTAAACTTCGTAGTTTGAAGTGTTTATTGAGTATGACCAAGAAATGTCAATTACGGGTATATTAAGACCCGAATCGCAATAAGATACAGCCGTAACTCCCGGGTGCGTTGGCACGCACATCGGACTTAAATGGTTTGAGGTTGGATTTGGAGTAGCGAATGTAGTTCCCCCAATATTAGACGCTTCTGCCTGCCAATTATAGTTTCGCTCGTAAAACATCCCGCCTTCCATCCACGAAGCGCCAAAAATAGTCCCATTATTGCCTCTATTTGAACTATCGGACAGTGTACTTCCCCCGCCTTCGTCGAAATGCCATAACCCGACAAGACCGTTCCTGCTGGAATATGTGCCGTTATAAAGTTGGCTTACTTCTCCGCTCGTAAGCACTCTGTTATACGCATAAACCTCATCTATATTACCCACAAACCCGACGCTCGAATCAAATCCGCCGCCTACCGAATCCTGCTCTTGACCCAGCACCAACGCCCCGCCTCCGGCCATAGAGGTTCCTCCCGCGAGATTTCCCGAATACGCTTCTGCCCCGTCTTTATATATCTTGACAACGCCGCCGCCGCC
>MHOE01000020.1:36389-43654 GCA_001819985.1 Candidatus Spechtbacteria bacterium RIFCSPHIGHO2_02_FULL_43_15b
ACCGGAAAAAGAATTCGCGATAACATAGTTGCTTGTACTTCCGCTAAAATTTAGAGTGCGGCCGAGGCCGATATCCGTGAAGCTAAAAGGCGTAACATTGAGAAAACTTGCCGTTTCCAAGGGAGAACTCTGATTTCTGTATAAATTGTACGATGTCGCGTTTGAACTCGCCGTCCATGAAAGATTCGCCCTTAAATATGAACCCACGCACATAGGCGGATTTACCACTGAAAGCGCAAACGGACCCGGAGGAGAACAATTCAGAGAAATCACAATTTTATATCCCTCAGTGGAACGAAGACTGCTAAAAGTTCCTACCGCTTCAACTTTGTATTCGTAAGCGGTGCTATTGGCAATCGCCGCTATGCTTCCGTCGTCAGTCCATAATTTTGTCGCGGGGTTTAGAATTGTTGCTATCGGAATAACTTCGCTGTAATCTTTCCGGAAAATTTCGTAACTTAAGGTATTCTTTTCGTCCGTTGACCAAGTCAAGTTTATCGTAGAACTGCTTCCGATGCATTGGGGCGTCAGCGAAAGCGCCGGTACTGTCGGCATACAAGAATCACTCGTTATCGGCTTAAATCCTTCCGTAGAGTTGCCGACAGGACCTACTGCCGTAACTCTGTATTCGTACGCCTTGCTGTTTTCCACGGTTTCATCCGTTAATGATGTCGTAGGCGGAAACTGCAGGGGAAAAGAAGTGAGATTTCCTCCGCCCGCATCCCGCCTTTCGATAATATAGTTACTTGTATTCGCGTGGTTTGTTGACCAACTCAAAGATACTCGCGCTGAACCCGAAACGCAGGATGTACTCAACGAAAGCACCGGGATTGTAGGCGCGCAAGAAGTCGTGGTAACCGAAGATTCAACGGAACTTGAAGACAAAACGCCTGGAGGCCCTATTGCCACAACTTTATAGTAATAAAGTGTCGAAGCGGATACTCCATTATCTTGCCATGAACGAGAGGTGTATTCTGGGGTATCTTTATCAAACTCAATAAGCAAAGAGAGGCCGCCGGGCGTTGTGCCCCTGTGAATCTCGTATGCTTCCGTGTTTATTGTTGAACTCCAGGATATGTTAACATTTGGGTTACCTGAACTACACCCCGCAATCAAAGATGTGATACTGGGCGTTGTGGGAGCCGCGCAACTAACCGAAGTAACCGTGTACGCATTATCTGAAACTGTCGAAGTTCCGCCGCCACCATTTGCGACTATGTAATAAACATAATCTATACCGCTTTGTATGTTTGAATCCACATACCATCTTACCGTCCGAATAGCTTCCTCAACGCTGTTTCTAAAAATACTGTAATTTGAAGCGTTGTTCGAAGACGACCATCCGGGATCCGACACCGAGGTTCCAAGAGATATCCTAGAATCTCCTGACTCGCAATAAGCAATCGGTTCTTCCATGTGAGGAGCTGGGCTTGGAGCGACCAGCGTCGCGCAATCAATGCTTTTCTCGATATTATTCGAAGACATATTCGGATTTCCCGAAACTGCCGCTTCCACCCTGTATGTATGAGTACATACTTCTCCTGCGCATGATGTTAAATCCATAAAATCCTTATATGAATTTTCTATCGAACTTACCTGGCTCAAAAACGAACCGCTCCTATAAATATTGTAAAAAGTCGCATCTTTTGTTTTACTCCACGAAAGATCAAATGAAAAATCCTGGCAATTTGTGTCCACGGCGAGAAAGGGCGCGCATCTTGGAATGGCTATGGTCTCGGATGCTGAATCTTTTTCCCCCAAATTCCATAAAGCTTTCACATAGTATAAACTGTTTCCCCCGTTTTGATATGTTGAATTCAAACTATTTACCAAAAAATCAACATAAGAAGTAGTACTCCCGGAAACCGTACCGAGTAAGGAAAAACTCGATTCCGACTGCGCTTTTCTATAAATTTGATAGGATTCAACCCCCAATAAACCGTTCCACGATAAATCGGCCCTTGGCCCTCCGGGAAGTCCGGAGTTTTCGCAAGAAGCGGAAACTGTAAGTATGGGGGCGCAAAATGACGCGGTTGCCTGCGCCGCAGACGAATCTTTTGATGTTAAATTCTGCCAAATCGCTCTTATCTTGTAATTATACGCCGCGCCACCTTCAATATTCGGGCCGTCGCTAAAAATTACCCCCGCTGTTTCGCCGATTTTAACATTATCTCTGTAAATTTCGTATTTGTTTAATGACCCGGTTATAGAGCTCCAGTTCAAACCTATATGCGGCCCGTCTTCTGAACAAGATGGTGAAGCTGAAAGGATAACCGGCTCGCAATACAAAGCCGACACATTCTGCTCATTGGAAATCTTTAAGCCACTGCTTCCCTTTTCGCCATGCACCTCATATCTGTATGACTTATCGCTCGCCAAACCATTCACTACGGTATCTACAAAAGTATTAGAGTTTGTTGCGCCGATAAGCGCGTACAAGGTCTCTCCGGGAATCATGCGGAAAATTTGAAAAGTCGGATTGCCTCCATGAAAAGTATCGCTCCATGCTAAACTGATCTGCGGCCCGGAAACTCCGCCGCTTGTTAGGCAAGCTCCTACTGGCACATTCAAAGTTATACTTTCATGGCTTGCCTTGATATTTCCCGGCCACGCAAAAAAAAAGCCGGCGAAAAAACCAAGAAGAACCAACGATTTGTATGTAGTGTTATTCAATTTCATTTATTAGAAACTCTACGGCAAAATTCTTATGTGGGTGGCTGTAAATCTTTCCTTACCGCTTATATCGTTGCTAGATATCACCTCCACAGAATTCCCAACTAAAATTTCACTTATTGTAACTACGATTTCTTGAGGTGCCTGTTTATTGCCGTCTTTACTCCCGACCATAGGCACAAACCTTAGCTTTGTTATTTTGGTATCCGGAGTTACTAAAACTATTCTATTTTGTATGGTCTTTATGACTTCTCCGTTTGCATCAGCCCTAAAAACTATCGCGTTTAGCACTATCGCCGATTCACTGATGCCTTGAACTTTTCCGGATAAATTATAAGTAACTCTAGGCAAAACAAGCTCCTTACTGCCGTTTAACGACTTATCTGTTTCGCTTTCATTTAATTCTGGCGTCGATCCGCTTTGTTTGTAGCTCTTGATTTCCAAAATAGCCGCTACTCCAACAGTAAGCGCTATTATTACAAAAGCAACGACCAGTGGAGTTTTCGCAAAGCCCTTTTTACCCCACACCGAGTGATGCCTAAAATTTTTTCGTTTTTCTTTCATTCTTTCCGGACTTCTTGCTTTTTATTATGAGTTTTATGTTTGAGTTTAATGTTTCTGACCGGAAAGCGACTCAAAATATTTCCTAACCTCTTCCAATCTCTCTTCCGTACCCGCATCTGTCCAGAAACCCCTGTGGAGATAAAATCCGACCCTTCCATCCCTTGCCGCTTTCGGAAAAATATCCCGTTCTATGGAAAAAACTTTTCCCTCTGCATTTTTAATTGTTTCCGGCGACAAAATATAAAATCCCGCATTTATGTGTCCCGGCGTACTGTAACCGGGCTTTTCTAAAAATTCCAATATCTTTTCTTTGTCTTTATTGATTATACCATAACTAGACGCGTCTTTTGTGTGGAAAACCGCGATTATGTTTTCGAGGGGGCTTTTTTTGAACTTTTTATAAAAATTGGAAAAATTTATATCGCTCAAAATATCCCCGTTCAGAACCATAAATGGCTCGTTTAAATCTTTCGCCGCAAATTTAATAGCGCCGCCGGTATCAAGTTTTTCGGGCTCAATCACATAATCGGTTTTAAGTTTACCATTATCGAAAGCCGAGTGTTCTTTTTGAAAAATTCCCAGCCAATCGACTATTTGCTCTGCCTTATAGCCGAGCGCTAGGCGTATATCATAAAACGCGTGCCTCATAAGATGCTCTATTTGATGCTGAATTATAGGTTTTCCGCCTACTTCGACCAGCGCTTTTGGCTTATCTTTTGCCGCCTCCGGAAGCCTTGTCCCGTGGCCTCCGGCAAGAATAATCGCTTTCATAGCATATTGTCACTTTTAGTTACTAAATAAAACCAAATTGCACATTTATACAGCAGTTTGCAGTGCCGGCATCCTAACCCATCCATATAAGCAACCTTTGTGGTATTGCGATATTTTTGTATTTTAGTCCTTTCATGATATCACTTAATTAAAGCACTTTTAAAACTAAAAATAAAGGAGACGCCACATGACTAATATAGCCATAGTTGACTACGGAAGCCAATACACTCACCTTATAGAATGCCGGCTAAGGGAACTAGGATATAATTCTGATGTGGTGATGCCGGACGAATGTTTTGACAAACTTCTAAACTATAAAGCCCTGATCCTTTCAGGAGGACCGAGGAGCGTATTTGAAAAAGATGCTCCTCAACTAAGCCAAGCTCTTAGCACGCTTATATTTGAAAAGGAAATCCCTACTCTGGCTATATGCTACGGTATGCAACTTTTATGCCAACACCTTGCGAATAAAAGCGGGTACGATTCCGTGAAAAAATCCGACACCGGTAAAGCGGGTGGCAAATCTTCGAGCGAGTATGGTAAAACCGTACTTAAAATATCCTGCCAAGAGAAAATATTAGAGGGCGTACCAAGCGGAGAAGTCGTATGGATGAGCCACGGGGATTATGTCTATGCTTTACCCCCGAATTCCCATTCACTTGCTTCAACGGATAATTTACGCAATGCCGCAGTAGCCCTTATAAATCACTCGGTCTATTGCTTGCAGTTTCACCCCGAAGTAAGCCAGACGAAAAACGGCTCTAAAATCATCCAGAACTTTATCGCTATATGCCAAATTTCCCCGGATTGGGATAGCCGACAACATCTCCAAGCTATAAAAGAGGACACGCTAAAAAGAGTTCAAAACAAACATATTATCGCTTTTATAAGCGGAGGGAACGATTCAAGCGTTCTTGCTGAATTTCTTAAATCTGTAATTCCAGCTGAAAGATTGCACTTTTTCTATGTTCAAGGCCTTGATCCGGCAACAAGCATCCAGAATATCAGACTGCTAGATCCCGGCATAACCATAGTAAATGCTAGTAGAAAATTTTTTACCCGATTGAAAAAAGTTTACAACCCAGAAGAAAAAAGGGTGATTATAGGCAAAATATTTGTTGAAATTTGGGAAGAAGAAACAAGAAAACTCGCCCGCAAACTCAATATAAAAGAACGAAATTTTATACTCGCGCAAGGCACGATATATCCGGATGTCATAGAATCTGGCGGGTCAAAACACGCGGATATTATAAAATCTCACCACAATAGAATTCGAGAGATTCAAGAACTTATAAAAGTCGGCGCTGTAATAGAGCCGTTTTCAGACCTTTTTAAGGGGGATGTCAGAGAGATTGGAAGAATTCTAAATCTGGATCGCCGTTTAATAAGCCAACATCCACAACCAGGCCCAAGAGACGCAATCAGGGTAATATGCTCCCCGGCTCGCGCTCTGCCGGATGACAATCTACTAGATATCGCATTTTCCGACGAAAAAGACATACAAAAATTCTGCGGCGCTCTTGGATACAGCGCTTGGCTTATTCCCATAAAATCAAAAGGGATTCAAGGGGATCAATCAACCTACAAATATACCGTTGGTTTGGTGGGGAAGTATCGACGCGAAGAATTACTAACCCTTGCAAACGCGATACCCAACCAATTCAACGATACTATAAACAGGGTTGTCTATGTTTCCTCACCGGCGGATACAACATCGCTGGCGTTTCTCGGCGTTAGGAAATGCGATTTTAACCCGGAAACTAAAAAAATTGCGGATCACGCAAATTCCATTTTAGTGAAGAGTTTACACCTAGCAAATATTTATAATTCGGTGTCGCAGGCATTTGCTGTTGTTGCGCCGGTGAGCTTTGATTCCAACGGCTATGGTGTGGTAATAAGGGCGATTGAAACCCAAGATTTTATGACGGCTTCATGCTATTGGCTACCCGAACGCCTGCTTTTCTCTATTTCCAAAGAAATAATGAAAAGCATACCGGAGATTCAAATTGTCCTCTACGACCTCACATCCAAACCGCCCGGCACTATTGAATGGGAATAATCTAGAATTATTAGCAAAATACTGCGTAAAAAATAAGGGGCACTTCGTGTGCCCCGTAATTTTTCTTGGAAAATACCCTATCGCCGATAAGCGAAATTGGGAGAAAGGGTGATTTATAAACTCCCCTCTTTCGCCCGCACACCGCAAATTCCTTTATATTAAGGGGTTTGGGATGTGCGGACGAGAGAATTTATCGGATATCTACTCCAAGAATTTAATTTTTTAGCCGGGATTCATTATGTAAAACCCAGCTCTATTTTTCATTATAGCATACTTCGGCATTTAATACAATTGATTTTGGATGCTTAGTTAATGCAAATAGCTCGCAAATATAAATTACTGAATATATCCATTCTATGAACTCTCCGGATATTCCAGCACTTCAATCCAGATATAAGACAGATCTCTCATGCCTATTTTTTCCTTCGCGGCGAAGCTTAAATCAATAATTCTCGGCTCAACATACGGCCCCCTGTCATTGATTTCTAAAATCACCGATTTCCCGTTGCTGACATTTATAACCCTGACTTTAGTCCCGAATGGCAAAGTTTTATGCGCGGCTGAAATCTTATGCATATCGTAAATTTCACCGTTCGCTGTGGTGCGTCCCTGAAAACCCGGTCCATACCAGCTTGCTATGCCTCTTTGGAATACTTTAGTATCCAGTAAAATACGATCGCCGTCATTAATCTTCCGCGAAGTATCAACTCCTCTTCCGTTCAAAATATCCAGATAATCAAGCGAATCGCCAACTAAATCCCCTACTGTCTCAAAAACTCCAACTCTTATAAATTCTTTATTGTTGTCCACTAAAATTACTCTTTTCGCTCTTTTTACGGTGATTTCGGGATTCAAATCGGCTAATGGCGAATCCAGTGATGGGTAAACTGTATCATTATCCCCCAAAAAAACAGCTTCGTTTTGAAAAAATTCACGAGGCGTTTTCGCGAACGAAATATGCCTCGTGGTGTTGTCCTCATCTATTAGCGTTATACGCTTCGGCATAAGAACCAGTGCCGCGTGGCTTGGCGTATGAGAAATTTGAAAATTACTGCCACTACTTAAACCGCGAACACCGCCAAAAACATAAAATACCAAAAGTATAATCGCGGAAAGCAAAACCGCGAAAATGTAACTCCTGGAATTGGCTCTGAAATTTAAAAAAAGACCTGGATAAACCAAAGAAGATCCGCCTTCT
>MHOE01000021.1:0-338 GCA_001819985.1 Candidatus Spechtbacteria bacterium RIFCSPHIGHO2_02_FULL_43_15b
TTGGAAAGATGCGAGAACTTTTTTGTTTTTTTTCATACGCATATTTTACTTTATTTTTTCTCGAGCGTTCGGATTCATCTGCGGAATTGGGCGGGTCGGTGATTTCGGCTCGAACAAATATTAAAGGAGGAGAGAGATGAGAGGGACAAACGGGCGTATCTCGTCGGGAAGGGTGTTTTTTGTTGGGGCATTGTTTCTTTTTATTGCGCTATCTGTTGCCGCCGGTTTCGTATCGGAGGGTCCAGTAGGCTACTGGACATTCGACGAGTTTAGGGGGACCGTAGCCGCGGATTCCTCCGGGAACGGCTTCAATGGGACCCATATTGGGTCGCCCGTAT
>MHOE01000021.1:426-5809 GCA_001819985.1 Candidatus Spechtbacteria bacterium RIFCSPHIGHO2_02_FULL_43_15b
GGACATGACCATCGCCCTCTGGTTTGACGCCGATAGCGTCGGCGAAAAAGGTCAGGGGCGATTCGTCAGCAAAGACGGGTCGTTCGAGGTGCGGTTCTCAAACTACAAATCGCGCATTTATTTTGACGCGAATCGGTGGGCCACGCCGGGGAAGTGGCGCGGCTATTTAGACGAGGACAAAAGCTTGATGGCTGGGTGGCATTACCTGGTCATTACCTACGAGTACCGGGTGGGTAACAACCCAACACCGGTGTTTTACCTAGACGGTGGAAATATGATGGTCGAAAACTTTAAGCTTCTGTCCGGAGATCTTGGTCCGGATCCGGGGAATCCGATATACTTCGGAAACCGGGCGGGCATGGATCGGGGATTCGATGGATCGCTGGATGATCCTCGGATCTATGATCGTATACTTACATCTTGGGAGGTGAATAGCCTTTTCTATTGTGGAATTGGAAAGGGGTGCGAGGATTAAATAGCAACGCAAAAAAGCCGCTCTCTTACGAGAGAGCGGCTTTTCAAATACTCAAATACGAAACTTAAACTCAACTTTCTCCAGTTCATGGGAAGTTCGCATGGATAGAATTAAAATTTAATGCAATAATGTTATTGTAATCTAATAACATTTCTTTTTATGGCTAAAATTGAAAAAATCTATATTGGCGGCTGGTTTCAAAGAACAACACTTCATTTATCTGAAATTTACGATTTCCTCAAGCAAGCGGATTCGCCGTTGAAATTAGATAAAGCAAAATTAAGCGAGTTGCGAAATGAGATGCGGATTAGCTCCGTCGAGATGAAATTAGGCAATCTCGACTGCGTTATTGTAAAAAGCGATTTAGGAATCGAGGTGAAAATCTATGAGGACGGTTTGATTGTTTTATGCAAAGTCAACGGTTTATCGATCAAAAACGAAATACAAACACTGGCAACCTATTACGAACAAAAACTTTCGCCAGGCATCCGTTACATTTTTAGTCTTGGCGCGCCAATACCTAAAGATTTGGCAAACATAAAAACAATCTTTCCTTACTTTATCATATTAGACAACTCGCCAAAACAAGATATAAAGGAGCTTTTCGGGCAGTTTAAGCAAGAAAAATATTTCGAAATCCTGAAAAAGGAATTTGAAATATACAGAGGCGATAAGCTGTATGTTATAAATAATTTTTCAGAAAAATTGTCGAATATAGAAGATTTTGTCGAGGAGCAAGTTTTTATACGGGAATTCAAATCGCAGTTGCATAGATACTTAAATCTTCACCGAATTATTTGGGAAAGAATTGCCGATGTTAAAGAGCGCGGCAAAATCAAAGGAAGCGAGGTTGGGCTGTTTAAGGATAAGATCGAAAGCTACAGTAAAACCATAAATCTAATTGACGGACGGATTAGCCAGATGGGAACATACATAAGAACCCGCGAATCTATTGCTAAAAATAACGCAGGTCTCGCGAACTTCCTTGATGTTTTGGATTTCAAATATGAAACTCTTGCGGACACGCTGGAATATATAAAGGATATTTGGAATATGACGAAAAATTATGTGAATTCCGCGCTGGATTTATTCAGTAGCATTCAAGCCGCAAGCACCGAGAGTTCTGTGACAAACTTAACCGTCATAACTTCAATGGGCGTAGGGGCGACGCTTATAGGTTTATTCTCCGAAAAGCTACCAGAATTTCATATATCCGGCGTCATGTATTTTCTCATTGTGGCTTCAATAGGTTACATCGCAAATAAAATAATGAAAATGATATACACGCGGCGAATGTATAAAATCAGCGATGTTAAAATCGTTAAAGATATTAAGTGAGAAATACGGGATACGGTAAAACCGGATTTTTCGCAAGATAAATAAGATATTTAGCGCGGTAACGCAAACGGCGATTTGTTTGGTCGGAAAAGTCGGAAAACGCGCATGATGTTTATATCGGCGGGCGTTTGAAATCACTATGAGCGAACAAACTAAAATTTATACCTGTCCCATGCATCCGGAAATTAAACTGGACAAAGAAGGATTATGCCCAGAGTGCGGAATGCGGCTTGTGCCTGCCGCGAAAAAAGAAACAGCGCATGGCGGACACGGCGATTTCGATAAGCACAAAGGTCATTCGACTAATGTGTTCAAAACTAAATTTTGGATAAGCTTTGGTCTCTCAATTCCGGTTGTTCTCTACTCTGATATCTTAAGGGAATTTTTTGATTTTACGGCGCCGGCATTTCCGGGATCGCCGTATATTCCGTTTATTCTCGCGTCGGCGATCTTTTTCTACGGCGGATGGCTGTTTATCGCGTCTGCCCTTCGCGAATTAAAAGCTAAATTGCCAGGCATGATGACGCTTATCGCCTTGGCGATAAGCGTTGCTTACGCATACAGCGTTTTTATTACTCTTTCCGGAGGCACCGAAACTCTTTTTTGGGAACTCGCAACACTAATTACCATTATGCTTCTTGGACACTGGATGGAAATGCGGGCAGTTTCGGGCGCGCAAAGCGCTCTCAAAGAATTATCAAAACTTTTGCCCGATGAAGCGGAAGTTATAAGAGGCGGTAAAACTGAAATGATCCCTCTTGAAGAAGTTAGAGTCGGGGATATAACAGTTGTAAAACCAGGCGGCAAAATTCCGGCAGACGGAATTGTTATAGAGGGCGTATCCGATGTCAACGAATCAGTCGCGACCGGCGAATCAAAGCCAGCGCTTAAAAATCAAGGAAGCGAGATTATAGCGGGAACGATAAATGGAGACGGCGCTCTTAAAGTAAAAGTGACAAAAATAGGCGAGAATACTTTTTTGGCCGGGGTTATGCGTCTCGTCGAAGAAGCGCAGAGTTCAAAATCCCGTATGCAAATATTGTCCGATCGTGCCGCGTATTTTCTTACCGTTATTGCCGTTACGGCGGGCGGGATAACATTGGCCGTATGGCTGGTTGTAGCGGATTCCGCTTTTGCCGTTAGCCGCATGGTGGCGGTGCTCGTAATTGCTTGCCCGCACGCGTTAGGTTTGGCGATTCCTTTGGTGGCTTCAATTTCAACAACAAAAGCGGCGAAAAATGGTTTCTTGGTTAAGCAACGGCTCGCGCTTGAAGCGGCACGCAATATTGGCGTTGTTCTTTTTGATAAAACAGGAACACTCACTAAAGGCGAATTTGGCGTGGACGCCGTTATTCCAGCCGGAACGGAAAATGAAACGAGGGTTTTACAATATGCGGCTTCAGCGGATAGTGAATCGGAACATCCTATAGCCCTAGCAATAGTTGCCGAGGCAAAGAAACGGAACCTCGCAATTTATCCGGCAAAGAATTTTCAGCGAATAGCCGGAAAAGGAGCAAGAGCAAATATCGAAGGGTTAGAGGTATTTATCGGAAGCGAAACTCTTTTATCCGATTTAGAATTGGCTGTCGATGCGGAAGCGCGAGTCAAACTTGATAAATTTTCATCAGAAGGAAAGACAATAATATTTGCCGTAGCCGGAAATTCTTTGCTCGGAGCAATCGTTCTAGCCGATATTATTCGCGAGGAATCTCGGGAAGCGATAAAATCTCTAAGGGATTTTGGGATTAAAACCGCGATGATTACAGGGGATACCGCGGATGTCGCGAAATGGGTGGCTGGAGAACTGGGCATTGACGAATATTTCGCTAGGGTATTACCTGAACAAAAATCAGAGAAAGTCAAATTACTGCAGGCAAAAGGCGAAAAAGTGGCGATGGTGGGGGATGGCATAAATGACGCTCCCGCGCTTACGCAAGCGGACCTCGGTGTTGCCATAGGCGCAGGCACGAATGTTGCCATCGAATCCGCAGGTATTATTCTTGTTAAAGACGACCCGCGCGATATTGCCAAAATCATTAAATTATCCCGCCTCACTTACAGTAAAATGATTCAGAATCTCTTTTGGGCAACGGGATACAATATTGTCGCGATTCCTCTCGCGGCTGGAGCGCTGGCGTTCAAGGGGATTTTTTTGGAGCCGGCTGTCGCGGCCTTGTTTATGTCGCTTTCGACAATTGTTGTAGCGTTGAACGCTTTATTGCTTCGCAGAAGATCGTTGTAAATTTGATTTAATCCGCGAACGATGCTACATTTCGTTTATGGAAACAAGAAAAAACCGTTTTTTATGGATTTCATACGACTTCGCAAACTCTATTGTCTCAATAGTTTTTTTTCTTTACTTCGCGCAATGGATAGTGATTGACAGGGGGAGTGTCCGACTTTAGATTTAATCTCGCTTTCACCTCGTCAGCGGTGCTTTTGTTCCTTACGGTGCCTTTAACCGGTTTATTGCTCGATAAGAGTTTAAGGAGAATCGCGGGCCTTCGATTCAGCACCGCGCTTACGGTATTTTTTTACGGACTTTGCGGGATTTTGGCAGTTTCAAATCACGAAGCGAGTTCTCTCATTTTTTTTACCTTGGGGCTGTATTCGTATCTTCTGTCTTTTACTTTTTATACGCCATTGCTAAACGATATAGCGAAGCCGGCGAAGAGAGGATTGATTTCCGGGCTTGGGGTAAGCGCGAATTACATCGGTCAATTCGCCGGACTTATTTTGGCCTTGCCGAGCGAGCGTCATCTTTTATTGGACCCATAGTGTGGGGACTGGTCGTTTCAAATTTGGTTTCCTTGGGAAGCGACCGATACAGGATAGCGATTCTCGCGGTAACAGCATTTATCGTACTCGGCTTTCTTGCGCTTTCCCGCATCAAGGACGACAGGATCGAAAGAAAGCGCGAAATTTAAGCAGAGTTCGCTTTTGACGGTCGAAAAAAGTTATAATCTCAAAAATAATTTTAAGCAGTTTTGCTCCGAAATAAAAAGAATCCGGTATGTATGCCGGAATTTATTTGTTTATTATTCAATAAAATTTAAGCACAATTTTTACTCGAGCCGTTCCAGATCGAGTCGTTTTTTTAGCGCGTCCGCTAGCGTATTCATGTACGGCAGATAATTTGGAGTATCGGACCAAATATACACCAAAATATTTCCTTTGCGAAGCAGTATTTTGGGGTCGGTGTTATAAATTTTTTTCCACTCTTCCTGAATATACGCGTCGGATATTTCGCTGGGGAAATAGTATTTTATCACAAAAACTCCGAGTTCGCTTTCCGGATCGTCGGATTTTGCGTAGAGATACCCGAAAGTTAAATTTTCAGACGCTTCATCGTTAAGGCCGTAAAAACCCGGATTTCCGGTAGCGTCATATTGGGACGCTTCCTTTTCCGTTACATCTTTCAGGACAAATCCGGCGGGCGTTTCACTCTCGAGCAGTAGGTATTCATCGGGAAATTTGACGGTTATCTGCAGAATGCGGCTATCAAGCGCGGCTTTTTTATCCGCGGTCATAAGTTCGGCGCTAATCGGGTCGTATCCCGACTCGATCATT
>MHOE01000022.1:0-5201 GCA_001819985.1 Candidatus Spechtbacteria bacterium RIFCSPHIGHO2_02_FULL_43_15b
AAGGCGTGCTATCAAATAAAAAAGAGGGATAACATCAAAACCTTAATATCAAGCATTATTAAGGTTTTTGCATATCAAAACCTTAATAATGCTCATCAAAGACCAAAAAGGGCCGATTGCAAAAATTCTGCCAATACATTTCAGCGTTTCATATACTGAAGTAACTATTGCATGGCAAAATTCTCGCATACTCTATATCTTGCGAGGTCCATCTTGGATATTCTCTATAAAGATTGATAATAGTTCTATCTATTTTATAAAAAATCGTGGTGAAAAATATAATAATGTTTTTGAATATTTTGTAAGGAACTTAATCCATTGATGCTCTGTATATTAGAAATTCTTTTGCCCAACAGTCTAATTTGCATTTCTTTGCCTAGGACAGCACGGCAGTACCCACATACTTTTTGACTAGCCCATGTTGCGCTTGATCGAAACCTGTTTCTATCCACAATCAGTTTCGTACTATGCTAGATCATGCTTACAGAAATCCAAACCTATCCTTAGAAAGTCATTCTAGCCCGAGAAATGTATGCAAAATATCGCAAAGTACCAAATATTCGCATACAATGTCCGCTCGCCTCTCCCGTTTCGACGCATCAGATACTAAAAACAATGTCGTGTTCATCATGAAATTGCCTGCCAGGACTAGCGACTATTCAAAACCGCATAGGCGTTCAAAAAATCCATCCACCTAAAAGCTGGCACGGATCTTAGAAATAGCGACTCCGCTTGAATGCCATCAACTACTTAATTTTTACTATGGAAATCAGGGATTTTATAGCTTAAATTTTTACGCGAAATCATGCTGTATTTTAGCAAATTTTTTACTTCTTATACTTTCGATTTATGTCGAATACCGTCGGAACACAAAATATGTCCTCATTGTGTCACTGGAGCTACATTTTGTTACAATTTATTGACTAAGGTTTAATTCGTTATGTCAGATATTTTGACATAACGAATTAAACCTTCCGTATGTTTATATCCTCGCCCAAATTACTTACCGTAGCGACACGGTTTCTTTATTTTTTGTGTACGAATTTCTTTCTAGGCAGTAATAAAATTCACAAAACAAAATAGATCTTCGATGCCGAAGCGCTATCTGCCCTGTTTTATCCGATCATAGCCAAAAAAAATTGCGCGAACTTATTCACACATACACAAAATTAAACTATTCAGATACAATTAAATTGTCCCATTAAAGATTTTCTCATGAAAACATATAAAAACATTAAGAAACTTGCCAACAAAAAATACTTTACAGTTGGTGAGGTGGCTTATATTCTTGGAGTTACGCCCCTAACATTACGCAACTGGGATAATCGAGGGAAACTCCGCGCAAGAAGAAACCCGATAAACAATTACCGGGTGTACAAATTTGACGATGTAGAGAGCTTCTTAAGAAGATTAGAAAAACCAAGAAGCAGTGGCGATATAATTTAATTGCTTTTAACACTCTGCAGAATACCCAGCATTGCGAACAATGATACAAGGCTACTGCCCCCATAACTCACGAAGGGAAGAGGTATTCCCGTAATTGGAAAAAGACCGAATGTCATTCCCACATTAACAAATATCTGCGCTAAAAGCATCACAGAGAAGGCGCTTGCCACAAGCCGAGCGAAGTTATTCTCTGAATTTCTTGATACGGACATTATTCTTTTAACAAATAGAGCAAAGCAACAAAGCAGTAATAATGCCCCGAGAAGACCCATTTCTTCCGCGATAGCGGAATATATGAAATCCGTTTGCGATTCGGGCAGGAATCCTAGCTGGGTTTGCCCGCCCTCTCCTATTCCCTTACCCCAAAACCCCCCCGAACCAATAGCTATCATTGACTGGAGCACATTATAACCGGATCCTTGAGGATCTGATCCGGGATTTATAAACGAAAGTATCCTTTCCTTTTGGTAATCCTGAAAACCCCAATTCCAAGCTAAAAATAGAATGACTACACCGGCCGCGAATAAACCAACTAAATGCTTAAGCTGAATGCCCGCCATCAGCATTATGCCTAGCCAAATGCTTACCATAACCATTGCCGATCCTACTTCCGACTGAATAAGTACCACTGAAACTGGAGCTAGCATATAAAATCCGGAGATTAAAATATGCCTGAACCTGTACATTTCCACATGCCGCATTGAGAAATATTTTGCCAGCACCACGATTAATACTATTTTAACCACTTCGACCGGCTCAAAAGCTACGGGTCCTATCCTATACCAGCTGGTCGTACCTCTTATCGAATCTCCAAACTGGAATAAACCCAGCAGTAAAAGTAGCGACATCGAAAATAAAAGTACTATCGGAAATTGCCTGTTCTTAAGAATTCTATAGTCAAAGAAGCTGATAAAAATCATCGAGAAAAGCCCTGTAAACAACCAGAAAAGCTGTTTTTTAAAGTTCAAAAAATCGTCGTTGTATCCGCTTCCGTATAACGACACAAGCCCAAAACACACAAGCAAAACCGCGTATAATGTTAAGATCCAATCTAAGTTTTTGATATGATTTATCATTTAACTGATTTTAACAGATATATCGCAAAAGCAAAATAATTTTTAACCTGCCCCAATATAAAGATTAAATAATGGGTAATCCGATATCAAGCTAATAAATATACTAAAGGGGGCTTTCAAAGCCCCCTTTAGTATATTTCCCGACCCTATGAAATCTAGTTTGATTTTGCTTCCGCATCAAAAAATTCCTGAAATTTTTTGCGTCCCTGTTGATCCCTTATAAAGTTTGAATTTTCGAAAAGATTTGTTTCGATCCTGAAATCGACTCTAGGTTCAAATCCAAGAGTGTAGGGCCAGGCAACCTGGAAAAAACGATCCTGATCCCGAATCAATGTCTGCATATCCGTCCTTCCCGCCGCTATCGCCAAGTTGCTTTGGGTATCATAGAGCACAACATGCACTTCCAAATTCTGAAGATTATATGGAGAACGATTTTCAACTATGCCCGAAAATTTCATAAAATTTGTATTTAAGTCGCTTATAAATTGCGTGTCCCTGAATGTAAGCCCGGATAGTGAAAATTCAGAGATCGCCTCCCATTCTATTTCCTTTATCTTGAAGGCAACACTAGCCGGCGTATCAGAAAATCTCAAAGCGGGATTTATAATGTATCTGTCTTGACCCGGCAATATGTGCGCCTTATCACTAATTACGCCCATTATTTCTCCGCCGGCGTTTTCAAATGCAAATTCATAAGATACCGCTGACGCGCCGTAATCCAAATTCGGGTTTTTTACTAATGCCACGGCATCGAATGTTTTTGTTTTTCTGATTTCAAAAAAATCGGTAAATACAATTTCGAGATCCTTAAACTCCACCGTACCGCCGTTATTGTTATTATTTGGAGGATTGTTGTTTGAGCTATTCCAGTTTGTTAAATTCGCCCAAATATAAAAAATGGATCCTGACGCAACGCCCCCAACTATTAGAATGGTGAAAAAACCTATGATTAACCGTTTTCTAGCTCGCGAAGACATATTTTTGGGATTTGAGGTTAAAACTCAAATTATTTTCATTCCCTATTTATAATATGATAGCACAAAAAAAAGCTTACGAAAATCTCATCCAAATTGAAACTCTGCATAATAACAAGTTCAAAACGGGTAAGATAAATAAGCTTTGTGACCAATAAATTAACGCGAAGGTTTTTATGTGATCAGCCGATACTCTTTTATACCGCGCAGGATTCGAATCAATCTACGGGGGCTACCTACTTTCCCAGGAAAACCTAGTATCATCGGCCTTGACGCATTTTACTTCCGTGTTCGGAATGGGAACGGGTAGAGCAACGCCAGTATAGCCCCCACAGATTGCCTCTAATCCTATTTACGGCGCGCCGACAAAAAATCTTAGAAATACGAAAAAACAAATACAATCGCAAACGCGCCTTTATACTTATTGGAATCTTAGAACCTCACAGGAAATAAAAAGTATGAGAAATTAGTACTCGTAAGCTCAACGCCTCGCGGCGCTTACACTATGAGCCTATCAACCTTGTCATCTACAAGGACTCTATGAATTCTAATCTTAGGGTGGGCTTCGTGCTTAGATGCTTTCAGCGCTTATCCCTTCCGAACATAGCTACTCAGCAATGCCGCTGGCGCGACAACTGATACACCAGAGGTTCGTTCTCCCGGGTCCTCTCGTACTACGGGAAACTCCCTTCAAAATTCTACGCCTATGGCAGATAAAGACCAACCTGTCTCACGACGGTTTGAACCCAGCTCGCGTTCCGCTTTAATGTCCGAACAGGACAACCCTTGGGGCCTTCTCCAGTCCCAGGATGCGAAGAGCCGACATCGAGGTGCCGAACCAGACCGTAGATATGAACTCGCGGGTCTGACTAGCCTGTTATCCCCGGGGTAACTTTTGGCTGATTATCTCTCCCTTTTCTATAACAAGGGATCGGTTCACTAAGTTACACTTTCGTGAGTCCGCGGCCAATCCGCCTTGGACTAAAGCCAGCTTATGCCTTTACGCGACCACTCCGATTTCCATCCGGAGTTAGCTGACCTTTAAACGCCTCCGCTACAATTTAGGAGGTCTAGCGCCCCACTAAAACTGCCCGCCTTCCACTGTCTTCTCTATATTTAGTAGAAAGTTAGAATTATTCCCCCTAAAGATGGGTGTTTCATTGGCGACTCCACTCCGCCCAAAAGCGAAGATTCAAAGTCTCCCCACTACGCTACGCATTAGAAAAAATAAACCAATAGAAAGTTGCAGTAAAGCTCCCGGGGTCTTTTCGTCTTGCCACAGGAAAACAGCATCTTGACTGTTATTGTATGTTCACCGGGCTCCTCGTTGAGACAGTTACCCACTCGTTACGCCTTTCGTGCGGGACACAATTTACGTGCCAAGGAATTTCGCTACCTTAGGATCCTTATAGTTAGGACCGACATTCACCGGCGCTTACGACCCGAGCCGTCGCTCCTCGCTACATTCGCACTAATAGCCGAAGCTATTTTGTTACGAATACAGCGAGGAACGACGACAAGTATCGTTTGACGTTCCGGCATTGGTCAGGCGTCAGCCCCTATACTTCCTCTTTCGAGTTTGCAGGGACCTGTGTTTTTGGTAAACAGTCGGCAGGCAAACGTTTGCTGCGGCCTTTACTCTCTCGAGCAAAGGCGAGGCATATCCCTAAGTTACGCCTAGCTTTTTTGCCGAGTTCCTTAACGA
>MHOE01000022.1:5300-8876 GCA_001819985.1 Candidatus Spechtbacteria bacterium RIFCSPHIGHO2_02_FULL_43_15b
AAAATCGTTTTACGGTCTGCCAAAATTTAGCTTCTGCTAAATTAAATGCTTTCCCCGTAAATAACTTAAAACCGCTTTTCAAACACAATAAGGAACGATGAACGAAGTGAATCCAATAACACTCTTAATCCTACGATCTCCGTCACCTTTTTGAAAAAATATAGAAGGGTCGGAATATTAACCGACTGTACATCCCCCGGTCCCTTTTGGGATCGAGGTTAGGTCCGCCTAACCCTTGGCTGACTTCCATTGCCAAGGAAACCTCGGGCTTTCGGTGTGCTGAAATCTAATCAGCATTGCGGTTACTTGTGCCAACATTCTCTCTTCTTTGTCCTCCACCGTTTTTTACAAAACGACTTCTGCGAACAAAGAATGCTCCCCTACCACACCACCACATCTCGCTTCGCTCAATTTTTCGGAATTTTTAATTTCGATCTCGTATTTCAAAACATTTTTTGTTTCAAAATTCGACAAATCAAAATTGATCCAAACTTTCAAGTTGAATCATTCCGC
Source organism: Candidatus Spechtbacteria bacterium RIFCSPHIGHO2_02_FULL_43_15b (assembly GCA_001819985.1). Lineage (GTDB taxonomy): Bacteria > Patescibacteriota > Minisyncoccia > Spechtbacterales > HO2-43-30 > HO2-43-30. The sequence continues at coordinate 5,814 of MHOE01000022.1, forward strand.
ATCAAACAGAGTGAGATGCGGCGGTATTTGCATCTTCGGTACTCGGTTTAGCCCCGTTACATTTTAGGCGCGAAAACTCTCGACTAGTAAGCTGTTACGCACTTTTTAAAGGATGGCTGCCTCTAAGCCAACCTCCTAGCTGTTTGAGAATCCTCACATCCTTTCCCACTTAACCGAGATTTTGGGACCTTAGATTGCAATCTGGGCTGTTTCCCTTTCGAGCGCGGAGCTTAGCCCCCGCGTTCTAACTCCTAAGAAACGCTACTCTGGAATTCGGAGTTTGATTGGTCTGCGTTGGAAAATCCTCCGAAGACCATCCAGTGCTCTACCTCCAAAGCGCTATCTTAGGGCTAGCCCTAAAGCTATTTCGGGGAGAACCAGCTATTACCAGGCTCGATTAGCTTTTCACTTCTACCCACAACTCATCCCATAGTGTTGCATCGCTAATGAGTTCGGGCCTCTTCCCGGTTTTACCCGGAATTCACCCTGGTCATGGGTAGCTCGCCTGGCTTCGGGTCTTATACATACTGCCTTTGTCGCCCTTTTAAGACTCGGTTTCCCTGTGCCTCCACCCCTTCTTTTAACCCCGAAAATCAGGGCTAAAAGAAGGGGCTTAGACAAGCAATATACATAAACTCGTTGGCTCATTTTGCAAAAGGCACCCAGTCACTACCACATCTCGCTATATTCGATGTTTGGGAATGATTCAAATTCAAAATTACAAATCATTCCGCATCAAACAAAGTGAGATGCGGTAGCTCCTGGTCCTTGTAAGCATATGGTTTCAGGTTCTATTTCAACGGGCTAACCGCCCTACTTTTCACCTTTCCCTCACGGTACTAGTGCACTATCGATTACCAAAAGTATTTAGCCTTGGCAGATAGTTCTGCCGGATTCCCTCGAGGCCATCATTCCTCGAGGTACTCAAGAATAGGAACTAGGAATACGCGATTATTTTTTATCTACGGGGCTTTTACCCTTTATAGCCGCTCTTTCCAGAGACATTCGACTAAATAATCGTTACTCCCCAGTAAAACTGCGTCCCTACCTTACAACCCCCAACGCTCCTCGCTACGCTCGTTGCTATACGCTAATTTTGCGAATACAACTGATCTATACCGATTTCGTATCGGCATTTATCAAACTTGTCCGCATCTATAAGCAATAGTTCCGAACACAGTGAGGAGCGTTAGGTTTGGGCTCCTCCCTTTTCGCTCGCCACTACTAAGGGAATAAAATTTTTATCTTTTCCACCGCTTACTAGAATGTTTTACTTCAGCGGGTATGGGAACACTGTAAAAAACAGTGAACGACGCCGGTTTACGGCGTCAGGTTTCCCCATTCGGGAATCCCCGGATTAAAGGTTGCTCGTCACCTACCCGAGGCTTATCGCAGACACGCCACGCCCTTCATCCCCTTTTGGTATCTAGGCATCCACCATATGCTCTTAAATTAATTCATTTCCTGTGAAGTTATAAAACTCCAATACTTATTAGATTGTGAAGGTCCAATCCGTTCGCTACTCGCCGACATTCACGCACGCATATTTAACTTTTAGTGAATGCTAGCCAATAGCTAACAAAAAACCGCTATTTAAGCGGTTTTTCCACAAACAAAATTGTGGTTTATTGTCCGCTTAGCAACTCGTAATTTATGATTTTATATCTATTAGTATTTATCACTTGCTTTACTCTGATGCATTGTAGCAAACCCTAAATTTATGTCAATACATAAATTGGTGAAAAATCAAAAGCCGCCCAGAGGGACGGCTTTCTCGTATAGGAATCGCCCTCTATTTGCTCAAATCTTTATAAGTTTTATCCAGCCAATCCTTGGCGGCGCCTTGCCCGCCTAGACCAAAAGCTAATCCTCCAGCCAACGCGGCAAACGCCACTATACCCATGAACAGTATGTTTAAGAAGTTTGATTCCACTCCGAGCTGTTCAAGAGCTATAAGCAATGCAAAAATCCATACAGACCATCTCACTATCAAAGACCCTATTTTGGGAAATTTCAATTCCGCCGCTTTTGTACTTGATGTAACCAGTTTATCAACAAAATCTGCGGAAATAGCGGCTATAAGTATTATCAATGCCGCCACTAATACTTTTGGTATAAATACCAAAACATCCTCTCTTAAGAATTGAGCGACTTCATTAAGACCGAGTATCTCTACTCCCGCCAAGAAAAACGCGATGAGAAAAAACCACTTTACCAGCCAGCCTATCAAACCGCTGAATTCCCAATCAAGGCCAGATTTGTGAAGAACCGCCATAAATCCAAGCTGATCAAAAATTTTATCTACATGAATTACCTTTTTAAGTATTCTTTCAGTTACGCTTCCGAATGCCGTAGCGATTATCCATCCCAAGATAAAAATTACTATTGCTCCCAGTACCGGCATCAGTATCCCTGAAAATTGTTCAAGCAAATTTTGAAGGGACACCGTAACCGCGTCTGCCCAAGTTTCGAAGAAGTACATATATCAAATCCATAAAAGCAAGTTCAGCTAAAATAGCACGACCTGCCGATATGGATGAGTTTAATTGTAACGACCATTTCAAATGCTAATTTGAATAGAGTTAGAAACGACCTTTCTATAATATTATATCAAAAAATAGCTACATCTCTCTGTGGATAAATATGCAATATCACTTTTGAAAATCCGCATCGCAATCCGAATCTCGCGATAAGACCGCCTTTCGTCTGCTTCATCGCGAAATAAAATGCGAAAATAAAAACAGCCGACCCTTAAAGCCGGCTGTTTGTTTGTTCGACTTGTTTGTTCGAAACTACCTAGACAAGTACGGAATCCGCCATTTAATGGCGGCCATGCTCAATGTGGATACGCCATCGGTATATCCGATACCAGTCCCCGAGCAATCCAAAAGGCTATTTAGGCCTCTTTCTTCCGGAACTGATGTAGCAAAAAGAAATAATTCCGAAAGGTTCACATATTCCATTAGCGATCTTTTTTCGGCGGGGATGTAATATTCGCGATGCCATGACTCGACGGAATTCCCGTCGCTGGAACGGCATGATAAGCGTACATATCCACTCTCG
>MHOE01000023.1 GCA_001819985.1 Candidatus Spechtbacteria bacterium RIFCSPHIGHO2_02_FULL_43_15b
GCTCAATCCGAACGCCGACTTTTAGAAGCGCCTCTGCGCTTTTTTTGTTTTCTATACAATTCTAACGCCTCATCCGGTGTTAAAAATGTAATGCATTCCATATAGCGATTATTTATTTTCTCCTCAATGGAACTGATAAAACGCGGCGAATAGTTTGAAATATCAGAACCCTTGGGAATGTATTTTCGTATCTCCCCGTTGGTGTTTTCAATAGTTCCTTTCTCCCATGAGTGATACGGGTGGCAGAAGTATATCTTGATGCCCAATAATTTTTCGAGCTCCGCGTGGTTTACAAAGAGAATATCATTGTCAGTAGTAATCGTGCGCAATTCAGAATAGCGCTTTTTGATTTTCAAAAATCCTCGCTCCACATTTCTTATAGATACGGGGAGTATTCTCTCAAAAAATGAGGTGCGTAATTTCCGGTCAGCTAAAGTCAGTATGTAGCCCTTGCCACTTCTTCCGGAAATAATGAAGTCAGCTTCCGCATCTCCCACGCGTCCTCGTTTATTGGCTATTTTTGGCCTTGCATCAATGAATTTTCGATCTTTGAGTTGAGTTATCTTTGGCCGCCTCCTATGTCTTTGGCGGTTTTTTAATACGCGCCGACGCGCTTCAATTTTTCGTCCGTATACGCTTTTCAAAAATCTTTCTATGGAGTCAGCGGATATACTCGGCAACGCTTTTTCATGATTCTTTACTCTTCCGGCAATACTTGCCGGAGAGCGTCCTTCCACTAGCGCATGCTCGACAAATGTTCGAAGTTCTACATTTTCTACGATTTTCATACCTTGGTATTTCGCGTACTTTCTTCGCGCGTATGCTTTATGATGAGCTTTCTTTGATACGTATTTCCCCTTTACTTTGTTTCTATCAATTTCTTCATGGATTGTTGATTTAGAACGATCGAGCTCGTTCGCTATATCACCAAACGAGTATTTTTTCTTCCTCAAAATTGAAATTTCACCCCGTTCGCTTTTGGAAAGATGCGAGAACTTTTTTGTTTTTTTTCATACGCATATTTTACTTTATTTTTTCTCGAGCGTTCGGATTCATCTGCGGAATTGGGGTGGAGGTGTACCTTGTACGACAATAGATGTTTGGTTTTCGTAGATAATACGGATCCCGATAATCTGGCCGCTGTTCTTGCGTTGGCTAATGTCAAATTCCGGACTGAACTTATGGGTGTTGTTGTCACGGGCCGAGCCGCTAATTTTAACCGAGATGATCCCACAGATACGGTTAAAATTGTGGATTCCGCGATCGCATTGAGAATCAATACTTCCCGAATGAGAAATTTCCTTGAAAAATCAGGGTATAGTCATGTGCCCGTGTACATGGGCACTTCATCGCCTCATACCTTAATACCGCATGATGCTCACATTGACGAGAGGGATTTCGACGATTTAACCCCAGGGCAAATTAAAAACGCGGAAAATCTTATCCCGCCGAGCAGGATGAATAGCCGCGGAACAATCGGAGATTTAACGCAAATCTTAACCAAGGACAGAGCGAATATCGATGTGGTAGTGGGCGGGCCAATGACGGATTTGTTTATGCTTATTCTAATGTTTCCCGAATTCGCGCAACAAATTCGTTCCGTACACGCGCAGATGGGATTTTTCGGATTCGGTGAAACCGGACTGATGGAATTCGACGGTAAACCGCGCGGCAAAAGACAATTCAACGCGGCATGCGATCCGTACGCGGCGCATCATGTGCTTATGAACCTTGACGCTCCCGTTTTCCTATATCCAAGCGATGTAACACGGGTTAACGGGATTGGCTTCTCAAATCCGGATGAGCTAGCGAGATTCCTTGAGGATACGCCGGCTACGCGAGAACTTACGCGCATATACCGAATCGCATACGAAAAGATGGTAAAACCAAGGGGCGAAAAAATCTTTGTTCATGACTTCGCGCCCGTACTTGGATATTTGCAATGGTTGAGCCATGGATGTTCATATCACAAAAACGGCATATTCTATCGCGTCAAACCCATAAAAGTTACGCAAGTACCCTTTAGGGATGAAGAAAGGGATCGATGGGGAGAAATAGATATTGAATTTATGGATGAGCCATCGTACGATCCAAAAAGCCGTTTTGTGGCAGTAAAGGTAAATGAACAAGCGTATCTTGGCGAGATGCGTAATCTGCTGAAATAATGAGCGGAACACGCATTAAAATATTCGGCGGCTCGGTAATCATCGGCCGCTTTTTGTTTTCCATAATCCTTAAATCTTTGCGATTATCTTTCAACGACTATCATCACTTTATTTATGTTTTCTATCGGCTCATGAAAACCAGTAGGGTAGTCCTGCAAAGCGTCCTCCAAAACTTGTGATTTGTATCTGAAATTTTTCCCGTGCCGCGTACCGGGATCATTTGTTATGAACTCACCGGTTTTTGAATCGTAACCTATGATAACGAGCATATGCTCAATAGGCCCGGGGAGCGTAAAAAACGGATTTTTCAGTTTTTGTCCGTTAGCGGGAACAACAACCAAATTGCCGCTTTTTAATTCCCGTATTATATCCTTAGCGCGGATATTTTTTGCCAACCGTACCTTATAGTATTCAAAATGGTCATTAAAAATTCGTGAAATTGTGTCGGCCGCTGAAGTATCCCTGTATTCGCCGTAAACTCTTTGCTCGTACTCCGATATTTCAATTATCGAATTCATAGCGGAATCCAGCGGAAGGATCGTATCGCGGTTTACCCATTTCATAGCCATAATCGCGGATGCTTCTTCGCATCCGTTTTGCTGGCGCGGATCTTCCCAATTTCCGAATGGCGCCTGTGCGGCAAACGGCACTTCCAAAAGAACGCTTTCACTGGAAACATTCATCCCATTTGCGGACGAGCTGGATTCCTGATTTAATCCCGCCGCCTCATCTTCGACTATTTTATAGAAGTCGAATTCGGTTTTGTTTACGAGCGAAACGCTACCCCAATCATATCCGGATTTATTAAACTCATCGGCGCTTGAAATCCAACTTTTTACGCCGTCTTCATTGGTGAAAAAAACTTTTTCGTCGGCGTTAAGCCGTATCAGTTTCGTCTCGGGAATTTCATTTGAAGTATCGGGATCTACAAAAATAATCCTATCCCATTCGTTCCTGTAGGAATAAAAAACTTCAGGCGAAGGTATATGCCTTTTGTATCCATTTCCCGTAACAAAATATACCTCGACAGACCCCCTTACCTGAATAAGTTCTCCGCGCAATGATTCTTTATCGAAGTATTGCGGAGCAAGGTTCAAATATTCAAGCAGAGAAAGTCCCGAAGTGCGAAACCTGTCCGATGCCTCCACTCCGATAAATCTAAAATGCCACGGCTCATACATATAGCCCGTTACATCTTCCTTGCCATCGGGATAACTTAAAACAAACCCGTATCTCCACGCGTTACCGCTAAGCCACAGGCCTTCGGCAGTATTCGCAAAACTTTGCCGCAGGTTGGTATTTTGGTCTGCCGAGCCAAAATCTATCGCCGCCCCCAGCTGATGCTCCGAGTGGCCGGCTTCCGCGGAAAATCTGTCAGCGCCTTCATAATTTGTCTCATAATAAGCGTGCAAAGATTGCTGTTCGCGATAACTCCTATAAGCCGATAAAATCTTAAGATTTACGCCGTCATCTGCCGCGCTTTCCATAAGAGATTTTAGACGCGAATACGCCGTTATCCGTATGTGCTTACCGGGTGCGCCCAATTCCGCAAGTTCCACTAAATCGTCGGGCTTATATTGCCCTAGTGAATGTTTTTTATTCACCGCGTTGAATATGTAATCGCCCTCCCTAAGAAGCGCGGCTGAATTGTATGTCACTATTCCTCCGATAGTAAAAACAAAAAACAGGCCTATAATAAAAAGGATCGTCTGCGGTTTTTTGAGAAAGTCAGCTATTGAATTCATTATGTTCATTTATATTGTAACCTATAAATTTATACATCGCCAAATTGGGTATTTCAAGTTTATTCGCATAAAATAAAACGCGAAGCTCTTATAACACGGCGAGTTATAAATGTCAATATTTAGTAATTACGCAATTCCGATATAATAAAATTGTTAGCGGCAAAATTGCGAATTGGAAATTATGAAAAAAGTCCTTGTATTCGGCATTTTTGACGGCATCCACAAAGGCCATATAAGCTTTTTGCGCCAAGCCAAGGAGTATGGCGATTTTTTAGTTGTTTGCGCGGGCCAAGACGAAGTTGTGAGAAAATTCAAAAATAAATCGCCGAAGCACACGCTTGTCGAAAGAATGGAAATGTTACGCGGCGTTGAATATGTTTACCAAGTTATACCGGGCGATAAAGAGCAAAGCGCTTATAGCGTGATAAAAAAAGAAAATCCGGATATAATCTGCCTTGGATACGACCAAAGAAAACTGGGCCGCGACCTCCGACTATGGCTTTTAAAAAATGGACTTGAAACGCCCGTAAAATATCTTAAATCCTATAAACCCAATGAATACCATACATCCATATTGACAATGCATTAAAATCAGGTATAATTCAAAAACAAATTTCATATAGGGGAGGCGGGCTAACATGAACTTTTGGAATTCAACAAGGTTTTTTTGCCGGCAATTTTGGTATGTGGTCTTCGAAAATATGTGGTATTGCCGGCCAGAAGGCATCCGGGTTTGCTTTATTATATTCCTTATGCTTCTGAATTTGCTTGCGCTAACGCAAGTACATACAAGTTTTGGGATTGCCTCGTTCAAGGGCATAGCGATCATAGCAGGCGTTTTGCTATCTACTTTTGTGTTCTTGCCGGCTATATTCTATCTCGGCGAGGTTAAACATCTGGATCAAAGAAGAATGCAAAAATCTAAAAGCCGTTAAAAACGGCTTTTTGTTTATCTGACTCGCCGCAAAAGACCCGATACCCAATTGAAAATCTGCCGATTTTATGCTACAAAATAAATGCTATGAACATAAAATACGCAACTATTCTTGGGTTAAAAACGAGATACCTTGAAACCGAAGGGGGGACTGACACCCCCTTGCTTTTGCTTCACGGTTGGGGAAGCTCCGTGAATTCATGGGAAAAAGTAACCGAAAAAATTTCTTTCGGGGGGCAAAGGGTCATAATGCCCGACCTCCCGGGATTTGGCGAAACGCAAGAACCGGGAAATCCCTGGAATATTGACGACTACATAAATTTTCTTAAAAAATTTACCGAAGAACTTAACATTTCGGATTTTATACTGGCCGGGCATTCATTTGGAGGGCAAATAGCCATATCGTGGGCCTCAAACCAAAACCCCAAAATAAAAGCTCTTATACTAATGGGCGCCGCCAGAATTGCCAAACACAAAAAACTTAAGGCCCAAATTTTTGTATTTTTCACGAAAATTGGCAATTTGCCTTTTGAAATTCCAATGATAAAATCTCTAAGGCCGCTTGTCCGAAAAATCTGGTACAAACTTGCTGGTGAAAAAGATTACTACAAATCATCCGAACTTATGCGTAAAACAATGGGCTTGGTGCTTGCCCAAGAAGTAGGCGATCGACTCCAAAAAATAAAAATACCGGCATTGATACTTTGGGGAGACAAAGATATGGTAACCCCTTTGGCTGACGGAAAAATAATAAATCAAAGCGTTCAAAATTCCAAGCTTTTGGTGTTGCCTGGAGCCGGACACGCAATAAACGCCGAAATGCCAAATGAGGTTTCCAAAGCAATTCTTGAATTCATAAGCAAATTAAACCCGAAGGAATGAAATTTATCTTGCTCATCATACTCATACTTTGGCTT
>MHOE01000024.1:0-4599 GCA_001819985.1 Candidatus Spechtbacteria bacterium RIFCSPHIGHO2_02_FULL_43_15b
ACCAGGTACATCTAATTTAAACTCAACAATACTAGCACCTCCTGGCAATACAGCTGTGGCTTGAGTATTGTGTTCTAATGCGCCACCGATACTTGCATTTGGATATACGGTATCAAATATTTCACCAATAACATGGAACGATGAAATTAGATTTACCCCACCATTTCCTACATATATGCGCACAGTGTCCCCAACCTTAGCGTGCATTCTTGGAGTTTGTTCAACTTTGCCATTGAATGTTACATAATTTGGCGTTCCATCAAGTAATGCCTCTGAATCAAAAGAAATTAACCCCTTTTTCCCTAATTGCCCCATTGTATAAAGCTCTCCCTGCATAACATAAAATTCTTTATCAACTTTTGCGAGGCCTTCTTTTAGTTCAACAAGTATCAATCCGTATTGTCCGTGAGAGTTATGCGTGCTTACATTTGGCGTCGCGCAATGATACACATACAGACCCGGATTTAACGCTTTCCATTTAAATGTTTTTGTTTCTCCTGGTTTTACATTCGTAAGAACCGCTCCTCCGCCAGGACCCGTAACCGCATGAAGGTCGATATTGTGCGGGTGTAAGCTGGATGGATGATTTGTAAGAGTTAGTTCAATAGTATCTCCTTCGCGTACTCGTAGCATGGGGCCTGGTACTTGGTTATTATATGTCCAATAATTAAAATAGATGCCTGGAGCAATCTCTCCTATAACTTCTTGTGCGGTCAAACTAATTCTTACTGTTCCATCTGCGTCAGGCGTTTGAGGACTTTCTGGTACTAAGTTTGGATTTGCTCCGATATCAGCAACTCTCTCAAATCTGTTTCTGTATTTAAAAAATTCAATAATTTTACCAAATGGGATAGAGGCTGACATTCCCCCTGGAGCATGCGACATCATAAATGGAGGCATTGCAAAATCTGGTGGGTATGTTTTGTTGAAAATAAGACTGGAGAAAAATGCGATAACAATTAAAATAATCGGGATGTAAATGCCCCGTTCTTTTATGGTAGTGCGAATGCTTTTGTATCGTAATAGATTTACGATAAGGATACCTAAAGTAGCTACACCGATAACTGCTGATAAAATTTCAAGTATAAGGAAAGTGAACATGGTTTTAATTATAATATTATTTCAACAATTCTTCCATCTTTGGTGGACCCGAGCGGATTCGAACCGCTGACCTTCGCAGTGCAAGTGCGACGCTCTACCAACTAAGCTACGGGCCCGCAAAATTTCTCGGAGGCACAGATTTTGAGAAATTTTGGCTTCCTTCCAATATTACGCTCTCTTAGTTTTCTCGAACATTTCCGCGATTTCATCCACCGCTTTTCGCAATTCCCGCGCCGCTTCCATATTCACTTCCCTTTTATTCTTTGAGCAAAGTTTTGCCGCTTTCCAAAATTTTTCGTGTAAATCCGGAAACATCTCCAGATGCTCTTCTTTGAAATAATCAGTCCACAAAATCAATAACTCGCGCTTGCAAAATTCCGCGTGATCCTCCTTAGTTCTCACGAATCGTGATGACGAATTTTCAAAATCCAGCCAATCCTGCATATTCACATCCGCGGACGCAGGCGGGGCAAGTTCTTTTATCTTTTGCACCATTTTCTCAACTGTTTCAGCCGCGGTTTGCGCCGGTTGCGGCAAATATATCCCGCAAGGAATATCGCAGTGCGCCGATACTTCTTTTATACCTAAAATTTTGCGTATCACTGAACGAATCATGTATAAACTTATAACATACGCTACTTGCGCGGCGTATATTATTTTATTAATGAATAATAACTTTCTCCGTCTTGGTTCTCATGCGCGGTGATACTTGGATCTATGCTTTGCAGTAGTTCGAGCGATTTATCTAGTATGCGCCGCGTCCGCTCCTCAACGCCAAATCTGGCCTCCTCCCCTTCGGTAAATAATTCCCGATCGTCAAACGCATAACTAACGATCCCCAGAGACCCGAACCTGAATTCTCCCCCCTTTTTCAAAATACGCTCGACCTCCTTGATAATACTGGCGATTTCCTCTTTACTATCCACTAAGATAGTGGGGGGTGCGGCATGCGATATGACAAAATCAAAACTTTCGTCTTGAAACGGTAGCGCATTAGCCCTCCCTTGTATGTACTCGATATCTCGCGACCAGGATGGAATGGGAACTCCGCGTATACCAAGTTTTTCTCTTAATTGGACATTATAAGGGTCGTAATCCAACGCTATCACCTCGACACCATTATTCTTCGCCACCTTTTCAAAGATGCCGTCAGACGCTCCAATATCCAAAATTCTTTTGCCTTTCAAATCCTCCCATTCAAAACCGAGCTGTTGCCGTATGAACTCCGCATTCCCATAATTTTTTTCGATAAACCTTTCCGGGTTTGTCATTGCCATTATACTAATTTTTAGCTGACCTGTGGGTGCGCCTGGACTCGAACCAGGGACCTCTTCATTATCAGTGAAGTGCTCTAGCCAGCTGAGCTACGCACCCTTCGTTCGTAATTTTATCAGATTACCTTGCCAAAATCAACCCGAAAATCAGCACTCCGAGCAAAATCCTGTATGCCGCGAAGCCCAAATAACTCCTTTTCTCAAGAAACTTAAACAAAAATTTTATCGCGAAGTAACCGGCTATGGCAGAAGAAACAATGCCCGCTATAAATGAACTGTCTATCCCATCTTTTATTATATTGGGCAAAGTGAAAATTCCCGCGCCGAATATTATCGGAGCCGAAAGTAGAAATGAAAATTTTGCGGCTTCCTCTCTTTTAAGTCCCAGGAACAAGCCCGCGGAAATTGTCGCTCCGGAGCGGGACACTCCCGGTATAAGTGCCAACATCTGAAATAATCCTATAATAATCGCAGATTTAAGATTTATATGTGAAATGTCGTTAACTTTATTTCCAAACCTATCCGCAAAAAATATCACGAAAGAAAATATAACAAGCGCGGAGGCCACAACATACGGCTCTCTGAAAATTCCTTCCACATAATCTTCGAGTAATAAGCCGCTCAAAGCTCCCGGCACAGTCGCAACTGCTATAAATAAAAGCAGTTTCTGATAAAAATGATCTTTCTCGTCCCGTCTGCGGAAAGAAAATATTATGCTCTTCCAATACTGCCAGAAATAAGCAAGCACCCCCGCTAAAGTCCCCATATGCAAAGCGGCGTCAAAACCCACTCCTCGATACTCCCATCCCAAAAGCCACGGAAACAAAACCAAATGCCCCGACGAAGAAATCGGCAAAAATTCAGTAACGCCTTGGATTATACCCAAAATGACCGATTGAATTATTTCCATGTCATTCAATGTGCGGGGTTGAACCCCCGCACATTGCTTTCGCCTGCGAATTTATATCTTAGAAAAAAATCTAGGGCTGGAGCCGTATCATTGAATTCAAATAAATCATGCAAGAATCGAATGTAGTCCAATCTATCACGAAAAATGTCGTGCTTTTCATTGCCGCGATTATGTATATTATATACTTTCCCCTGTCGCAGGTTTAATTCGTATAGATGGCATTTCAGTATGCAGTATGCTACATACTACACTCTAATGTTAGGCATACTAACACATCCTATGTGCGGGGTCTAACCCCGCACATAGGAAACTGAATTATGGGCCTTGTCTTTCTGGAATATTAACGCATCTAGGCAGGGATGGCCACTTGGATAGACGATGAATTCCCCGATTTTGGTCAACTATGCGCATAACATCCTCAAGCGCTAAATCCATAAGTGCGCCTTCCTTCTCGCTTGGGTCTTTCGTATAAGGCACTCCGGTACACCCTCGGTCCCTTTCTCTTCTTAAAACCGCGTATAGCGTCTCCACTATTTGGTTGCCTTCTTTGCGGCGAGCAATGAGTTTTTCTTTAGCTTCGTCAAATAATTCCCTTAGTGAAGTTGGGCGTATTTCCGAGTATCCTATAAGCAATAAAGCTTTGTACAATTCATCCGCCAGTTCTTTGATGCGAGTATCCAAATGCCCGGACTCTTTGCGCTTATTCCGTAGTTCCTCTAAATCCTCTCTGTTTTCTACCATCTTGGCGCCTCCTAAAAAGAACTAACCCCTTTCGTTTGAGATTTGAAAGGGGTTAGTTGAAGTACGATTTGTGAGTATTCTTAAAGTTTCGTCACACCACAACTACCCTCTTTCAAAAAAGAAGGTGTCGGGATCGTTGAAAAATTTTGTGAATAAATCCTATTCTTCATATTATGCTCTATATGGTGCATACCGACTGCAATTTTTAAGGAAAATTGCAAAACTTTGGAATTAAGAGATGAATTCATTCCCTTAATTCCAGTCGCCTAATCTTATTAGGTTTAAAGCCTAATAAAAAATTGAAAAAATTTCCATCCACAGGTTCCCCTACGGATGCCTTGTTACGACTTCATCCTGGTCACCGATCTCACCGTGAATCCAATCCGATAAATCGGATCGGAGCTTCGGGTACTACCGGCTTCCCTGATGTGACGGGCGGTGAGTACAAAGTTTGGGAACGTATTCACCGCGGTGTGGCTGACCCGCGATTACTAGCGATTCCGGCTTCACGAGGTCGAGTTTCAGACCTCGATCCGAACTGGGGTCTGCTTTGATGCGATTAGCTCCACCTTG
>MHOE01000024.1:4703-61335 GCA_001819985.1 Candidatus Spechtbacteria bacterium RIFCSPHIGHO2_02_FULL_43_15b
AAGGGAGCAGCTCACGCCACATGCTGACAACAGCCGTGCACCACCTGTCCAAGTGTCCTTGTAAGAAGATCCCCGCATTTCTGCAGGGTTTCACTTGAGCTTCAAGCCCTGGTAAGGTTCTTCGCTTACTGTCGAATTAAACCACATGGTCCACCGCTTGTGCAAACTCCCGTCTATTCCTTTGAGTTTTAGCCTTGCGGCCGTACTTCCCAGGCGGGAGACTTAACGCGTTAGCTTCGCCACCTGAAGGGTCGACACTTCAGACAGCTGGTCTCCAACATTTACAGCGTGAACTACTGGGGTATCTAATCCCATTCGATACTCACGCTTTCGCGTCTCAGTGTCAGGGTTGCGCTAGCTGACTGCCTTCGCCTTTGGTGTTCCCCACGATATCAACGGATTTCACCCCTACACCGTGAGTTCCATCAGCCTCTCACACCCTCTAGCCTTGCCGTTTCTCCCGCACCTCTCCGATTGAGTCGGAGGTTTTAACAAGAGACTAACAAAGCAACCTACACGCGCTTTACGCCCAATGATTCCGGATAACGCTTGGGGCTCACGTATTACCGCTGCTGCTGGCACGTGATTAGCAGCCCCTTATTCTTCTGGTACCGTCAGAGCCGCACCTCGCTATATTCGCCGCGGAAATCCCAAATCTAAAATCGCAACGCCCAATAAAATCCTATTTTCCAACTTCCAAATCGTTTTCTTTTTGGTGATTGGAATTCTGGTAATTAATTGGTCATTGATTATTGGAAATTTGTTCATTCCGCACCGAACACATCGAGGTACGGCACTTATTCCCAGACAAAAGCAGTTTACAACCCGAAGGCCTTCATCCTGCACGCGGTGTCGCTCCATCAGGCTTTCGCCCATTGTGGAAGATTCTCGACTGCTGCCTCCCGTAGGAGTGAGGACCGTGTCACAGTTCCCCTGTCGGCGGTCATGCTCTCACACCGCCTACCCGTCATAGCCTTGGTAAGCTCTTACCTCACCAACTAGCTGATAGGACGCAGGCCAATCCTTTACCGAATACATTGCTGTATCCTTTACTGATCGCACCTCGCTACATTCCTTATTGAAATTGAATGCAATGAGGTACGATCAGACTATCTCGAATTAATTATCCTTTCGGACAGCTATACGAGAGTTAAGGGTATGTACCTACGCGTTACTGACCCGTTCGCCGCTAGCCCTTGCGGGCTCGCTCGACTTGCATGCCTAATCCACACCGCCAGCGTTCATCCTGAGCCAGGATCAAACTCTCTAAAATTTGTACAACAAATTCTAGAGCTCTTCTCAAACTCGCGTAAAGCGAGCCAAGAAGTGCTGTATTTGCTACAAGTTATTTAGTCCTTCTCGTCTTTCGCTTTCGCTCAAGCTGGGAAGGACAATGTGTTTTGCATACTTACCCGCAAACGGGTTTGTATAGAAAACACTCGATATGCACCATATAAAGCACATAAAACGCACAAGCTTATTCACTTTTCAATGAGCTAATGAGCTTATATTAAATACTAGCGCAAAACCTCTAAATTAGTCAATACTCCGCTCCGGACTTTTGGAATCGGGGCTTTAACAATCCAAGTACACGATTTTTCGGTCAAGCTAAGCGCTGTTACAGTCACGCTCGGCACGACGCCACTCTTCTATCTTCTTATGGTCCCCTGACAACAAAACTTCCGGTACTTTCCACTCAACTTTTTTGCCCTTGCTTTTGCCGCCTCGACTCTTTCCGCCCGCCCCTCCAGCTCTTTGCGTCGAACGCGTTCCTTTATTAGACGGACTAAACACCGCCGGCCGCGTGTAAACGGGATGCTCATACTTCACTCCAGTTGAAAATGACTCGCCTTCTTTCGATGATTCCCTGCCTATAACTCCCGGGATCATACGGCTCACCGCGTCAACGACAAGCATCGCCGGGACTTCTCCTCCAGTTATTACATACTCTCCGATAGAAAGCTCTTCGTCCGCTATATGCTTTGCCACGCGTTCATCAACCCCCTTGTAATGCCCCGCTATAAAAATCAGCTGGTCGTATCGCGAAAGTTCCCGGACTTTCTTCTGCGTTAAGACCTTGCCTTTTGCGGATAACAGAATCACTCTTTTCCTCGCTGTTTTTCCTTTCACCTTTAACGGCGCCATTTTCTTTACCACTCTGACTCCCTCGTATATGGGTTCTACTTTCATAACCATGCCGGGTATTCCTCCGTACGCCGCGTCGTCTGTAATTTTGTGCTTATCCTTTGTATAATCCCTTAAATTGTGCACTCTTATTTTTATCTTTTTATTCTTCTGCGCCCTGCCCAAAATAGAACTATTAAAATAGCCCGGAAACATTTCTGGAAAAATTGTCAGAATATCAAAAGTTATCATGAAACTTTCGGTATAAAACAAAACATACTGCGTAAGCGAACGCATATAAAGCTCGACAAAAATTATGTTTTAAGTTTTATTACGACCTAACGAAAACCGTGCCACGAAAAATCATAGCACGGTTTTCATATGTTGATAAGCCAAAAGCTTATCGAGTTTTATATACTAAGATCGCCTACCGCGTCATCTACGCTGGTTCTTGGTGCCCTTGATCCGCCTTCCGGCTCTTCGATCTTAAGGTTTACTCGCGCGTTATTCTTCAATCCGACTATTCGAAGGAGTGAACGAATGGATCGAGCGGTAGAACCTCTCTTTCCTATTATTTGACCCATATCTTCAGCGTGTACTGAAAGGGTTATTAACACACCCATTTCATCAACTTTTCTGCCGGTTTTTACATCATCCGGATGGTCAACTAAGGATTTAACAAGGTACTCAAGAAATTCTTGGTCAACAGACTTTGATGTAGCCATGTTTTGTGAATTCTCGCTTCGTTGATCGTTATTATAACGAAGCCAGATCATTCCTCAATCTTAATTCCATATCAGCATCCGCATATACATATCCGTATATGTGCGGAGCAAGCCTCGCCAGACACACAACCGCACCTGACGGGCAAACGACCTTTCCTTACGACTGCGGTAAATCAACATATAATTATTCTCCGCAAACGCAAGGAAATGTTCTGTATGCCCTGATTATACCAAAATATAAAAAATTTGTCAAGGGTAAATATGGCCTATTTCTCGGGTGTAGGAGCGCTACTCCCGTCCGCTACCGCCGATTCGGCCTTAGGATTTTTTTCTACTGATGCATTTGCTTCCGTTACCGCCTTATCCGCCTCTGGCTCCGCTGACTTTTTGGATTTTTTATGCACAGCGATTTTTTTGCCTTCCAAAATACCGCAAGAAATAAGCATATTTTTAGCGCTATCCGAAGGAATGGCTCCTTTTGAAATCCAATATTCGATACGCTCTTTCTTGAAAGACCTGTCTTTTTTAAGAGGATCGTAATGACCCAGCACCTCTAAAAATCTTCCCGACTGGGAAGATGATCTCTGCGGCAAAACCGCCAACCTGTAATTTGGCCTGTTTCTTTTTCCGTTCCGTATTAATCTTATTCTTAACATATTAACTATTATTATCCGAAATAACCTTTTGTGTCAACTCTTATTTAGTTTAAGAATCCTAATATAAAAACTAGGATCCTCTCGCCTCGAATATAAAAAATTCCGCTTAGATAGCGGAATTTTATTTACTACATATCCGAGGAAAGCACTTGCTGAAGCTCCTCGCCTTCGAGTATCTCGACGGCCAAAACCTTTTTTGCTAGATATTCCAGCTTTTTCCTGTACTTTTCTAATATAGTCCTTGCCTCAAACTCGGCTTGTCTGATTATCAGATTTATTTCGTTGTCTATTTTCTCCGCGACCGCCTCGCTGTAACTAGGCCCATTCGCGAATTCTTTGCCCAAAAAAACTACATCCTGGCCCCCGCCAAAACTAATAGGTCCGAGCGAGCTCATCCCATATTTTATCACCATGTCTCTTGCGATATTAGTAGCCCGCTCGAGATCATTCGAAGAGCCGGTTGTCACATCATTAAAAACCAATCTCTCGGCAATTTGCCCGGCCATCAGCACGGCAAGAGTAATCTTCAACTGCTTCATTGACCAGTACGACCGGTCTTCCTCCGGAATCTGCTGGGTATACCCTCCGGCAATACCCCTTGGAATTATCGTAATTTTATGGACCGGGTCCGCTCCGTCCATATTATGAGCTACCACCGCGTGCCCGGCTTCGTGGTACGCGGTAATTTCGCGTTCCTTTTCGCTTGTCTTTCGGCTTTTCATTGCCGGTCCAGCTATAACGCGATCTACTGCTTCGCCGAAATCCTCGGCTTCGATCAATGTTTTTGATTTCCTTGCGGCAAGTATCGCCGCTTCGTTCATTACATTGGCTAAGTCGGCTCCGGAAAACCCGTGCGTCCGCCTTGCTATAATCCGCAGATCAACGCTCGGAGAAATCGGCTTGCCCTTAGCATGAACCTGGAGTATCTGCTCCCTGCCCTTAAGATCCGGGAGAGGCATAATAACGCGCCGGTCAAACCTGCCCGGCCGCAAAAGCGCTGGGTCCAAAATATCCGGTCTGTTTGTCGCCGCTATAACAATGACATTAGTGAACGAGTTGAATCCGTCCATTTCCGTAAGCATCTGGTTTAATGTCTGCTCCCGCTCGTCGTGACCTCCGCCTAAACCGCTTCCCCGATGACGCCCTACGGCATCAATTTCGTCAATGAATACAATCGCCGGCGCATTCGCCTTCGCGCGAAAAAAAAGATCCCTCACGCGAGCCGCGCCTACACCCACGAACATTTCCACAAATTCGCTTCCGCTTGTGGAAAAAAAGGGCACTCCCGCTTCTCCCGCGACAGCGCGGCTTATGAGGGTCTTACCCGTCCCCGGGGGGCCTATAAGCAACACGCCTTTCGGAATTTTAGCGCCCATACTTTGAAATCTTTCCGGCGATTTTAAGAATTCCACTATTTCCGCAAGCTCTTGCTTCGGCTCCTCGGCCCCTGCTACATCCTCAAATTTTACGCTAGGTACCTCTTCCGCGGGAAACCTTTTTGCTTTACTCCTGCCCAATCCCCCGACCCAGTCCGCTCCTTGCCCGCGCGACGACCTTTGCATTAGAACAAACATAAAGTACAATAAAAAAATCAGCGGAAACAGACTAAGCAGGGAAGACAGGAGATTTCCGGATTGCACAACTGAAATTTCGACATCCTTTCCCGCTTCTACGCCCCTAACGCTAAGCATTTCGTATAGTGATACACCGCTTTCTTTGCGCGAAGTGAAAGTTTCGTTATTTTTTGTTACAATACTCAAATTATTCCCGTTAACATCTATTCTCAATATTTCTCCGCGCTCTGCCATTGATATTACGGAGCCAATAGGCAAATTCTTGCTTGATTCTCCTCGTGGTAGTATCGAATACAAAATTAAGAATCCAAAAATTATTACCGCTATAACAATTAAACTTTTAGACGAGCCAAAACCCCTCATCGAAATCTCCTTTCAGCGAAAATTTTTTGCGCTTGGCTAAATTTTTAATGTACTTGCGGAAACAAACCACCATTTTCAAACTAAACGGTAGCGTTTATATTAGCGACATTATAATACATAATCAAAAAAAGTAAACCCTAAATTCGGTGAAATTAGGGTAAAACTATTAGAAATCCTATTTGCATCACCACCCCTTTGCTTCCAGCCCGTTCGAAGCCGCGCTTTCCTGGGCTTCCTGCTTGCTTGAACCCTCGCCTTTCGCCACCATATCTTTATCCAGAAAAACCCCTATAACAAAATGTTTTTCGTGATCAGGCCCCCACTCATCGAGAACCTCGTATGTCGGAGTTACATTCACTCGCTCCTGCGCTTCCTCTTGGAAACGGCTTTTTGGATCCTTATACAATTTCTTTTCGATAATTTCAGGCAGATACGGCACTATTTCCCTGCAAACAAACTCATCAGCCCCCTCAAATCCCTGGTCAAGATAGATAGCTCCTATAATCGCCTCCATCGCATTCGCGAGTATGTATTCCCGCGCGCGCCCCATATCTTTTGCTTCTCCTCGCGAAAGAAAAAGAAAATCGTTTATCCCTATATTTTTTGCTATCTGCGCGAGCATCTTGCTGTTTACAAGAGCCGCCCTCCAAGAAGTAAGCTCGCCTTCGGGGTTCGTGTAATTGCCATATAAATACTTTGTTACCACAAGTTCAAGCACCGCATCACCTAAAAACTCCAGACGCTCGTTGTGCGAAAGCCGAAATTGAGGATTTTCATTTATGTAAGAACGATGAGTAAGCCCTTGAAGCAAAAGGTCTTTTTCGTTAAACTTGACCCCAAGAGATTCCTCTAAGCTAGAGAGATCCTTCATTGAATTTCAATTTTCTAATTTTCAATTTTCAAACAATATTCCAAATTCCAATTCTCAAAATTTAATCGGCAACTTCTGGATTGTTTGACAATTGATAACTGAAAATTTATAATTTAAGAACTTTGTTTTTGCGAAGAATTTCCTTTTTCTTCCGTTAATTCATCCTCTTTTTTCGCGTCTTCTTTCTTGGGAGACACTTCATCTTTCCCTGGCTCTCCTATTTCTCGATAAATAGTTCCGAGAACTCCATTTACAAATCGGCCCGAGCTTTCCCCGCCAAAATTTTTGGCAAGCTCGATAGCTTCGTTTATCGCGACCTTTGGAGGCACTTCTTCGCGGTTTCCCCAAAGCAACTCATAGATGCCTATCCTTAAAACATTCCTGTCAACTATTGTTATCTGCTCCAGCGGCCATTCCGGAGCGCACTTTTCTATAATCTCATTTACCTTGTCCAAATGCTCTGTGACACCTTTCACTAGATCCTTGATAAAACTCGTATCTTCAAGACCGGGACCGAACTCTTTGATATTCGACTCCATTATTTCTTCCAGTAATATTTTTTTCGCGCCGTTTTTTTTACCGCTCTCGCTGGGCATGCCCCAAAAATCCCACTCGTAGAGCGATTGCATTGCGATACTCCTTGAAAGATGTCTGCTGGCCATAATTTTTAAGATTCTACTGGAAAATTCACTTTTTTAACTTAGAATTTTTAATCTTAACTTACGAACCGTAACTTGCCAAAACTCATACGGCTGTTTGAATTATCAAATTGAAAATTACTTCTTAGAAAGTTCTTCCATGCCAGATGCGCCGCCCTGCCCTTGCTCTTTCTCGTACGCGGCCTGTTCTTTCTCCCGCTTCTTCTTTTCTTTTTTGTCTAGTTTTGCAAAAACATTCACCACCTCTCGTTTTTTATATGTCCCGCAATTTACGCATATTCTGTGCGGCAAAATCGCGTTTCCGCATTTTTCACAACGAAAAACTACTATCCGCTTCAGAGCGTCGTGCGATCTCCTGTTTCCCTGTCTTGATTTAGTTTTCCTCTGTTTTGGTACTGGCATATAAGTTTAGATTCTCTAAAAATTTGAGACATTACAATTTACTGGTTTTATATCATGTTTCTATTTTTTTTGCAAATTTAATGGGCGCCCGATTGGCGCCCATAACTTTATCGTTTTGCGAAAAATAATGCCCTGATCAGAAAAAATATAATAAGCGCGAAAACTAGAAAAACTATTACGGCACTTGCAAGGCTATACGCGAATTGTAACAATATGGTCCTTGCTACATCATTAAAAATTCCAAATAGCACTATAACTACCAAATAAACTACCCACACCCTCGCCCCTATTCTTTTCTTGAGGAATCTGTGCGCGTCTCCCGCTACCAGTAAAAAACCCTTAACTATTTCCCATAGAACCTTCGCGGCATTTTTTACAAAAAATCCTGCCGCAGTTTTTATTTTATCCCGCAGTCCCATGCGCACCTCCTTTTTATCTTTTGTCCTATGCGGATAGTATCATTTTTAACCCGATAAGTCAAGGTTAAATGAAATCCGCTTGCTAATTTTTTTGCTTTCTTTTCCCGAAAACTCTTAGGAAATTTTCGAGCGTAATATTTTCGTTTCCCGTATCTTTATGCGCGAAACCGTCTTTCTTGCAATCAATGCCTAGTCCCGCGTCATATTCATTTCTCTTTCTTTCATCTCTTAATGTGCGATACGCTTCGTTTATCCGCTTAAATTTTTCTTCGGATTCGGCAGATTTATTTCTATCCGGATGCCACTTTTTCGCCAACCTGCGGAATGCCTTGCTTATTTCCTCTTTTGAAGCATTTTCCGAAACTTCCAGAACTTCATAGTGCGTGCTCACTTCATCCTTTTTTCGGTGGCGCATTTACCCTTACAATAACAAACAGCCCGCCTTAGTTCAAGGTGGGCTGTTTGTTATTGTAGTAAATAATCATAATTCGGAGGAACATCGGTAATGCGACTTTCCTTTTTTCGCATATTTATAACCTTATACGAGAAGAGGACTTCCTTTCGAAAATCCTCTTCTCTATAAAGTTGTAAAATGGTTCTACAAGAGAACCAAAGGTGGAGGAATAAACATAAAGTCGATTACTCCACCATCGGTTGCCTCGTACGCCATCGGATTTGCAAATCTTGCTTGGAATTGGAATTTGTTCTGATCACTTAACTCTCCATCTCTATACGGATATAGTAGCATATTCTACGCAAAATGTCAAATAATTTTACGGACGCTATCGCGATGACACTCGTTCCGCGCTCATAATCCAACTCACAATTCTTTTTATTATAAGCTCGATTATGAGGGGGCGTCATCAAATGATGCGCCCCAGCCATGCCCCCGCAAGGGGGGCAAGGACTACCCCTACCCAAAAAATTGGGTCGGGAATCTTTATCTGTAAAATTTTTATTATTACCGTAAATAACATAAAAAACTCCTCAAAATTTGCTTCTTAATTGTTTACATTATAGCATATCCAGACCATTTTGTCAATAGTTTAGGTGGCACAATTCCTTAAACCCCCAAATAAAAACTTCTTCTATGGATAGGGCTTACGCCGTATTTTTGTATCATATTGAAATGCAATTTTGTTCCGTAACCTTTATGAAGGTCGAATCTATATTCGGGATATTTTCTGTGCGCGCGAATCATCATCCCGTCTCTTGTAACTTTCGCTATTATGGACGCTATCGCGCATAAAGCTATTTTTTCATCCCCCTTAACTACGGCAATCTGATTTCTAGCAATATTTATGTAGGTTTTTCCATCCAGTATCACAACATCAAAATTCCGGCCGGCTTTCTTCTCCAGTTTCATCACGGCCCTCTTTGCCGCGAGCCTTCTTGCCTCATAAATGTTTATGCGGTCAATAATTTTTTCCGAAACGCTTGCTATGGCATAGCTAATTTCCGGCAATTCCATAAAAATCTTGTAAAAATCCTCGCGCCTTCTCGCTGTCAACGCCTTGGAATCGCGTAAATCACCTACGAGTTTTGAGATTATCACCCCAAAGTTTTGAGGCGCTGTAACCGCCGCGGCGGTTACAGCGCCCGCGAGAGGCCCCACGCCCACTTCATCAACGCCCACCAAAAAATGGCTTCCTTCGCTTATCAATTTTTTTTCGTATGAAAAATCCGGACGCATAATATTTAAGTATAACAAAAAAAGGGCCGATATGGCCCTTTCGATGTTAAAAAATACTTTTAGTTTCTAGCTATCCTATCCAAAAAACTTTATCCCGTAACCCTTCCACGAAAACACCCATCTGCCGAAGCACTTCAGCATAATCCATGGGGCACTCGGGGTTCATAACTAATTTCAGTTCCTGCCGCAATTCAGCAGGATCTTTGGAGTTTGGATTATGCGTCACAAAGCTAAGGTGAGTTTCTATTCCCTTTTCGTACCCTCTCTGCCCCTTTATCTCCACGATATATTCCGAATATCCTGTCACCGAATTACTCGCAAATACTTTGTGGAAATAGCTCGTCTTAGACGACCGGGACTCACCGCTCGTTTCTGTAGGTATAAGATGAACAAGCACGGTGTCCATAGCCCAGTTATCCATAAAGACATTTTGCAATTCCAAAACTTTCTTCCGCAAAGCTTCATATTTTTTTGTCGCGCCACTATTGTAAAGTGTTAGCGTGTTTGTGCCGTATTTGTCGAGTGCGATAATGTCTCTGTAATCTATCCATGGGACAACTATGACATACTCACCCTCGACATCTACGATCCCCGCCTTCGCGGGCAAAAGATGCCTGTGGTCTTTATGTATTTTTAAGGCAACGGGGATATTTGGTTTTTGATCCTTCAAATGGGCTTGGCGTTGCCCAATGCTTTGAATCAGGATAATCTCCTTAATGCGAGAATACTTAAGATCCTGACCCCAAATATCAAGCGAACATAAGCAGACCATCTCTAGATCTTCTTCGAATTCCAAATAACACTTAAACCGTTCCTGATCCTCCATATGCACAGGCACGGGAGGATACTTGGAAAAACCAAAATGTCTTTTGTCCGCAAGCAACCTAACTGCTTCCTGAAATTCCGGCGATCCATCCGACGGATTAAATCCTGATGTTTTTCCGGCATCTAAAGTAACTTCCGAGGATAATTGCAGTTCTTCCGCTTTTTTCCTCAATACCCTGATTGCCTCTTGTTTATACATGAATCCTCCTCTTTTAGCAGGGCAGTCTGCTTTGTCGGAGCTCGGCTCGCTTTCTTGCCGGAATTCGGTTTACACCGACGCATCAGCAAGATAACCTCGCCCCTAAGGTACGACCCGCGAATGCTAAATTTGCGCGGGGCAGTCATATATATCACTTCTACTCGAATTGTCAAACGCGCAAAACTACCGGGGTCTGACCCCGTTAGTTTTGTTAATCATCGGCGAAGTGATATAATAGTGGAATAAAAATCTTTATGGCTTCAAGTTTCACCCACCTACATGTACACTCCCATTACTCTCTTCTGGATGGCTTATCAAAAATTCCCGATCTTTTGGATTACGCGAAAAAACTCGGCATGGATTCTGTCGCGCTTACCGATCACGGCGCGATGTATGGAATAATTGAATTCTACAAAGAAGCCAAAAAACGAGGCATTAAACCTATCCTAGGCATAGAGGCGTACATAGCAAACAGGACAAGATTCAACAAGCAACCGGGCATGGATGACAAGCGATACCACCTCACGCTTCTTGCCAAAACCAACCAGGGCTACAAAAACTTAATAAAGCTTTCTTCCAAATCCTATCTTGAGGGTTACTATTATAAACCGAGGATGGATAAAGATTTGCTTCGCGAATATTCTTCGGGAATAATCGCTCTGTCCGGATGCCTCAACGGCGAAATACCCAAAGCAATCCTTGGAGCGCGCAATAAAGACGCGGAACGACTTATCATTGAATACTCCGAAATATTCAAAGACAATTTCTATCTTGAACTCCAGCACCACCCCAATATTCCCGAACAGCAAAAATTAAATAAAGCCCTTGTGGAATATGGAAAAAAATTCTCGATTCCGCTTGTCGCCACTCAAGATTCGCATTATCTTCATCCGGAAGACGCTGAAGCGCAGGATATTCTCCTTGCCATACAAACCGGGGAAAAAATAACCGACCCCAAAAGAGGACTCACTATGAAGGACGAGGATTTTTCCCTTAAATCCTCGGATGAAATGCGGGACGCTTTCAAAGATACCCCTGAAGCTTTTGAAAACACCGCTAAAATAGCGGATCAATGCGATGTTGAAATTGAACTTGGCAAAAATAAATTGCCTTATTTTGAAGTCCCCGATGGCTATGCCGACAGCAACGGTTATCTAAAAAAATTATGCCTCGACGGACTAAAGCGAAGGTTTGATTTCGACATATCAAAAATATCGAACTATGAATTGCCCGTAGCCGAACAAATTCACCGCCTTTCTCCGTCTTTGCCAAAACATAAAGATTCTTCCCGAGAACCCGAAACAAATTCCGCGCCTTTAGACGATGAAAAAACCGCCGTCATCGCGCGGCGGCTCGATTATGAACTCGGTGTAATCCGACAAACCGGTTTCGCTCCATATTTTTTAATAGTGCAGGATTTCATAAACTGGGCGAAAAATACGGGAATAGTGGTTGGGCCGGGCCGAGGATCCGCCGCCGGTTCTTTGGTTTCCTACCTCCTCAATATTACGAATGTGGACCCCCTCAAATATGACTTGATTTTTGAACGATTTCTCCAGCCGGAACGAAACGAAATGCCCGATATAGATGTTGACTTTGCCGACACTAGGCGCGATGAAGTTTTGGAATATGTTGCTCAAAAATACGGCCGAGAAAATGTTTCCCAGATAATAACTTTCGGAACAATGGCGGCGCGCGCCGCGATAAGAGATGTCGGAAGGGTGCTCAATTACCCATACGACTTCTGCGACAAGGTTGCAAAAACAATACCGATGATGATGAATTTCGAAAAAGCCCTGAAGGAAAGCCAGGAATTCGCCACGCTTTATACTGGGGATAGCGATGCGAAACGCCTCATTGATGCCGCGAGAAAACTGGAAGGCGTGGCGCGGCACGCCTCAACCCACGCATGCGGAGTCGTCATATCCAAAGAACCACTATCAAACATAACCCCCCTTCAGCTTCCATCACAAAACGGAGCGGGAGTCATCTCGCAATACGAAATGCACGCCATAGAGTCGCTTGGACTCCTAAAAATGGACTTCCTTGGGCTTAAAAACCTCACGATAATTGAAAAAACTCTTGACCAAATAAGAAGATCTAAAGACACCGACATAGACATAACAAAAATACCGCTGGATGACGAAAAAACTCTTCGCCTTTTCCGTCAAGCCAACACAACGGGAGTATTTCAGCTTGAAAGTTCCGGAATGAAACGGTACTTAAAAGAACTCAAACCAAGCGCTTTCGAAGACATAATCGCCATGATAGCGCTGTATCGTCCGGGTCCAATGGAATTGATTCCCGATTTTATAAACAGAAAGCACGGCAAAACTCCTATAGAATACCTACATCCCAAATTGGAACCCATATTAAAAAACACCTACGGAATAGCCGTCTATCAGGAACAGGTCCTCGAAATAGCGAGAGAGCTCGCGGGTTTCACCTACTCGGAAGCGGATGTTTTGAGAAAAGCCATAGGCAAGAAAATCAAGGAACTGCTCGAAGAGCAGAGGGAAAAATTCATCAAAGGAATAGAAAAAAATGGCCTTCCCCGCCAGCTGGGAGAACGCCTATTTCAATTCATTGAACCGTTCGCCAGATACGGCTTCAACAGAGCTCACTCCACATGTTACGCTACAATCGGCTGGCAAACTGCGTACTTAAAAGCCCACTATCCCACGGAATTTATGGCCGCGCTTCTAAACGCCGAGCAAAGAAACATAGACAGGATCTCTTTCCTAATAGATGAGTGTCGAGATATGAAAATAAGCGTTCTGCCTCCGGATATAAATGAAAGCCAGCACGATTTCACAGTTTCCTCGGGCAATATAAGATTCGGCCTCGCGGCCGTCAAAAATGTGGGCGACCATATAGTTGAGGAGGTGATCAAAGAAAGAAACGCTCATGGTCCGTACGCGAGCGTTGAAAATATGCTCGAAAGAGTCCAAGATAAGGACTTAAACAAAAAGTCCCTCGAGAGTTTGATAAAGTGCGGGGCTTTTGACAAACTGGATGAAAGAAATCGGCTCCTCCAAAACATTGACGCGCTTCTCAAATATTCAAAAGATCACAAATCAATAGCGAATTCTTCCCAGATAAGCCTATTCCAAGACCAGCCGATATTCGCCGGGTCGCTTAGATTAGAACAGGCTGAACCCGCAAAGCAAAACCAGATGCTTGCCTGGGAAAAAGAACTTCTCGGATTCTATCTTTCAAGCCATCCCCTCGAGGAACACAGAGAAAAACTAAAATTTTTCCCGAAGATAAAAACTCTTGCCGTAAGAGACACCGGAAGAATGCTCAAAATAGCAGGTATAATCTCCAGCATAAAAAAAATTGTTACTAAAACCGGACAGCCGATGCTTTTCATAGGAATTGAAGATTTAAGCGCCAAAATGGAAGGACTCGTATTCCCTTCAGTGCTAGAAAAAAATCCGGCTATATTCGTGGAAGGTACGGCTGTCAGCATAAAAGGACGGCTCTCCGACAAAGACGGCGATCTAAAAATATTATGCGAGGAGGTCAAAGAATTGTAATAACGCCCCATATTTGGTATTTAATACTTAGTATATCCAAAAATTTCTTATGAAACACGAAATAGAAAACATTCGGCACTCTTTCGCCCATTTATTGGCGGCGGCTGTGAAAAATCTTTATCCCGCCGTTAAATTCGGCATAGGCCCTACTATCGAAAACGGATTTTACTACGACTTCGATAATATCGAACTAAGCGATAAAGAGTTGCCAAAAATTCAAAAAGAAATGGTAAAAATCGCCAGACAAGGGCATGAATTTAAGTTTGAGGAATGGGACGCGAATAAATCAAAGGAACACTTCCGAAAACTGAACCAGCCGTACAAGATTGAGCTAATAGAAAATTTAGTCAAAGAAGATCCCGCAAAAAACAGCAAAGTCGGCATGGTCCACACCGGAGACGCTCTGCTTGATCTCTGCCGCGGAGGCCATGTTGAAAATACAAAGGACTTGCCTGTAAACGCTTTTCAATTGACAAGGGTAGCCGGTGCTTACTGGCGAGGCGACGAAAAACGCCCCATGCTCACGCGCGTTTACGGACTCGCTTTCAACACTAAAGACGAACTGGAAAAATATCTCACGCTCCAAAAAGAAGCCGAAAAGCGCGACCACAAAAAACTGGGTAAAGAACTCGGACTTTTCATTTTTTCGGAACTTGTCGGTCCCGGGCTTCCATTATTTACCCCTAAAGGCGCGAAGGTGAGAAAAATTTTAACCGATTTCGTGGAAAACCTTGAAAGACAAAACGGATATGAAGAGGTTTGGATTCCCCACATAACGAAACCGGATCTATACAAAACATCGGGGCACCTCGAAAAATTTAAGAATGATTTGTTTTACATAAACGGATCTCCTAAAAATCCCGAGCAATCGGAATTCATCTTGAAGCCCATGAACTGCCCGCATCACACGCAAATCTACAAATCTCAAATGCGAAGCTATAAAGACCTGCCCGTGAGATTTTTTGAGACCACGACGGTTTATAGAAACGAACAAGCCGGAGAACTCGGCGGACTTACCAGAGTCCGCTCCATAACGCAGGATGACGGCCATGTTTTTATGAGGGAAGACCAGATTGCCCAAGAATTCAAAACGATCATAAAAATACAGCAAACTCTCGCAAAGGCGGTAAATCTTAAAGATTACTGGATACGGCTGTCTTTGCGCGATGAAAAAAACAAAGGCGCGTACATAGGAGACGACAAAACCTGGCAGAACGCACAGCGGGAAATGGAACAACTCCTTAAAGACCATGCCATAAACTACGAATCCAAGCAGGGCGAAGCGGCGTTTTACGGCCCAAAAATGGATTTTATCGCGCGGGACTCTATTGGCAGGGAATGGCAGTTTTCGACAATACAGCTTGATTTTAACCTGCCCGAAAGGTTCGGTCTTGAATATGTATCCGAAGATGGTTCTAAAAAAACACCTATAATGATGCACCGCGCTTTTATGGGCTCTGTCGAAAGATTTATGGCAATGCTTATCGAGCACTATGCCGGAGCGTTTCCTTTGTGGCTCGCGCCGGAACAGATCTGGATAGTGCCGGTCAGCGAAAAATTCAACGATTACGCCCAAAAAGTGTCCGAAATGCTCGAGGAAGAATACGGAAAAAACGCCGCGCAAGAAACGCCAAAACTGCGACTTTCAATAAAATCTCAAAACGAAACTTTACCCAAAAAAATAAGAGCGGGGCAGATTCAAAAAGTCCCTTATATCCTTATAGTCGGGGAGAGGGAACAAAACGCCCAGGCAATCGCTGTGCGAGATCGCGAAAAGGGCGATCTTGGACTATCCACAATTAAAGAATTCGTCATAAATGTTAAACTGGAATTACAGCAAGTTAACAAATAATCCATAGCCAGTAGTAATAACCAAACAATAAAAATCTTTCGGCAAGGTTTGGGTATTGCGTCCGCCTGTTGATTATTCCATATATGCAAATCACGCAAAAGATATCCGCATCGCCGGCACTAATAATTTTTTCCGTTGCAATCGCCCTGCTCTTGTCATCGGGGTTTTTATTTGCCAACGCCCAGGAAAATGAAACCGTAAGCGAAGAGGAAGCCGAAGCGGAAGAACTGTCCGAACAAGACGAAAATATAACTCCGCAGGATCTCGGCGTAGATGACCCGTCAATACTGCCCGGGAGTCCTTTGTATTTCTTCAAAGGAATAGGCAGGAGTTTTCAGTCGTTTACAACATTTGATTCCGTAAAAAAAGCGGAACTAAAGCTCAAATTCGCCAACGAAAAACTAATAGAAGCTAAAAAAATCGCTGAAGACAATCCCGATTCTGAAAAACTCGAAAAAGCCCTGGAAAGATACGGAAGGGAAGTGGAGAGGCTCGAGGAACGGATTCAAAAACTTGAAGGCAAAAATAAAGAAAGAGTTGAAAAACTGATTGAAAAAGCCGCAGATAATCAGATAAAGCATCATAGAATCCTCGGAAAGCTTATGGAAGAAAATGCCGATATCTCCGCGGAAATAGAACAGCGAAAAGCGGAAGCAATGAAACATTTTGCTGAATCGATGTCCAAAGTTGTTGACCCGGAAATTCTGGAAGAAAAGTTTATAAAAGCCATAAGTGAAAAAGACGGCAGTTTTCTTAGGCAATTCAAAAACATAGAAGTTCTTGAGGAAGTTAAGGATAATGTACCCGATAAGGCAAGGGGTGCGATACAAAACGCCATAGAACAGTCATCAAAAATTTTCGGCGAAGAATTTGCCGATGCAAACGATCATCAGCGAAAAATATTCCATAGATATATTGAAAAAATAGGCGGCAATGAAATCAGGCATCTTGAAGCATTTGATTCAATAGACGCTTTCGCCGATATGCCCGCGGATATGCTTGAGGAAATGGAAAAAGCGCGGGAAAAAACAAGGGAACGAGTGGAAGAACGGATGAAATCCATTGATGACGACGAACGAAAAAAAATATTTCTTTCCCATCTCGAAAGCGGACAAATTGAAAACGCCAGAATCTTAAAAGAACTGGAGAACAATCTGTCTCCCGAAACCGCCGGAACTATAACAGAGCTAAGATATAAAATGGAGCAAAAGATGCGGGAAAGATTTGAAGAGGCCGAATCCGAAGATGACATTGAAAGTCTGCTCAAGGAAGTGGAAACATTCAGCGATGTTGACACCCTTCAAACCCTTGGTGAAATGGACGAACTAATGCCTGACGACAAAAAACACCTATGGGATCGAATGAAACAAAGGGTTTTGGAGGATATGCAGAGAAAAACCGACAAAGCGAAAGCAACCGGAAACCTTGAAGATGAAATGCGAAAAATGGCAACTTTTGACCCCGAAGCTTTGGAAATTTTCCGAAAATTCGAAAACGAATTCAGCGGCCGGTTTGATTTATTCGAAAACATAAAAAGTCAGCAGGCGCAAAAAATAGAAGATAGATTCCTTGCTTTCTCGCAATCATACAGCGAACATCCCGAAGACGAAAAACTTGTGAAACGAGCCGAGGAATTTAAGACAAGAATTGAAGAGAATAAAGAAGCGCGAAATAATGTCGAGCAATTCGCGCCGGAAATACAGCGACATTTCGATGAATTTGAATCTCAAAAAGAAATTTCCGGCATATCCAGACAGAGAGTCATGGAAACAATCGAAAGAGCCGCGCTTCTCATAAAAATCCTTGAGGAAAAAATATCTTCGCTCGATGACGAAGGCAGTACCGCGGCTGAATCCGCGACCCGCATGCTTGTAATCGCGAGTGAACATCTTAGAGGCGCGAAAGAATATATGGATCAGGAACGGCTGGGCGCCGCATTCGGAAAAGCGACATCGGCGGAGCATACCGCCGGAAACGGCATACGGCATCTTGAAATGGCGCAGTTTGAGAAATCAAGGCGTGAATACTTTATGGGAAAAGAGGGTATGGATCGCGAAAACCATCCCGATATGCGGGGTTCCGAAACGCCTAAATTTGATCTCGAACGAGTGCGTCTACCTGAAAGCATAGACGCTCCTGAAAAAATGCGCGTGATTGACGACGAAAATCGCGAAAAAATATGCGCGGAAGTTATTACGCCGGCGAGAAACAAGAACACAAAGGAATGTAAAGTATTCCCCAATTCCTGCCTGCCCGAAGGATGGGTTCCCGACAGGACTTGTTCCGCGAAAACGCAATGCCCCGCGATAGATCTTGAACTTTTCAAAAGGGAATGCGCGGAAAAGGGAGGAACTGTAACTCGAGTAACCAGTCAATCATGCGGAGATGTCCCCTATTGCAAAGTGGCTACTGAACAACATGACGCATCAAAAATAGACGGCGAAGACGATACTGATGTCAGATCAGACCTCACGGGAATAAAAACCGAATCAGACGGCGATTCGACGGAAAAATCAAGATTCATCGAACTTTGCAAAGCTAAAAGCGGAGTCATCTTTTCCGAACGGCCGTTAATGTGCCGCCTGCCCGGCGGACAAATTACCGAATTCCAATAAAAATCCGCGCGTTATAAAACCCGCTTTAATTGAGGCGGGTTTTATTTTTATAAACCAAGAGCTTTTTTTCCGTTTATGGTCAGCATATCCGCTATTTTTTCGATGCTTCCATGATATCTAGCGGAATGAACAAGAACGGAGACATCCTTCCAAATATCGCCGTCGCACCACGGCATATACAAGTCCCGTACATTATCTATGCCGACGGCCACATTTACCTTAGCTTTAAGAGCCAGTGTCCACGGCGCGATTGAATTATGCGTAGGCGCGAGAACCTCTCTTATCTGTAGGTTATCGAGCGTGGCCCTTGGGCATACTATCATGCTTACATTGCTTTCAGCCATCATCGTAAGCGTGTACGAAATAAGCTGATCGTCATTCCATGCCGACATCGAAAGACAATGCGTCGCGCATATCGGCTTTTTGTATCCCATATCTCTGTATCTTGCCGCTATATTTGCGAGATAAAAAGTTTCTTTTTCTTCGGGATGATTTTTTTGGTCAACCTGCATATCCACGCCTTTTCCGAACTCCGCGGCAATCTCGAAAGCGCGTTCCATCTCCGCAAACACCGCGGGGTCTTTCACTACGCCCCTCTGCCGTTCTCTCGACGGAAGAAAACCGATTGAATCCACTTCTTGGCGCCTGCATGCTTCTCTCAATAACGCATCCATGGCGGTATTTTTAAGCGCTAAGGTCGGATACACGGCTATTTTAAGAATGAAACCATACCTTCTCCATAATCTTTTTGCTTCTATACAGACATTAAGCGCATCGAGGTCTATATCTGGACCTACATCCACATATGTTTGCCACGCGCAAATACCCATTGCTCTTCGACGCGTTATTGAATAATTGAGTCGCCTTACAAGCGTCGCGAGAGCTTCTTTTCGTACCTTTCCGATCTCCACCCATATATCGTCGAGTTCCAGATCTTTTTTGCCTCGCTTGTCGTATTGCGCCTGTGTCGATGTGTTTTCTGTCACAGCATGACCGTGGCAATCTACGATTCCCCCAAACACTAACTTCTTTAATTCGTCTATCGGTGAATAGCAAGGAGCTTCGTGGGACAAATCCAAGCATACTTCCATCATCGCCTCGCTCTTAGTTTTTGTTAAATGCGCGTATGCGCAAAAATTGTACAATAAATCGCTTTTTCGCGCAACCAAAAACTAACGGGGTCAGACCCCGTTAGTTTTGAAAAAGCCACAAAGCTATAAAGGATATGTGAGAGTGAGGAGAGAGTTTTTGTTCAAAAGAACAACTCTCATATTCCCTTACAGCTTTGTGGCGGCTAGTGTTGCGTTAACCCGCAACACTAGCCGAAGATTCTTCTTGCCAAATTATACCTACATCCCCCAAGTACGCAGTGTCCTTTTGCCGTTCTTTGTAAACGGCACGCACCACATCCCATGGCGCATCCGTCACCAGGAAAAATAATTTCTCCTGGCCATCATTATCGAGCTCCTCGAGCTCGATAAAATAAATTTCGGTTCTGCCTTTTCCTTCTAACCCCGTCGCCCGTATTGAACGGGCAAAATCGTAGGCGGCCAAACCACCGCCTATAAACCCAAAAGACACGATACCCATATTATCTCCCTTTTTATTTGTTATTTCTCACGGGTCTGGAGGACTGAAGCCCAAGCAAAGTAACTGGCCCTCCTCCAGGCCCGCAAGAAATAATTTTGGGAGCGTACAGGAATTTTTTCAATATTTCCCGTACGCCCCTAGTCGCCGTGCAGGTCAATTCCTCGACCTGCACGCCCTGCACTCGCAGGGACGAGGCCCCCGCAGAATGGCCTTCACGATCTCCGCGGGGGTTACCCCCCCGATTCCCGCTACATCCGGCCCCCCGCGGAGCCGGAAGGCCTCCCTCACCATGGCCATGGCCTCGGTGAGGATTTTTCTGCTCAGCGCCCTATCCGGCGCTGAGATCACACCACCTCTCCTCACCACGGCCATGGCCTCGGTGAGGAGAGGGCTTCCAATAGTAGTCATAACTAACTCCTCCCTCTCTTCTGATTTGAATTTGGCCTACGACGACCCATGATTAACACCTTTCGCAAGCGCTAAAGCGCTTGCGGGCTCACGGGCCGAGCGTCGGCTAGTCTTCAACGAAGACATACCTCAAGACATAATTTGCTTTGCTAAATAATCTGCTTAAAATCGAAGCTCGCTTAACTTTTTTGCCGGAAACCTTAGCGGTTTTGGCAGTTTTAACGCGAACTTTAATCGCGATGTCTCGTTTTTTCATATTTGTGTCAGAAAAAAGCTCCAGAATCGCATAAATAAGCCATTGCTTTTAATATGCAACTGAATCTTTTAGATTATATCTGTATTATAGCATAAATAGCCAAGTATGTCAATATTTATACCACAAACCTTGCGTGCTAGAGTAATAGTAATGAAAAACCTCTTAAAATATCCAAACCTCAAAAAAACAGACCCGGAAATCGCTGGAATAAATACCTCCGAAGAAAAACGGCAATTTTTGTACGCGAATTTCATAGCTTCCGAAAACTACGCCTCTCCCGCCGTTCGAGAAGCAAGCTCATCGGTCGCAACGAACAAGTATTCCGAAGGTTACCCCTCCAAAAGATACTATAAGGGAAATGATGTCGCCATAGATCCGGTTGAAATTTTAGCCCAAAAAAGAGCGTTAAAACTTTTTCAGTTAGACGAGGAGCAATGGGGCGTCAATGTACAGCCCGCTTCCGGAAGCGAAGCGAATATGGCGGTTTACGGCTCGCTTTTGAAAGCAAAGGGTCAAAATGAAGATATCGCTCTTGGAATGCGCCTAGATTTCGGAGGGCATCTCACGCACGGTTTCCATGTGTCGTTTTCTGGAAAATTTTTCCATTTTGAACAATACGGATTGGATAAAAGCGGACGCATAAACTATGAAGAGATTGAAATTTTAGCCCAAAAATTTCAGCCAAAACTGATAGTTTGCGGGGCTTCCGCCTATTCCCGAGTAGTTGAGTTTGATAAATTCGGCGCGATAGCCAAAAAATATGGGGCTTTGCTCATGGCCGATATCGCCCACATAGCAGGGCTCATAGCCGGAGGCGTTCATCCGTCTCCATTCCCCCATTGCGACATAGTAACAACCACGACCCACAAAACCCTGCGAGGCCCGAGAGGCGCGATGATTTTCGCAAGAAAAGACAAAACTCTGGAAACCGCGTCCAAAACTTCCCCGCTGAATCGGAATTTGAATTCAAAAAAACAAAAATCTCTCTTTGATCTAATAAATTCTGGGGTTTTCCCCGGACTTCAGGGCGGACCGCATAACCAGCAAACAATGGCGATAGCCGTGTGCCTCAAGGAGGCCGATACTTCAAAATTCCGCAATTACGCCTCGAGGGTTGTAAAAAACGCGGAAATTCTCGCGGATGAACTTGTCAAATGCGGATTCAGCATAGTTTCCGGAGGCACAGACAACCACCTTATGCTTCTCGATCTCCGGCCTTTTCAAGTGAACGGCGAAGATGTTTCGCAATGGCTGTATCTTGCGGGAATCGTTACGAATAAAAACGCCGTACCGAACGACCCTCTGCCCCCGCAACAGGCATCGGGCATACGGCTCGGCACGCCTGCTATGACCACAAGAGGTATGGGTCCAAAGGAGATG
Source organism: Candidatus Spechtbacteria bacterium RIFCSPHIGHO2_02_FULL_43_15b (assembly GCA_001819985.1). Classification (GTDB taxonomy): domain Bacteria; phylum Patescibacteriota; class Minisyncoccia; order Spechtbacterales; family HO2-43-30; genus HO2-43-30. The sequence continues at coordinate 26,854 of MHOE01000024.1, forward strand.
AAAATGTTCGCGAAATGGATACATTCCGCGGTAACGGATCATTCGGATAAGAACCTTGAAAACATAAAAAAGCGAGTTCGCGATTTGTGCAAAAATTTTCCGCCGCCCGGATTCTAAATAACACGGCACAAAATTCTACGTTTTGCGAGGTAAAAAATATGGCAACAATTCTTGACGGCAAAAAACTGTCCAAAAAAATGCTCGAGGATCTTCTGCCTCGAATTGAACGAGTAAACAGACGGCTATACCCGGGGCGGCTTCGCCTTGATATTTTTATGGTCGGAGACAATCCCGCTTCCCAAACTTTTGTTCAGAGAAAAAAAGAAACCGGCTCAAATATAGGAGTTGAAGTTAATGTACATCATTCACGAAGCGCAAGCACTAACGCGCTTCGTTCCGAAGTTGCCGAACTTGGGAGAAACAAAAATGTTCACGGTATAGTTGTACAGCTTCCGTTGCCGCCAAATATAAATGAGCAAAAGATACTCGACGCGGTGCCGCCTCATAAAGATGTGGATGTTCTCGGCTATAAAGCCGTGGGTAAATTCATAACGCGCAATAAGCAATTTCCAATTCTGCCCTCGACTCTGTCAGGAATACTAAAACTGCTTGAAGCGTACGGAATAAAAGAATTTCGCGGCCAAAATATGGTTGTTGTGGGCGCGGGAAAACTTGTCGGCCTGCCTGCCGTTAACTATTTTATGCGAAAGGATGAAAAAGACGCGACGGTTACGAATGTATGCCGCCACACAAGAGACCTTTCTCAAATTCTTCAAATGGCGGATGTCCTTATTTCAGGTGCCGGAAATCCCGGATTTATAAAGGGAGATATGCTAAAGCCAGGCGCGATAATCGTGGATGCCGGAACCTCAAAAGACCCGGCTACTGGAAAACTGGTGGGCGATATTGATTTTGAAACTGTTGAAAAAGTTGCGAGCTTTATAACTCCCGTACCCGGAGGCGTGGGCCCCATGACTGTCGCGATGATATTTTATAACCTCGTGGAACTTGTGGAGATGAAATACAAAATTCAAAAAGCCGCTTTGTAAGCGGCTTTTAAGTTTAACTTTGATCTAATGTAAATATCCTCTCAAATCTATTTGACCTCAAAATTGGAATAGAACTGAAGAGTGCTCCTGCCACACGATCTGCCTGTCGACGGGCAGACATTAGAACCGTGATACAAAGTTAAAGGACGACCTGTTTGCTGGTCGCCCTTCATTAAGAGTGGCGACCTACCCTTGAAGCCTCAATTTGTATTCAGTGAGCGCAATCTGAAGCTTCAAGCGCGCTTCTTCAAGTTGCACTTTAGCAAACCCTTCCAGGTTCCCCAGAATCTCCTCCTCGCGTTTTCTATGGATATCGGAAGAGGCTTCATTAATCCTTTTCCGAGCTCCTCGAATGGAGGCTTGTCCTAGCTCTTCTGTACTTCTATACAAGTACAGCGCTGACCGAACCCCCTCCACTGATCCAACTATTTTCTGCGCTTCTTCAGTAAGCGCAGTAGTCTGATTCAGATCTTGACTCATTTTTACCCCCTCCTCTAGATTTCACTGATTTGATAATATGCCATCATAGTACAATAGATATAAAGAGTACTGTCAATAGGTTTGGGTAATGTGATGATAAAGAAAATAACAAAGGGAAGACGGAAGACGGAAGACGGTAACGAAAATTAGAAGCGCTTATTGACTGATATTTATGAATTATTGATTAATGTTTACGAATGACTTTACAAAAAATTTAGCGGCTGACCCTATGCCGGTGGAGGCATGCTACTGCTCAACAATTTTCCTTTTGAGAACTTCCGCGACAACCTGCGGGTTCGCCTTGCCATTTGTTTCTTTCATTACCTGGCCCACTAGAAACTGTAAAAGTCCAACCTTACCCGCTTTGTATTTCTCTACCGCGTCTGAATTTTCATTTATTGCTTTCTCCACAGCTCCTTCAAGATCTTTTGCGTCACTCACCTGCGAAAGCCCCCTTTCCTCGACAAGATGATGCGGATCCGCTCCGGTTACGATCATATCCGGTAACAGGTCTTTAGCCCCGCGACTCGAAATTTTACCCGTGTGAATTAAAATCACAAATTCGGCGAAATCCTCCGGCGACATTTTGCTATCGGAGATCGCCATACCTTTATCCGACAAGATTTTCCTTACATCTGTTGTTATGTAGTTCGCGCAAAGATTTATCAATTTTTGGCGAACTATTTCTTTCTCGTCTTTATGACCTTCCGTTTCTTCCCACGACAAAAGCTCGCTCACAATTTGTTCATAATAACCCGCTAAGACCCTGTCATTTATAAAGATTTCTATAAGCGCGTGGTCTATCCCGTATTCTTCAGCGAATCTTTTTCTTTTTGACTGCGGAAGCTCCGGAATTGACGATATTATGTCGGCAATCACGAAATATCCTTGTCCGCTCGCTTCGTTCGCCGGTCTTTCTTTCATTAAGCGAATCGGCGGGATATCCGGCTCCGGAAAATATCTGTAATCATGCGCCTCTTCTTTGGCTCTCTGTGAAAATGTAACGCCCTTCAAATCATCCCACCCCCTTGTTTCCTGCGGCATCTTTTCCCCTCTTTCTAAAATTTCGGTCTGCCGCCCAATCTCATGCGCCACGCATCTTTCAACCGCTCTGAAAGAATTCAGATTTTTAATTTCCGTTTTTGTGCCGAGCTCCTTTGAACCCTCCGGAGCAATTGAAATATTCACTTCGACGCGCATCTCTCCTTTTTCCATATCCGCGTCAGACGCTCCTATATACCGCAGTATAAGCTGGAGCTCCTCGGCAAATTTGCGCGCGTCTTCGCCGGAGTGAATATCCGGCTCTGTTACGAGTTCCATAAGCGGCACGCCCGCTCTATTGAAATCCACAAGGGAGTAATTCTCGCCGGAAGGATGGGAAAGCCCCCCCGCGTCTTCCTCGAGATGTATCCTTGTTATTCTTATTATCTTTTCCTCCTTTGATTTTTCCGATAATGAATCCACCGAACGCGCCGAGCCGCTTTTACCAATATCAAGATACCCGCCCTTGCAGAATGGCTTGTCGTATTGGCTTATCTGGTAACCTTTGGGCAAATCCGGATAAAAATAACTCTTCCTGTCGAATTTTGAAAATTCAGCAATCTCGCAATGAAGAGCCGCTCCTGCCTGTATCACCTTTTTTATTGCTTCGGCGTTGGGTACGGGCAAAGTCCCGGGATGACCCATGCATATCGGACATACATTTACATTGGGTTCTTTTTGTTCAGGATCGTTCAAGCAGTCGCAAAACATTTTGGTCTTCGTTTTTAACTCCGCGTGTATTTCGAGTCCTATTGTTGGAATGTAAGCCATATTACTTTTTATATTACCACATACCCAAAACCTATGAACAGCCCGCGCCATTTTACATAACATTTTTGCGTTTCGGATTTATTGCTTGTTTGAAGTTTTGAAAAGCCCTGATACGCAGGGCTTGAAGTTTAAGTTGCTTTATTACGCTTTCAAGCATTAAAAAGTTTATTCTTTTATATACCCGAGCTTCAAAAACCAATGCCGCCATACCGGCTCAAGATTTAGGTGCTCAATTTCCCGCGGCGTAAACCAGCCAAATCCTTTCACTTCATCGGATTCAATGCTTATTTCGCCATACTTTTCCTGCCTTAATTTGAATAAATACCAATAGTGGCCGTCTGTCTTATTCCTCCAGCAATAATTCCACGAAACCATTTCCTCGTGAACGGGAGCAGATTCCTCGAAACCTTGAAGCCCGACTTCTTCCCCTATTTCGATCAAAATCATCCCCTCTGGAGTTTTTCCTTCGTCCAGATGACCCGCAACGCCAGCCCAGCCATGCGGCTCGTTTACCCTGTCAATCAGTAAAATTTTAAGCACCCCGTCTTCCACCTTTTCTATAAACGCCCCGACAGATTTTCTTGGACATTCGCTCATAAAACCTCCTCTTAATTTAATCGCATCTACCGCTTAGCCATTACCTGGCAACAGTATTTTGGAACACCCGCAGGCGAGCGGGCATGGTTTCCGACTACCTATAAATTAAATAGGAATCGGAAGAGCGAGCCGAGGACAGAGTGAGCAAACACGCTAGTTTACGAACGCTTCCAAAATACTGTTGCTCCGTAATGGCGGAGTTCTTAAGGCAAATTTATCACAGAAGTAACGCGCTCAATTCTTTCGCGTCTCTTATGACTTTGTTAACCAGAATCTCCGCGCATATCTCCCGAACTTTTCCGTCAACCATCATTTTTTCGTCATGCGAGCAGATAAATTTCTCCTTCCCTGCCGCGAAGAACAATTCCCCAAGAGTGTTGTGGCCAATATAGCCGTCTTTATTAAAAATATAAACAACATCCGCGGGCGCTATCTTTTTCCAAAGATGGCTCAAAACAAACGCTGGCACTCTTTCCCTATACCATTGTTTTTTTAGCCGGTCGAACTCTTCTTTATTTACCATTTCATCGGAAAGATCCCTGAAATCCGGTTCCAGGATTATTCCGACCTTAAATCCCCTAAGTTTTTTTGTAAACCTAGCCAGGTCGTCTCTAAATCTCATGCTTGAACATATAACAATGCTTCTCATAAATTTTCTTTTAGAGCATCAAATTACATTACCACTAAAATACGGGTATTGCAACACAAAAAAACCGCGTTATGCGGTTTTAATTACTTTGCTTATTACCAGTTATCCGCGATTTGTATGGCTGATTTCCAGCTAACCCCCAATATGTCTGCGCCGGCGTCAAAAAGCATTTCGACATCTTCCCTTGTCCGTATGCCTCCGGCGGCTTTTATTTTAAGTTTGGGAAATGCCTCGCGCACCAAGCGCACATGGCGCGCCTTTTCCGGAATTTGAACCTTCGGATCCCGACCCGTGGATGTCTTCCACATAAAATTATACTTACTCGCAAATTCAGCTGATCTTATAATCTGGCTATCGGATAAGTATCCAGTTTCAGCGATAAGTTTCAAAACCACACCCCTATCGCCAGCTTCTTCCATTAACCTTCTGAATTCGAATTCTAAACTTTCCAGTTTGTTACTTAAAAATCTTCCCATAGGCATCACGATGTCGCACTCGCCAGCCCCTGAAAACCCTGCATTATTTACAAGCCAAATTCGCGACATTGTGGTTAAATTTCCGTCGGGAAAATCTATCACTGCGCACACCTTCACCCTATGCGGACGCATCGGATTATCCGAGCTCCATTTTTTAATAGCCAAACTTGAAGGATAAATTCCTATCATCGGCACGCATACGGCCCTACAGCCCGTTTCGCACGCTATACCCGCCATAGCGGTAAAATCATCGGGCGTAGCGCTTGCTTCTAGCAAAGTTAAATCAACTTTGGATAAGAATTCGCGCATTGCGACCTCCTTAAAAATTTTGGGCGCGATAATTCGCAAACCCTTCGGTATTGCTCTCTCGCTGATTTTAAGCCCTGCTAAATATGGCCTATGAAACTAATTGGGCTTTATCGGATAAAAGCAACCCCGAAGGATTTTCTGTGGATACTTAATGGGAATTATACCTAGTATAATTACATCAAATGAACAAAAAAACTAGATATATAGCTATAGCAGGAATTATGGGCTCTGGCAAGTCCACCGCCGCAAGGATACTTGCTGAAAAACTCAATTTCTATCTCATAAAGGAAAAACCTAGCAAAAACCCATTCCTTAAACCGTTCTACAAAAATATGCCGCGCTGGGCACTCCATGTTCAGTTATCCTATTTGATGAATAAAATAAAAGAACTAGAGCGGGAGCGGCATAATTTTGCCACGCGAAATGTGATAGAAGATGCTCCTATTGATGTAAGCTTTGAAGTTTACGCAAAAACCCAGGTGAAATTCGGCAATATGACAAAAGGCGAACTTGAAGTATATCGACAAATATTCACTTCCTATAAGCACCTAATACCACAGCCGGACCTTTTGATAGTAATGGATACGCCTATTGATTTAATCATTCGTCAGATTGAAATGCGGGGCAGGAGTTACGAAAACGGCGTAGATCCGAAATACTTAAAAACTTTAATCTCTTTCCAAAATCAATGGCTTCAATCGTATCCTGATAATAAAAAACTTATCGTCAAAAGGAATTATATAAACCTTAGAAAGACGCTAGATAAGAATATTTTCGCAGATACAGTGATGAAAAAATTACTTTGAGCCGCATTTGAAAACCGTAAATGAAAGCTCTCCTCGCGCTATCTTAACCGGCTCCAACGACTAAATTAAATCCGCCTTGTTATTCAAATAGGCGGATATTTCTATAAATTGAGCAAGGTATCCAGTAATTCGACGCTCATGAAATATTTTGGAGCGACTAACTTTCGCTTCCGGAATTAAAGTTCTCAAAGTCAAAATTTTTCAGTTCGGCGATTGACAGCAATGTGGCCACTCGCGGATGCTCTATTCTAGGCGACGAATATATGTCCTGCCCCAGTTCTTTTTCAAAAACTGGTGATGTTGAGCGATCCGGTATGTGTATGCCGAACCATCTTTCCGATATCTCAAGCGCCGGTAAAATATCGCTTGCTCCGTTGCCTATTGAATAAAACAGAATGTTTTCATTTTTACCTTCTCCGTATCCCGATACATTTACAAAATCGGCGCTCGTTTTCCTGTTCGGTATGACAAGAATATTGCTGAAATATTTATCAACCCCCAAAAAAGCGCTTTTTTCGATCCATACGATTTCATCGCAGCATGTAAGCAGGCATAACGAGTAACCTTCGCGGCCGCGCAATTCTTCAAGTAAATCGGCCGCGTGTTCTTTCCACTTTTGCCCCCTAAAATTAAACGGCTGGTCTCCTATATCAAAAATTTGCTTTTCCTGCCGTATCCTCGCATTTTCTGTCGGCAGATATTCTTTCCCGAATTTTCTTTCTATATGGCTCAAAATTTCGTGATACACTTCGCGCATTGCCATATACCATCTGCCGCGGCTTATACCCCACTCCGGAAATAATTTCTTGTCTATCTCATCAAATCTCTGCTTAAGCGAATTGAGATTCGGAGTAATATCCCGGAATTCAGAATAAAGATAAGCAAAGAAATCAGCCAATGCTTTGGAATATTGCCATTCAGTCCTCCAAAGAGTGTCGTCCGCGTCAAACACAAGCACTATTTTCATTTTATTGCTCCTTTTTCAATGTGCAGATGCATCTATTGTTTTAAGTCAAACTCTTTTTCGATGACGGCACGGATCTCCCTCGACACTTCGGATATTGAACATTCGCCGTTTACTGTGCGGAAACTTTTGTATATTTGCGAGAGCTTAACATAATTGGAAAAAACTCTTTTTAACATCGCTTCTTTTTCGTAAAGTTCAAGATGCTCCCTCGATTTCTTCATCCTATTCATCGAACTCTCTGGTCTCGCCTTTAGAAAAACTGTTATGTCCGGCTCTAAAAATGTCTTATTCATCGCGATAAGGCAATCCCAAAGCTCGCGGTCTTCGGCCGCGCCGTATGCAATCGTAGAAAAAGCGTATCTATCTGTTATAACCGTATTACCTTTTATAAGATTCGGGATAATCTCGTTCTCCAAGTGATGCGCCCTGTCAGCCACAAAAAGCGCCTGCATCATCAAGGGCCCGTGTATTTGGCCGTATCTCCATCTTTCCCTAAGGCCTTCTCTTATAAAACCCCCAAATACGCCGGTACTTGGCTCTTTTGTGGCGTAAACAGACGGCTTGTTTGGCAAATCTTTGTAAATCCTTCTTAAATGTTTTGCTAATCTTTCAACCTGCGTGGATTGGCCCGAACCGTCCAACCCTTCAAACGCAATAAATTTTCCGGGATAGGAATTTTTTTTCATATTCCAATAATCCAGTTTTACTGTAATGTATTTTTACTTCTTGAGCGCTCCGCGCAAAAATTCCTCTTTTTTCTTAATGCTTTCCTCCGCGCCCCTTCTTGCGACTTCGTAGTCATTCATATCGAATTTTGCGAATCTTGCTATCAGCGGATATACTTTTGCCGCCAAACGAAATTTCTCCTGCTCTATTTTTCTATAGTCGGGGTGGCCTTGAGAAATTGTCCTAAGCTCTCCTTCCCAAAAGAATTGCCGGACATTCTGGTATTGATAGAATCTTATGCGATGGGCGAGTGTTGGAACATATTGCGCCACATACGGGTCGTGGCTTTCAATTTTTCTGAAAAGTTTCTCAACTGAATTCATAGCTTTTTTGAATTCGTCCGCCTTTCCCGCCTGTTCGATTTCTTTAGGCACATCGTATCCGTGGTAAACCGAAAAAAACTGCCGCTCTTGCGTGTGCATTCTGTGCCTATGAAGATCGCGATACGCGCCAAGATTCATTGTAATTTCAAAACGGATAAAAGCATTTTCAAAAGCGCGTCCTATTTTCTGCCATCTTTCAGTTCTGCCCGCGAAATGCTCTGACAAAATTTTAACCTTCTTTCTATCCGACATCTTTTCCACTAAACTTAAAATCGTGTTCCATCCCCTGTGCTCCCGCGGTCGTTCAAAAAGAAGAGCCGCCACAATTTTGTTTTCCCCGTCTTTATCGTAATCAATAAGTTTTACGCTGGGTTTGTTTTCGCTTTCCACATAAATTTTTGAGTTCGCAAATAATATCGGCTGAACACTATCCCGCCTCGTCCCAAGCCACTTCTGGTACGACTTCGACTGGTCGCTTTCAAGGCGCAAAAGTATTGAGTACAACTCCCTATTCAACGCGTTTTTCGCTACTTTCGCGACCCACCTTAGCTCTCCCATCGGATGCTCCGCCGCTCTTGCTATCATATATTCAAATGCCTGGCCATTACCCATAAAAGCTACTTGGCTTAGAGTAGCTGAAGGCAATAGTCCGCGCAAAGTATCAAATGCCTTTGTGCGCCACACTACTTTCCCGTCGTTTGGGTATAAATCTTTGAATCGCTCCGTAAAAACCGGCGCCAATGAGGAGTACAAATCAAACAGCCCATCCAACACTTCGCGGTACTCTCGCGATAAACCCATTTTGCCAAGCGTAGGGTCGGTATAGTAGAGGTATCTCCCGTTTACTTTGCTTGAATAATCCACATATCTAGTTGATTTTTCTATCGGCGCGAGCCCTATTCTTTGATCCTCGACAAATTTAAGCGCTGGTTGCGATAAACCCCAAAACATAAGGTGCGCTCCGGTAACTTGAGATATGGAATCGTCTCCGTATTGAGCGTACCATTTTATGTAAAATTCCTGCGCCCTTTTATTTCTCAAAACTTCATGGAAGCTATGCTTATGTAAAAAATTTATAACTGTTTTTAGCTCCCTTGAAACATTGTCCTTGCCTTCGAGTATCGGGTATATGTATTCGCTCAAAAACACCCTCCTCAAATCACCACCCGCGCGGCTCGCTCTTGAACAAAGAGCCCCTATCAGCTCCGGCAGAGGACTCCAGAACGAATAAACCAATCCGTCTATGTCGGATACAAAGGGCTTCAGATAATATCTGTCTTTTTCGCTCCAATTTTCCGCTTTGAATTTGGGACTAAAATCCATAACTTTACTGGTGTTTGAAAAAATCCCTGCCCGCGACAATTTATCGAAACATTACTGCTTCGCTTCACGCAAAACAATACTGCTTGCCGGAAAAATTGCTGACAAAAGATCTTTTACGCTAAAACTCTAGAATTTCATGTTCTTTCTCGCTTTCATCCATCACCATATTTGAAATATCTTCGATGGGATAATAAGTATTAAGCAGATTTGTTATATGCACTTCCGGAATCTTTCTTAGTTTTATACCCGCCTGCGAAGCAAGTTCTTTTGCCATTTGATACCTAGGTTTATAGCTTTGATATTCATTCTCATAGACAACCTCGGAAATTCCCGCCGCGATTATCGGTTTCATGCAGTCAATGCAAGGCAAATACGAAGTATAAAGACTACCGCCCGTTACTTCCTTGGAATTTTGAAGCACCGCGTTATGCTCGGAATGAATTACGCGCCTGCATGAAGTCCCCTCGTCTTCAAAGGTCATACACCCCACCTCCGTGCAATGCGGCTGTCCGGCCGGCGCGCCGTTGAAACCCGACGAGATGATACGCTTGTTCTTTACTATAACAGTTCCGACGCGCAGTTTTGGACATGTTGCCATAACCGCGATTAATTTTGCCGCCATCATAAAATATTGGTCCCACGATGGGCGTGCCTGCCCGTTAATCGTTTTGTAAGAATTAGAAATCATACTTTGATTTGAATTTTATATTTTCATACACCACTACTCCCAAAGCCCTTACCTCCCCTGTCCGTTTCATCATCAACTATACCTTCTTCGATTTCAGCCGTCTCTATCGGCTTTATCACCAGTTGCGCTATCTTAGACCCCCTTTCCGCTCTGTATTCCTCCTTGCCTAAATTCGTCAGCACCACCATAAGCTCTCCGCGATAATTTGAATCGATAACTCCGGCCATAGTTTTAAGATGATGCTTTACCGCTAATCCGGATTTGTCCCAAACAAACCCCGCGTACCCTTTTGGTATTTTGAACTTGAGTCCGGTCTTTAATACCGCTTTTTCGCCTGCGGGTATAGAAACTTCTTCCAGCGAAAAAAGATCCATTCCGGCATCCCCGTCGTATGCGTATGACGGAATTTTTGCGTATGAATCCATTTTCTCGATGCTTATTTTCATAAAATAAAATTCAAATCCTAAAATCTTTCTATTCTATAAAAACTGAAATATATTGAAAGATGAAATATTGTGGATAACTTTGCTGTTCGCCTTAGACCAGCTTAAATCATCGCGCGCTCATAACGGTCTTTCCGTTACTCCACGAAACTGAATGTGCGTAAAATTGTCCCGAAAATTTCGGCCTCTCTTTTATGATAAGAGTCCGAAAAAACATTTGCTCCGCTAAAATCAATGACAAAATCTAGCTCGTAACATCTCGCGCCTTTTTTTATATAATAATGCTCAACCTTGCTAGCTCCCGCGGCTTCGCTGTTTATAACTTCAATTTTCTTAAATACCATATCTCTCAATAAGAATGTTTGCGACTTTGATCTAAAAATTCCATATTCCTCGTCACAAAAACCCGCGCCTTCATCGCTCGTTGAAATTTCCGCGTATTTGCTCCTGAAAAGTCCTGAATATGTTACCTCAAGATCCAGGCGAACCTTGTTTCTTCGCCCATCCTCTCTTTTTATCAGCTCTGCATTTCTTGGATACATTATCTCGAATCCAAGATCGTAATTTCTGTATGTAAACCAATTAGCCGGTCTCGCAATGTTTCCCGCGATTTGCGCGCTATCGCTTGTTTCCGCGTTACTTCTTATTTGCGATACAAAAAGCCACATCGCCAAACTCACAATCAAAAAAAACACAATTAAATTTACATAAATTATGAACACTGAAAATTTCCTTATTATTTCACTTGCGACTTCTCCTTGGAAACTCATAGTACTTATAATTTTAGCTCTTTCCCGGAAATATGAAAGCGCTAACTCGCGTAAACAAAAAAACCGCCATCAAAAATAGAAGTCAGTTTCATTGGCGAACAAATGTTAAGTTAATATATTAAGCTCAAATAATTCCAAATAACCCGATAACAAATAACAACGCGATTCCTCAAGGGATCATTGAAGCCGAAAATTAACCGACATCAATCCCCATGCTTCTCGCGGTTCCCTCAACTATCTTCATAGCCCTGTCCACATCATACGCGTTCAGGTCTTCCATTTTCATCTCCGCGATTTCTCTGATTTGAGCTTTTGTAACTTTCCCCGCCTTTACTTTCGGCGCGTTGCCGGATCCTTTTTCAACTTTCGCGGCTTTTCTTAAAAGATCGGACGCGGGTGGCGTTTTCATCTTGAAATCGTAAGAACGGTCTTCGTAAACAAAAATCTCAACGGGTATCACATTACCCGCCTTTTCCTTGCTTGCCTCGTTGAATTTACTGCAGAATTCCTGAATATTCAAACCGTGCTGACCCAAAGCTGGTCCAACTGGAGGCGCAGGATTTGCTTTTCCCGCGGGGATCTGAAGTTTTACAATTGTCTTTAATTTTTTAGGCATATAATTTTAGAGCAATTTCTGCTATTTTATTTATAAATTTCTTGAAATCTGCGCGAACTCTTATAATCTCTTTATCTGCAAATAATCGAGCTCCACCGGAGTTTCTCTGCCGAACATTGAAACAAGCACTATTACCTTGCCTCGCTCGCTGTCAACGCTTGATATTTTTCCGTCAAAATCCTTAAATGGCCCATCCGTTATTTTTACAGCATCCCCCACTGATACATCAATCTTATAAGTAGGTTCTTCAACTCCCATTCGTTTTTGCAATATATCAATTTCTTTTTTTGAAACGGCTATAGGCGTTGTTCCTGAACCCACAAACCCCGTAACTCTGGGTGTATTCCTGACGACATACCAAGAGTCATCAGTTACTATCATCTCGACAAGCACATAGCCCGGATATATTTTTTCTTCTATAACCTGCCTCTTGCCGTTTTTTATCTTAATCTTTTTTTCTTTGGGTACAAGAACGGTGAAAATCTTATCTTCCATACCCAAAGATTCTATTCTTTGCTTAAGATTTTGCGCCACCGCGTCCTCATATCCTGAATATGTGTGAAGCACATACCAGTTTTTACCTTGTTCTAATTGCTGTTTAGGCATTTAATTTTTGCCCGAAGGGCCAAATAAATGGTAATAAACTAAGACATTGCGCCTCAGATGTTAAACAATATACTTTGCTATAATCCATTGTACCACGAAATCAATAGCCCCAAGATAAGCCGCTACTGCCAAAGAAAAAACTACAACCATTAGAGTATACCTAAAAACATCCTTTCTTGTAAGCCAGTTTACCCGCTTCATTTCCATTCGCACTTCTTTCAAAAATTGCTTCAGCTTTAATATGAATTTCATCTTGTTTTCCAAATAGCCAGGTCCTCATTTTTCACCTTGAAAAATCGTGAAAAATGAGCCGCTTGCTGTTATTAAAAAGCCCGCGTGGGCTTGTAGATATATCAACAATAATCCTTTGTCCATTAAGTGTCAAGGTTTTTCTCCCGAATTCTGTAAATAATAAGCGCGAAGAGCCCATGCAAACATTTGTAAAATATACTAAAAACAGGCGGATGCGTTAACAAAAATGCCGTTACAACGCCTCATATATCCAAATTCTGCACATTTTTTGCGTGCGTCTGTATAAACCTTTTTCTTGGAGCAACTTCTGAACCCATAAGGATATCGAATATCTCATCCGCTTCTTTTGCGTCCTCGAAATTCACTTGCTTCAAAATGCGGCTTTCCGGGTCCATTGTAGTCGTCCACAACTCTTCCGGATTCATTTCTCCGAGTCCCTTATATCGTTGTATATTTATACCCCTTAATTTTGGCGCCTCGTCTTCTTGCGCCTCTTCTTCGGTTTCCTCTTCCGTAATTTCCGCCTCTTGCGCTTTTTTTGCTTTTTTCTCGGGCAACTTGTAGTTCTTTCTGAATTCCTGAACGACTCCGTCTTTTTCCGAGTCGCTATAAGCGTATTTAACGGACTTTCCAGATTGAACCTTGTAAAGCGGGGGTTGAGCTATGTAAAGATAGCCGCTTGAAATCACTTGAGGAAAGTATCTGTAAAATAGAGTCAGAAGCAATGTTCTTATATGCGCTCCGTCCACATCCGCGTCCGTAGCTATTATTACGCGGTGATATCGAAGTTTGCTTACATCGAACTCCTCCGCTATCGCCGCTCCAAGCGCTATAATCAATGCTTTTATCTCCTTTGACGCAAGCATTTTATCCAACCTGGCTCTTTCAACATTAAGTATCTTCCCTCGAAGCGGAAGTATCGCTTGATACCGCCTATCTCTGCCCTGTTTGCTTGAACCGCCGGCCGAATCTCCCTCCACTATGAATAACTCCGACTCTTCCGGCTCTCGAGATGAACAATCCGCCAGTTTACCTGGCAATGTCATCCCTTCAAGAGCTCCTTTTCTTATTATCGTCTCTCGCGCGGCTTTCGCGGCTTTTCTTGCCCTTGCCGAAAGTGTGCATTTTCCTATTATCTCACGGGCGTCTTGCGGATTTTTTTCGAGAAATTCCTGCAAGTATTCTGAAACCACCGACTCGACAGCACTTCTTGCCTCCGGAGTTCCAAGTTTTGCTTTTGTCTGGCCCTCAAACTGCGGATCTGGCAGTTTCACTGAAACGACTACTGTAAGCCCCTCTCTCACATCATCTCCGGTTAGTCCCTCGTCTTTAAGGAGATTGTTTTTTTTCCCGAAATCATTAAGCGCTCTCGTAAGCGCGGTTCTGAAACCGGTTATGTGGGAACCTCCGTCTTTTGTGTGAACATTATTCGCAAATCCCATCTCCATGCCTTGTATGTCATCCGTGTATTGAAACGCGACTTCAACCTGAATTCCGTCTTCTTCCTTGCTCGCATGAAAAATATTCCTGTGCTTAACTTCTTCATTTCGATTGAGATAATCGACATACGAAGGTATCCCGCCTTCGAAATAGAATTGGTAAATCCTTTCGGGTTTTTCTCTTTCGTCTATCAGCTTTATCCTTACTTTGCCCGTAAGATACGCCTGCTGACGAAAATGATCCATCATTGTCTTCCAGCCAAATTTAATCTCCTTAAAAATTTCCAAATCCGGCTCAAAAGTTATGGATGTTCCGGAAAAACCTTTCGGGCATGTCCCGATTTTTTTGACCGGGCCTTTCGGAATTCCTTTGGAATACTCCTGGGCGTACATAAACCCGTCTCTGCATACTTCCGCCCTAAGGTATATTGATAGTGCGTTTACAACAGATACGCCCACGCCGTGAAGCCCTCTCGATATCTTGTAACCTTCTCCGCCAAATTTTCCTCCCGCGTGAAGAATAGTTAACACTGTTTCAAGCGTGGATTTTTTTGTTTGGGGATGCTTCTCAACCGGAATTCCTCTTCCGTTATCCGTTACATTGACCTGGTTATTCGGCAGTAATGTTACGACTATTTCGGTCGCGTACCCCGCAATTGCTTCATCGAGCGAGTTATCTGAAACTTCTTTTATTAAATGGTGCAGGCCTTCGGGCCCGGTTGAACCGATATACATACCAGGGCGTTTTCTAACCGGGTCAAGACCCTCCAATACCTGGATATCTTTCGCGCTGTAACTTGATTTTTTTGTTTTGTCTTTGCTTTGTGCCATACTTGAAAGTTAAAAAGAAAAATTAGCTATTTTCATTTTAGCTTGAGCTATCTTACTTCCCACCCTTTTTCGTTAATATTTTCATTTATCCCGTTCATTATACTATCCACCTCTTCGGAGGTCAAAGTGCGATCCTCGGACTGAAATATGAGATGAAAAGCTAAATTTTTCATTCCGTCCGGCAAGTTCTCGCCTTCATACATATCGAACAAATCCACATCGCGAAGAAGTTCGCCTCCCGAAGAATTGATTAAGTTCATAACATCAACTACTCTTACATCCCTAGGCGCCAATATTGCCACATCCCTCACAACATCTGGGTATTTGGACGGCTTTTGGTATATGTGCTCGTCCTCCGCTTCGTCCGCTATCTCGCCAAAATCAATCTCGGCGCAAAATACCCTGTTTTTTAAACTATATTCCGAGCAAAGAGCTGGGCTAACTTCCCCCATAAAACCGGCAAATTTACTGTCAATAAATATATTTGCTCTTCTGCCCGGATGCAAAAGAAACCCGTGGCGCTTTTCGTCTTCCGAGGAAAAAGCTGGGTCGAAATAGAAATCGGTAATTCCGAATTTTTTTAGGACATCATCGAGATACCCTTTTAACCTGTAAAAACCGATGCTCTCGAAATCATTAAGAGCGATGATAATATTTTCTTTTTCTTCATTGCCGCAAAAAACTTTTCCTGTTTCAAAAATTTGCGCTGTTTCTCCGTATCTTGAATTACGCGCCATGTTTTTAAGAATGCCCGGGATTAGCGACGGGCGCAAAAATCGAAATTCGTCACTCACCGGATTCGCTAATTCTCTAATCTCAAACCCAAAACCCGAAATTTCGTCTCGGGAAATCAGCGAGTAATTGTAAACCTCGGAAAATCCGGCGTCTCTCAAAATTCCACGCGCCATTCGACGCCACAATACGCGATCGTTGCGATATGGCGTAATAAGAATGCCTCTGGGAGGATCTCCGTTTATATTCTCATAGCCGTATATACGGCCGATCTCTTCTACCAAATCTTCGCGAATGTTGAGATCTAAACGGTAATCTGGAACTTCTACCGATAATTCCCCGGCAAACCCGCCCGCCTTTTTATCGCTTTCTCTCAATGCCGAAACCGTACAGCCCAGCCGTTTAAGAATAACCCTTACTTCGTCTTCTGGAATATTTACTCCAAGAAGACCGTTAATGTACCCGTACGATAAACTCACGCGCTTTGGTTTTGCGGGATCGCTGTAGATATCTATCTTCTGAACAATTTTCGCGTCCGGATTTGTCTCCATTAAAAGTTCCACGCCCCTTCTAAGCGCTTTCACGGGGAGATTAGGGTCAAATCCGTGCATATATCTCATCGCGGCATCAGTCCGTAATCCAAGATATTGGCTTGAACGGCGTATATGCGCGGCGTCGAAAATAGCCGCCTGCAAAACAATCGTTTTTGTGTCTTTATCTATTTGAGTATTCGCCCCGCCTTTGATTCCGGCAAGATCGATCAGCCGTTCCGAATCTTCGATTATTAAAGTTCGATCGTCCAGCTCTCGTATTTCTCCATCTAGGGTCTCAACCTTTTCTCCCGCTTTAGATAGCCGCACTGTCATTTCCGAACCCTTGATCTTTTCGAAATCAAAAGCATGCAGTGGCTGGCCGAGTTCCCATACTATGTAATTCGTTACATCAACTACATTGTTTATCGGCTTTTGTCCCACAGACTCCAATCTCCCTTTTACCAGATCCCGCGACTCCGTTATTTTTACTCCCTCAATCACATACGCTGAATATCTACGGCATAGGTCGGTATTTAATATTTTTACGCTCAAAACTTCCTTGTCTTGTCCGTCTTTGGGTTCATTTCCAAGCGCCGGCAAAGATGCCATCTCTAATACAAACAGCGCCGCGCATTCCCTTGCCAAACCATAATGGCTCAAGCAATCGTGGGCTCTATTGGGCAAAATATCAATCTCTAACAAATAATCGCCGTTTTTCTTTTCCACGCCCTCGACTTCAAAAGAATGCATAGTCAAAGCATCCGCCAATTCATCCGGTTCTGGTAACGCCTTTTTGAAATAAGATTGTAGCCAGTTGTAGCTAAACTTCATTGAATTTTGAATTTATAATTTCCGAATCGAAAATTTTTCCAGGGCTGGTTTCAAAATTTAGTTGCCTTAATTTGCCGCAAACTGAAATCCGGACATTAGAATTGCCGCAAAAATTTTAAATCCCCGCCATAAAACAATCTAATGTCGTCAATCTTGTATTTCATCATCGCAATCCTATCGATTCCGATGCCAAAAGCAAAACCCTGCACTTCGTTCACATCGTAACCGACAGCTTTGAACACATTTGGATGGACCATCCCCGCCCCCATCACTTCCAGCCATCCGGTCTTACTGCATACCGGGCATCCTTTAGCATCGCAGTTTGCGCAACTCATCATAACCTCAAACCCGGGCTCCACAAAAGGAAAATACGCTGGCCGCAACCTTGTTTGCACTTTTCCGGCGAATAACCCTTTCAAAAACTCGCCTATAACCGCCTTAAAATTCGCCACGGTTATATTTTTATCCACCATAAGACCTTCGAGTTGATGAAACTGTATATCGTGTGAAGCATCCGATGCCTCATGCCTGAACACGCGCCCAGAAGTTATTATCCTTAACGGCGAATGGTGCGTTTCCATATATCTTATCTGCACAGGCGAAGTATGAGTCCGTAAAAGTAAATTTTGATTTTTAGTTTCGGATTCCCGATTCTCCGGTGCCAACCAGAATGTATCCCACATATCTCTTGCCGGATGATCCTCTGGAATATTCAAAGCATCGAAATTATACCATTCCGTTTCAACTTCCGGCCCCTCTACTATTTCAAAACCCAAAGAAGTGAAAATTTCATTCATCCTATCCTGAACCTTAGTCAGCGGATGAATATGCCCCATTTCAATCTTTACGCCCGGAGCGGTAATGTCAATAATCTCGCTTTCCAAACTGCTTTCTATTTCTTTTCGTTTTAGGTATCCGGCCCTTTCGACAACAGCCGCGTCTATTTCTCTTTTCAATCTCTGAAGTTCCGGAGCTTTTGCTTTTCTTTCGTCCGGCGGAAGATCCTTTAGCGCTTTTAACTCGACATTAAGAGACCCGTTTTTACCCAGGTATTTTTTATGCGCCGCGTCTAATTCTTTGAGGTTTGACTTGGACAGTATTTCTTTTTTTATTTCGCCGATATCCATAGGATAAAAACTTCGCTTCTAATTGAAAATATATCCTAAATCCCGCTACGCATCCCTCTAAATATCCTCAAATCTTTAATTTCCATTTCTGGCTGAATTTTTAGCTTGATACGCGAACATCATCTCCATCCCCACGACAAGCATAACCAAAGCCGATGCGTTTCCCAGATTTAAGACAAGAAATTTTTGCAGTAATACCATGGATAGAACTACAAGCCCTAGAAAAATTCCTCTTCTTAAGAAAACCGTGTATTCGGCTTTTTTATTCCCGAATTTCGCAATAACAGCCCCGCAAATGCTGAATATTCCCGCTAGCGATAAGAACATCGCGGAAAAAAACATAAAAATCACGGTTCCGCTAGCCAGAAAAGGGTCTGAAAAAAATAGCAAACCCAAAAAGGGAACAACTGAAAAAGATGTAAGTACGGAGAGAAAAATGAAATCCATGACCGTATTTTACCTTATTTTTGAAGCCCGAACAAGTATTTAGATCTTCGTCGCATTCCCGAATAAGCTCCCCAACTCATAAATTTATCGAAAATAAAAACCCGAATTTTAATCCGGATTTTAGTTGGATTCTTTCAGGGATACATATTCCGTAATTATAGTTTCGATAGCCCTCTCGCCTCTTAGCGCGCGCACTGTTGACGCTTGAACCATATCAGCTCCGGCGCATTCATACTCGATGACATCCAGACCACGCTGTACCCCTCCTATCGCCATTATGCCCTGATTTGGACGCAAAATTCTTCTGAATATACTTACGAATGAAATGACTATGGGCTTCATAATCGGTCCGCCCATACCTCCCACCAATACTTGCTTATCCTCAACTTTTGTGCGAATAGCCGGCTCCCCGTTTTCCTTAAAAATCAAAACATTCCCGAGGGTGTTACAAAGCGTAACAATATTCACATTTAAGTCCCTTAGAAGTTCCGCCATATTATACGCGTAAGAACTTTCAAAAATATTGCATTCGCTAAGATCCGCCTTTATTTTCAACCCTCGAAGAGATGCCTCAAGATCTTCTTTCTGGCCAATGTCGATAAATGGCGAGAGCTTAACATCAACCGGAATGCTGACATTTCCCATAACACTGCATACGATTTTTTCGGTTGTTCCAAGCGAATGACAAAATAGCTCATTTCCGTCGTGTACATTCGGACAGGAAAGGTTGAGCTCCACCCAATCGGCTCCGCAATCTTCAACAAGTTTTGCGAGCTCCACAAACTCTATGTCGCTAAACCCGGCAATATTTACTCCGATCGGCTTTCCCGCCGTACGAGATATTTTAACCATTTTTGGCAGAATTGCTTCAAGACCAGCCATCCCGGGATTTGGCATCCCCAAAGCGTTTACGCTTAATTCCGGAATGTCAAAATACGCCGTATCGCCCGGATTTCCCGATCTTGCCATTTTTGTAAACGCGCCTACAACAATCCCCGACGACAACGATTCGGCAAGCGTTACCGCTTCATCTAAACTTTTGCAATTCACTCCCGGTCCGTTCATTACCGGATGCGCAAATTTCATTCCCGCGATATTTCTTTCGTAGTTCACGCGCCGTACTCCTTTACCGCCGCATTCAATAATTTTCGGATCTCCTGTTTAAGCCGCGCATTTTTTTGAACAAAGAATTCAAGCCAAACCGTCGTTTTGCCTTCCTTGCGCCTCCTTACTCCGATTATGTCGAATCCGCAATCTTCGAGTATCGCTTTGAATTCGTCCTCCCCGTAATATGCAAAGAATCTTTTCCCGTTTTGCGACCAGTCCTTGCCTTCATCAATCATTTCTCCCTCTCCCTCCTTGAGCACAATCAAACCAACGGCTTTCTTTTTTAGCTTGTTTCGTATTCCCAAAAGAACCTTTCTTATATTTTCCTTCTCTATATGCAAAAGTGAAGCTACCGCCCAAAATCCTTCGAATGATTCGTCTCCGAAGGGCAAATTCCGTATGTTAGCCAGCATAAATTCTCTTTCGGGATTCAACAATCTTGCTTCCTCGAGAAGCCCTTCCGAAAAATCAACGCCGACATACTCATACCCAGCTTCCGTGAAAACTTTACAATCCCTTCCAAATCCGCAACCCAAATCCAAAATTTTTCCCTTTTTCCCAACCAAACGGTCCAATTCCCAGCTGAATATCGCGAATTCGCAAAGCCAATAATCACGATCCTGATGCGTCTTCATCCACTGCCCTCCGGATTGATTATAGGTATCTCTTGTTATTTTCTCATTATCGCTATAGCGCATGACCCCACTCCTTGATTTGAAATAACCTTTCGTTTAATACCATACTATACGCAAAATAAAAAGCCGCGATGCTGGCTTGAAAATATGCTAGAGGAAATCTTTTCGCTACTTTATCTATCCGTTTACCTTTCTTAATTCTAACCGCGCCTCTTCAATAAATACTTTTTGAAAACATAAGAAAATGCGATTCCCGTAAAAACCAGCACTCCCGCCCAGATAAAAATGCCTTTTACCGTCGAGAAATCAACATTTTGAAACACCACCGCGAAAGCTAGCACGGGAATCGCGCTGAATACCGATGTTATAAAAAAGTATTTTTTGAAATCAATAATTGTTAGCCCGTAAGCGTAAGATACGATTTCAAAAAACGCGAATCCGAAAAGACGGCTTAAAATTAAAATTCGGGTTCCGGACTTTTCCGTAAATTCATCGATTTCTTTCATTCCCTTAGACCCGACAAGTCTCAATATCACGCCTCTGCCAAATTTTCTCGCTATGTAAAAGTTAATTACGGAACTGATGACGCCACCTATGTAATTGTAAAACATCGCTTCGTAGATTCCGAAAACAGCGACGCTCGCTAGTAGCACCGGCATAGCCACAACAGGCGCGAAAATGTGTGAAAGTATAACATAGGCAATAACTACTAACGGCCCAAGTATTCCAAACTTATCGATTATCTCCCTAAACTCTTCGGAGGTCATTTGTTGTATGGCGAGTGACGACACTATCCATACAAAAATTATTACCGCGCTTATTTGAAAAAATTTCGATATTACGGATTTTGAGATTTTCATAATTGCGCTACTTTAACTCTATCAAAAAATCGCCTTCTTGGCGACCACTATAAGCTACATTGAAATACGAATAGAAAAAATTAATCTTAAAAATTTGTAACGCCGAAATTAGGACTGCCGCGCTTGAACCAGTTTCGATAAATACTTTGAAACTGCGGGGACGGCCGGACTTGAACCGGTGACCTCCACAGTGACAGTGTGGCGCTCTAACCAGCTGAGCTACGCCCCCACGACCGCAGTTTCAAAGTATTTATCTTTGTATTTCCAGTTTGGTGGCTGTGAGTGGAATCGGACCACTGACCCTGCGCTTATGAAACGCATGCTCTAACCACTGAGCTACACAGCCCTACGCGGCTTAGTGGAGTCGGAAATGTTGCGGGGGAGGGAATTGAACCCCCTTTATCAGGGTTATGAGCCCTGCAAGATACCATACCTTCCCCCCGCGGCGAACGCCTAAATTGAAAAAGGAATTATCCCGACGATTTATTAAAACCATGCACATTCAGCAAATATTCTAACTTATCAAAGATAAAATATCAAGCTTAAAGCTCTACAGAGTCAATCCGGTTTCCCTAAATATATCCTTATAAATTTCGAATACCCGCGCCACAACTTCTTTGCTTGGCTTGTATCTAGGATCTTCTTCCAAAAATTTTCTGACCTTATGCGCCCGCCATGCGTCTTCAAGCGTTGGAAACTGATCTAAATGCACATTTTCAAGGCGTTTATCCATAGTGTCACCTAAATATCCCACCTTTTTCAAAATCTCGTCCAGCATATTATCGGCATCTATTATCGCGGCTTTCCAGCGCAAAGAATCGCCTGACTCCAAAGAACGCTCGATTAACATCCATCTCTTCGTCATTTTTTTCATTGGTATGTAACTTGCGTTCCAAGCTCTAATTAAGTGTCTAATATGTCGTTGCATACCGCCTCCTCTTTTTAACAAAATTACCGTCGAGACAAGGAAAAACAAGGAAACTATACCCGAAAGAACCTGAAAAATAACGAATATGGTTGATTCAAAAAAATATGCCGGATTGTTTAATATAAGTTGTATCTCCTGCTCTGGGCTCATTTGCTATGTTTAATTTCAATTAAAAATTATTTTTACAAACCCTATAAATTTTCGTAAAGTTTAGCTATTTCAAGAATTTCAAAGTCGCCGCCCTCTCTTCCGATTATCTGAAAACTAATAGGCAATTCCGACCCGCCCTCTTTAACCCAATCGCAAGGCAGAGTAATCGCGGGCAATCCCGCGAGGCTTGCTCCGACAGTAAAAACATCTGACAGGTACATCAAAACTGGATCTTTCGATTTGTCCCCGAATTTGAAAGGCACGCTGGGAGTCGCTGGTGTCATTATAACATCCACTTTCGAAAATACATTCACAAAATCCTGTTTTATAAGAACGCGAACTTTCTGGGCTTTCAAGTAATAAGCGTCATAGTATCCGCTCGAAAGAGTGTGCGTGCCAAGCATTATCCTGCGGCGAACCTCTTCGCCAAATCCATATCTTCTTGTTTCTTCGTATGTATCAAATAAACTATCTGCTTTCGCTCTTTGCCCGTACCTTATCCCGTCGTATCTTGCGAGATTCGCCGAAACTTCGGAAGGCATAATTATATAATAGACCGCCAAGCCGTACTCTGTATGAGGCAAACTAACCTCTTCCACTTTTACTCCGTTTTCTTCATACTTTTTTATCGCTCGCTCCACGGCTTCTTTCACTTTATCATCAATTCCCTTTCCAAAATATTCCTTAGGCACGCCCACGCGCAAATCTTTTATTTTTTCGCTCAACTCACTAATCGGATCTTCGAATCTTTTGGCGCTTTCTTTGTCTGATCTAAAATCCATATCGAAAGATGTCGCGTCAAGCTTGTCCTTTCCCCTAATCACATTGAAAACCGCCTTCACATCATCCACGCTGGCGCCTATCGGTCCTATCTGGTCCAAAGAAGAAGCCATAGCTATAAGACCGTAACGGGAAACCGCGCCGTATGTCGGCTTGAAACCGACAGTACCGCAAAACGCCGCCGGTTGACGAATTGATCCGCCCGTGTCCGAACCAAGGGACAGAGCGCACATACCTGCCGCCACCGCGGCCGCCGAACCTCCGGACGATCCTCCGGGAACTCGGCTTAAATCGCAAGGATTTTTTGTCGGTCCGTACGCGGAATTCTCGGTTGAAGAACCCATGGCAAATTCGTCTAAATTCGTCTTGCCCAAAATTATAGCTCCCGCTTCGCGAAGTTTTCGTATTACCGTGGCGTCATAAGGAGCTCTATAATTCTCGAGCATTTTAGATCCGGCGGTACATTTGAATCCCCTCGCTAAAATATTATCTTTGACAGCTATTGTTACACCCCCTAATAACCCTATGTCTTCGCCGTTATCAACTTTTGAATCTACGCTATCCGCTTGCATCATTGCCTCTTCTTCGTTTATATCCAAATACGCGTGTATCTCGCTGTCCTTTTCTTTTATCACATTTAGGTATTCTTTTACTGCATCCCTAGCCGAAACCTCCCTGTCTTTAATTTTTTTTTGCGTGTCATTTATCAACGACATAAAAAATAAATTGCTAATTGTTATTTATTCAATATCTGATCCACTTCTATGTACCCATTTCTTGTTTTAGGCGCCATATTCATAAGGATAGCGCGGTCCGGATGCGCCCCCAGCGCTGATTCTTTATCGGACGAATTTTCGCGGAATCCGTTTTTGAAACTCGCGCCCGCGATTCCGACTTCAGATTTTATTTCCGAAACATCCACTTCTTTTAGCTTATCCACATATTCCAAAACTGACTCCAAGCTTGCTCGGAACTTTTCAACCTCGTCTTCGCCAATCCCTATTCGCGAAAGACCGGCTATATGCTTAACAAGATCATTATCTATCATTTTTTAACGGATTGTTATAAAGCCGCCATCCATGAATGTAAATTTTTATCATGAAATCGCAAGCTCCTTAATCCCTCCTTTTAATTTGCCATATCTATAAATTGCTTTTCGCTTATAACTTTTACTCCCAATAATTTCGCTTTGTCGTATTTGGATCCGGGATTTTCTCCGGCAACGACATAATCTGTTTTTGCCGATACCGACCCTGAAGCGTCTCCACCGAACATTCGAACCTTTTTCTCCGCTTCTTGTCGAGTTAATATCTTTAGCGATCCCGTAAACACGAATGTCAACCCTTTAAGTTTTGTCCCGATCCTTTCGGGTTTTTTTATCCTCACACCCTTTTTCAAAAGCGATTTTACAAAACTAGAATTGTTTTTATCGCTAAACCATTCTCGTATTTCGCTGGCTACAACATTTCCCACATCGGGTATCTTTTCCAGATCCTCTAAACTTGCCTTTTCCAAATTTTCTATACTCCCGAAATATTGAGCCAAGTGTTCCGCGGTTTCCTCGCCGACATGTCGTATGCCAAGCGCGTTTATGAAGCGAGCTAGTGTTATACTTTTTGAATCCTCTATCGCTCTTACTGTATTTGACGCTGATTTTTTCTCGAATCTTTCCAGCGTCATTAAATCTTCCTCTGCTATGTCAAAAAGGTCAGGGGGTTCGGAAATAAGATTGTTCTCGGCAAGCTGGTCTATTATTTTTGGACCTAATCCATCTATATCGAATGCCTTTTTGGAAACAAAATAATGCAGATATTCACGGGAACGAGCGGCGCAATTCTTATTGGGACAACGGAGCACAACCTCTCCCTCGGGTCTCGCAAGATCGTTCGCGCATACCGGGCATTTAGCGGGCATAGTGAAATTTTTTTCCTTTCCCGTTCTCAACCCCTCGATAACTCCCACCACATCTGGTATCACATCCCCCGCGCGTTCGACTATAACGGTATCGCCTATTTTTACCCCTAAACGCTTTATTTCGTCCTGATTATGAAGCGTTGCTCTTCTGACTTTAACCCCGCCTATATTCACGGGGGTAAGATGTGCTATGGGAGTCAAAGCACCCGTCCTGCCTATATGAACTTTTATATCTTCTATGATCGAAATTGTCTGCTTTGGAGCGAACTTCAAAGCTCTTATGCCCCTCGGGCTTTTGCCTGCAACTCCCAGCCGCGAAAATAATCTGTTATCATTTACGCTTACCACTACGCCGTCAATGTGGAACGGCAAGGAATCTCGCTTGCTTGAAGCATCCGTCCAAAAATCTATGACTTCGCCGGTGTTTTGACAAATTTTTGCGAGATCGTCTGTTTTGAATCCAAGCATACGGGCGATCTCATGCTCCTCGCTGTGATTGGTCTGGCCTGCGTCGCCAACTATGTCATACGCTAAAAATTTTAAATTTCTCGAAGCTGTAAATTTGGGATCAAGCTGTCTCACCGATCCTGCCGCTAAATTACGCGGATTCGCGTATTCTTTTTCTCCTTTCTTTTTTTGCTCCCGGTTTACCTCGTCGAAGGTCTTTTTGTCCATATAAACCTCTCCCCTCATTTCAAATATTCCGTTCCGAAATATTTTTTTCAGCTCCCTTTTAACATTTACGCTTATAGCTCCTTCGCCGATTGAAAGGGAAAGCGGTATGCTTTTAATGGTTTTTATATTTTGGGTCACATCTTCCCCGATTTTTCCGTTTCCCCTAGTCGCCGCCCTGATAAGTACGCCGTCATTATAAATCAAACTAATGGCAAACCCGTCTATTTTAAGTTCGCAAAAATACTCAAATTTATCATCTAAAACCAGCCGTTTTATGTGGGACTCCCATTCCCCGACTTCTTTTTCGGAAAACACATCATCTATGGAAAGCATCGGCGAAGAATGCTCGACTTTCTCAAATTTTTCCAACGGTTCTCCTCCAACTCTTTGAGTCGGAGAATCCTTTGTTATAAGCTCGGGGAATTCTTCTTCCAATTTCTTTAGTTCGTTTTTCAGTAAGTCCAAAGCCGCATCGGAAATTTCTTCTCTATCAAGAACATGATACAGATAACGGTGATGGTTGATAACCTTTTTTAACTTCTCTATGCGCTTTTTCGCTTCTGCCTTGGTCAAGATGGTAAATTCGCAGATTTAAGATTCGAAATTTAACTCTCAAGAATTGAATATTCCCGCTAAAGCTATTTCTTTGGTTAAATCCTGCACCTTAAATCTCAAATTTTAATCAGTAGCTAACTTCGACCGCCCTCCGCGTATTGCCGAATTCTCCCGTAGATTTTACACAGTAATTAGATGCCGCGCAAGTGCTTCCGTCCGGTTTCGTCGCCCCTGAAGGAGTCACAACAACCGAATAACTTGCCCCGTTCGTAAGAGTTGTATCCGGTATTGATACTGGCGCGTATCTTCTCATTAAAACCTTTTCAATGCCAGTATCGGCGGCGAAAAACGCGATTACATAATCGCCGGCATCTCTTGTAAAACCCAATTCCCGCAGTACAAGCGTTGAAATTCCAAGGCCCATCGCGAGAATACTGCTCAATAAAAGCACCGCAATAACCACCGCTATGCCTTTTTCGTTAGAATTTGATGTCATGGCACATCTATATTTCTTGCCGAAATTGTCGTCTGGACTTCTATGCTTAGATTGTCTTCCGGCCTCTGACCCGAAGTTTCGGCTTCAATAATAACTGTAACCCTTGGCTGTTCGCCGTCGTCTGATTCGCGTCCATCTACTGTAAATTCAAGGCTGTTGATAATGATATCATCGGAAGTCATATCGGAAAATGATTCCCCGTCATCCGGCCTTATCTGTATTTTTTCTCCGGCTAACTGGTATGTTATGCAATCCCCATCGTAACTGATGAAACTTATGTCCGAAGCGCTCTCGGTAAACATCGAGTCCGCGCTTCCCGTGCATGATCCGGCAATATCTTGTTGCGCCAAGCGTATTTGACGCGACATAAATTCAATCGCGAACCTAACATTATCAATAAGGTTTTGACGAGCTATCGTGTTTCGTTGCCCCCTTACGCTCATAAGAAAAAATCCTCCAATCGCAATAGCGACAATTGAAAATACCGCGAGAGACACCAGTATCTCGACTAATGAAAAACCCTTATTGTTATTTTTTTTGAAAAATTTCGGCGAATTGAAACCTGTTTTAAGAAATTTCATTATGCAAATTGACTGATAAACATTGCAAATTGCGGCGCGGCGCACAATTTGCATGCTTAGAACTAAAACTATTCCCAATCATACAGCAGTTCTTCCGTCTCAAATGATTTTCCGCGCCAATCCACTATGCTTTTTACCCGCATAAATATATCTCCGTCATCATCGCTGTCATACGAAATCTCCAAATGGCGCGAAAATATCCCTCCGGAGCTATGCTTATAATTTGAACCGTCCCAGGGCAATTCCCAATCGTCCGGATCGGAATTTTCCGATATTGAAGAGCTGTCAAAATTTACGGTTGCCAATATCGGGCAATTGGATGTGTCGAGCGGCGAGGTAGAACATCCTGATTTATCAAGTCCCTCGTTCCAATCCTTGTCCTGTATCCAGTTTGTATTCCGTATATTGTGCGTCACTTCTATGCCCTCTTGAGCCAATCCTGACGCGATCAACTGCTGTTGTATTTGCGTACCCGAAATAACCAAACGATTTATGAGCGCCAGCATTCCGGAAATGCCCACGGCCAAAACAAAAACCGCTATCGAAAGTTCTATTAAAGTAAATCCTTTGTTGAACTTGGCTTTAAGCATAAATTATTCGAGTATCCGTAAATTCGCGAGAGATCACGGGGACGCGATACAATTCTTTAACGCAAATGCGATCTAATCCGCGGCTAATCAACATCCACACTACCTCCCGAAGTTATGGTAATAGACCTGCCTCCGGTTATGACAACTCTCACGCTTGTCCCGGGCGGAGGATGAAACGATATCAGGGGGTTTGGAGGCGCAAAAAGTATATTCGCGTCGTTTTTTGAGGAATTACCTATAAGAATATCAGTTATTACTATTTCGCCCTCAAGTTCAAAACTTTTCAAATCTTCCCCGGAACTGAATTTTTTGTTTTTTGGTCCGCCGTTTACCCCGTCTCCAAAAATCAATATCCGGCTTGGGGATTTATCCACATATACTCCGTACGCGCATGGTTTATCTGCCGGGTTTCCCGTGCAATTCAGAGCAAGGCCGCTCAAAGCCATATTCTGCGCTTCTCTAAAAACCTGCGCTATGGTTTGCGCCGATCTTACCTCCGCGTATTGAGAAGAAGAACTCCTATAACTTGCGAGTCCTATGCTAAAAATTATGCTCACAATGCCGATTGAAATAATCAATTCTACGATAGTAAACCCCTTCATTGCGTTTTAACTCGCAGGATTTGTAGCTTTCTAAAAACCTAGGAGTCCAAAATACCATTTTATTATTTCATCTCCCCAAAACATCGCGGTAAATGTTCCGGTAACCAAAAATGGCCCGAATGGAATCTCGCTTTTTAATACCTTTTTACCGGTCATTAAAAGCGCTATCCCTATTATAGCACCCAACACCCACGCTCCAAATAGGCCCACAATTATAGATGGCCAACCAAGGAAAAAACCCATAAAGAACGCGAATTTCACATCTCCGAATCCAAGGCCTCGACCCTTTGTAATTAAAAAAATTGAAAGGAAAAACGCCAAAGCCCCCGCAGCGGCGAGAAAAGAATAGAGAAGCGGTTTCAAAACCTCAAATTCAAGATTTGAAATCCCAGACAAATCCCAATTTATAAAACTCCAAAAATCGAAAAGTTTATAGCAAATAACGAGAATTATCGCGGGGTACAAAATTTTATCGGGTATGATGTAGTGTTTCAAATCATACGCGAAAATAACTATCATCATGCTCAAAACAGCCCAAAGATATAAAATATTCAAAAATTGAAAAGCTAACAGTTTAGTGAATATTGAAAATTCCAAAGCCCATCCGAAGTCCTGCCATATAGCTGGAAAATTAAAAACTACAACCATTAAAAATAAAATTCCCCCAGCACCCTCTACAAGGGGGTATTGCATGGAAATACGGTGTTTGCACCTCCTGCATTTTCCTTTTTGTATAAGGAAACTGAAAATCGGCACAAGTTCGTACCATTCCAAAATATGCCCGCAGTGCGGGCAATGAGAACGCGCTTTAACAATCGGTTCTTTCGTGTGAAGCCGATAGATAATCACATTCAAAAAACTGCCTATAAACGCGCCTAATATAAATATGGCCGTGTAACAAAAATATGGAAACATATTCTTGCCTTATTCTACCACAAAAGCGTCCCACGAAGAGTGGAACGCTTTTCAAATTCCATGAATCCGATCAATATTACGGCTGTAAACAAAACGCTGGATCAGTGCAAACGCACCCAAATACATTGGCGGTGTCAACATCGCCTGCTAAAGCGCTGTGTGTTGTATCCTCTAGCGTAGCAACTAAAACATAGTTCTGATCATCGGCTATTGCCTGATCGTAAAAATAATTGTTACTACCAGGATCTGCCGGCAAACCAGGCACATAAGAAGGGGTTAAATCTCCCACTAAACCAACATCAACAAAGTCCATGACGCATGTAGCATCGTCCCCATCGCCTGCCGGATACGCCCTTACATCATCGTAATATGACTCCAGTACGACCTGCATCTGCCTCATATCTCCGACTCTCTTTACATCTCTAGCTTTCTGCCTAGCGCTGTTCAAAGATACCAATACTATTGTGGCCAGAATTCCTATTATAGCTATTACGACTAATAATTCTATTAGCGTAAAACCCTTTGAATTCTTTTTTACTAATTTTTTAAACATTATTTTAAGCTCCCATGCCCCGCTTTTCTTCCGCAAAAGGAAGGTAATAAGCTAGGAATACAAGGAGCCAATTCACGACCTTTCTAAAATTTTAACTTTTCGAGTGGTAACCCTCGAATCACTCTTTATATATAATACAACAATCAGTAAATATGTTAAATGTGGATAAACTTGGCGTACCTATGAAGCACCTAAAATGTTCCCGCCATATTGTATATCGGGAGCATAACTCCCGCCACAAGCAGGCCAACCCCCAAACCCATGATGACCAGCATCAACGGCTCAATTAAAGATGTCAAACTGTCTATCGCCACATTAACTTCTTTCTCGTAGAAATCCGATATGGTATCCAAAACCATATCCAATTTTCCCGCTTGTTCGCCCACCGCGACCATCTGGCTCACCAAAGGCGGGATTTCATCGTAAATCACTAGTCCCTCGCCAAGAGACGCGCCTCTTTTTATGCTGTCGCGCGCGCCGTGCACGATTCTTCTGAATACTTCATTTCCGGTTACATCTCCGGCTATTGTTAAGGATTTTATTATCGGTATTCCTCCTTTTATCAGGGTTCCTAAGCTTTCGGAAAATCTAAAAAGATAAACTTTTTTCAAAATCCCGCCGAATACCGGTATTTTGAGCTTAATCCTATCCAATATTTGCCTTCCCGCTTCGGTCTGCCTGTACTTCCATACAAAAAACCCAATAACGGGGAGAAGCACAATCAGAACATACCACCTTGTCCTTAAAAAATCAGACGCTCCAACTATCACCCTCGTCAAAAACGGCAGATCTTGTCCCGACTCTTCAAAGATATCCTGAAGTTGCGGAATGACAAATATCATAATCATCAGCACAACCGTCCCAAACGCGAATGTAATAAAAGCCGGATAAATCATAGCTCCTTTTATCTTAGACGCGACCTGATATTCACGCTCGATATTATCCGCTAAATATACGAGGATCTCGTCTAATTTACCCGATACTTCTCCAGCTTTCACCATCTGTACATAAAACTCTGAAAAAATTTTTTTGTGTTTGCTTAAAGCATCGGAAAACGGCACCCCTCCCTCTACATCCGCCGCTATTTCAGAAACCTTTTCCCTAAAAACGGGGTTTCTTGTCTGGCGAGCTATAGTTCTAAGAGCCATAACCAACGGTATTTCCGAAGCGAACAGCGTTGTTAGCTGGCGACAAAAAATCACTATCTCTTTCTTCTTTACGCCCTGAAAAATCTTTATATTCCTTGAATAAATGGGGACATCCTGGCTTCTTTCAATAAGCGTAACTATCAGCCCGTGCCGCTGAAGAATTTCGGCGGCTGACTCTTTGCTTGTCGCTTCCACTCTCCCTTCCTGTATTTCCCCTTCTTTTGTTCTTGCTTGATAATTGAAAACAGACACCTGAAATTTTGAATGCCGACCTCTGGCTTATGCCAAAAAACAAACCATCTGCCAGTTGCCGACTATTAATTTATTTTCCAACCAAACTTCTCACTTCGCCCGCGTTTAGAGAATAGGTCTCTGCCGTCTCAAGAGATATGACACCGTCTTTTACCAAATTCGCCAGAGATCTGTTTAATGTCAGCATCCCCTGATCCGAGCTTGTTTCTATGACAAGATCAATCTCATGAATTTTCTTGTCCCTTATGAGATTCCTGATTGCGGAATTCACTATCATAATCTCGCACGCGGGCAAAAGTTCGCCTTCCATTGTAGGCACTAACCTTTGGGAAACGACACCTATGAGAGAAAGCGAAAGTTGAGATCTTATTTGATTTTGCTGTTCAGCCGGAAATGAATCTATTATACGGTGAATTGTCTGTGCGGCATTGTTTGTATGCAATGTCGCGAATACGAGATGCCCCGTCTCTGCCGCGCTTATAGCTGTCGCCATCGTCTCCGCGTCTCTCATCTCTCCCACCATCAAAACATTGGGGTCTTGCCTGAAAGATGACCTAAGGGCGCTGGAAAAACTTTTAGTATCCCTGCCCACCTCTCTCTGATCAATTATGCATCTGTCGGGGGTGAATATGTATTCTATAGGATCCTCTATTGTTATAATGTGGTCTTGCCTTGTATGGTTTATTTCGTCTATTAGAGCCGCGAGGGTAGTTGATTTTCCCTGGCCGGAAGGCCCAACGATGACAAAAAATCCCTGCGAAGGAGTCGTGAAACGATGCAATATGGGAGGCATACCCAATTCCTCAATCGTCCTTATTTTGGCGGGCACAAACCGCAAAGCGATAGACACGAATCCCGACTGGCAATAAACATTCACTCTGAACCTCGCCTTATCTTTGTAGACATAAGAAAGATCTACCTCTTTATACTCCTTAAATGTCTCCCTTTGATCTTCGGTTAAAAGCGACATACCGAGACCTTCCGCGTCTTCCTTGCTCAAAACTTCGTGCTTAACAAGCGGGGTAAGACGACCCGATACTCTCAATGTGGGCGGGCGACCGACCGATATGTGGAGATCCGAAGCCCCCTCATCTACTACTATTTCCAAAAGCTGGCTAAGTTTTTGATTGTAATCTGGCATAATATTGCGTTAGGTCTGGACCTTACGGGTTAAAACCCAAAACCTAAGAAGATTTATCTAGTATTTCCTTAACTTTCGCGACTACTTCCGTTGGCGTGTAATGAGCTTTTATGTAGTACGCTTCCGCTCCAAGCGACAATCCTTTCTTGACATTTTCTTCCTCTCCCAAATTAGACAAAATAACCACCGGAATATTTTTTACTTCAGGATCGTTTTTTAGAGAACGCAAAACTTCAAAACCGTTCATGTTTGGGATTACTATATCTAGCAGAATCAGATCATATTTTTTTTCTTTTGTTTTGGATATCCCAAGTATGCTGTCCGCCGCGACTTCTATTTCGAAATTCGCATCTCTAAATTTAGCCGCGTAAATTTCCGCCAGAAACGGATCGTCTTCGATTAGCAGTATATTCTTCATAAATTAAAATTTTAACATTAATTACGATGCGACTCTATTTAAGAAACGAACTCCCAAGATTGCCAGGAATCTAATTTTCCTCAACTACCCTTAGCACCTCCTCAATTGAAACCACGCCTCTTAATGCTTTTATTATTCCGTCTTGCAATAGTGTCGTCATTCCTTGCCGGTTTGCTTCACTTAATATGCTCATTTCGTTAGCTTCTTTATAAACAATCGCCTTCAATTCTTTCGTCATTGAAAACATCTCGAATATGGCTATTCTACCAATTGTACCTTTTCTCGCGCATCTCTCGCAACCTTTCCCGCTCCATAAATCGTATTCGTCTTTCAGTTTAACATTAAAACCAGCCAGCACATCTTCCTTTATCAACGACAACTCTCTGTTTACGAGCTTTGCTATATTATCGGGGGCTTTGTAAGAAAACCTGCAAAACGAGCATAGTTTTCTCACCAATCTCTGCGCTATCGCCAATTCAAGAGAACTAGGAATCAAAAACTGGTCAACTCCCATGTCTATCAATCTTGGTATCACTCCTATCGCGTTATTGGTATGTATTGTCGAAAATACTAAATGACCCGTGAGAGAAGCGTGCACCGCGAGCTGGGCAGTTTCAGTGTCTCGTATCTCTCCGACCATTATAATATCTGGGTCCTGCCTTAAAATATGACGAAGCCCAGAAGCGAAAGTATACCCGATCTCCTGTCTTATTTGGGATTGATTCACTCCTTCGATCGTATACTCGATAGGATCTTCTAAACTCACGACATTGTAAGATTCCCTCTCGACGGAATTCAAAGAAACATAAAGCGTTGTCGATTTTCCCGATCCCGTAGGGCCGGAGATAAGAACCATTCCGAAAGGTTTTGTTATTGCTTGCTTTATCAAATCCGCGTTCCTTCCCCACAGGCCCAGATCCTCGAATCCGTTTATATTAGATGACGGATCCAAAACCCTAAGCACCACTTTCTCGCCCATTCTTGTAGGAAATGTCGATACTCTGAAATCTATGGTCTTTCCGTTCATATCCGTGGCAAATCTGCCATCCTGCGGCATACGCATTTCATCTATCCTTAAATTTGAAAGCACTTTTATTCGCGAAACTATGGCGCTGTGTATTTTTGACGGAAGGAGCAAACTCGCGTGCAATTTCCCATCGACCCTGAACCTCACCTGCGTGCGATCCGGACTTGGTTCTATATGTATATCGGACGCTTTACCTTCCACGGCATGCTTCAAAATCACAGCGACCATCTTTGTAACCGGCGCTTCTTTCACCATTTCCGGAAGAAGCCGATCTACCGCGGACATCTTTTTTTTCCCGCCTTTTGTTTCTTCTTCTTCAAATT